>NZ_JBFLKW010000012.1:0-82847 GCF_040743205.1 Corynebacterium sp. 045007
ACACCGACTACACCCACTCAATCGGCATTCAAAAAGGCCAAATCTAACCCCCGCGACACGCCGAGCCAGACACACATTTTGACCCTTAACCCACCAAAAGCAAAAAACGCCAGCTCCAACCGGAACTGGCGTTTAGAATTGCGACCCTGACGGGACTTGAACCCGCGACCTCCGCCGTGACAGGGCGGCGCGCTAACCAACTGCGCCACAGGGCCATCATGATTTTTAGTGGTACTCCCAACGGGATTCGAACCCGTGTTGCCGCCGTGAAAGGGCGGAGTCCTAGGCCTCTAGACGATGGGAGCCCGACTTAACGCTGCAAAGAGTTGCCCACTCAGTGGCACACTCCGCGTACACCTGCAGTGTATGAACATTGCATTTGCGCGCGCTCTTGGCAACGTAAAGAACTATAGAGGATAAGTACCCTTTTCCCAAAATCCACGGTTGAACTGGAGTTTCTTACTATTTCCGCGGACGCTACTAGTACTCAGATAAGCTCGCAACTATGGCAATTCCGGATTTCATTGTTCAGCTCCGTGAAAAAGTGGGCCACGCTCCGCTCTGGCTCCCCGGTGTCACGGCTATCGTCATTCGCGATGTTCCGCCGAATGCACCGATGTACGCCTTGCCCGAGGTCTTGCTGGTTCGTCGCTCCGATAATGGTGAATGGACCCCAGTCACCGGAATTATCGACCCGGACGAGCAGCCTCACGACGCCGCCGTGCGAGAGGTAAAGGAAGAAACGGGACTCGATGTCACAGTTGAGGCCCTGCTTGGAACTGGCGCCGTTGGCCCTATCGAACACCTCAACGGCGATGTTTCCTCATATCTGGATATCTCCATGCGCTGCAGTGTTGTTGGCGACGACGTCCCCTATGTCGCTGATGATGAATCCACTGATGTCGGATGGTTCCAGATCTCACAGATGCCACCGATGAAGCCACGCTTCCGCTTGATAGTCGCCGATGCAGTGGCGCAGCTTAAGCACCCGGCGGGCTTCAAGCCACGGATGGGCTACCACAAGCGGGAGAAGTAGGTGCCACAGAGGGCAAATACAGGCAAGATACTACAAAACCCCAGGCTGTTGATGACCTGGGGTTTTGCGTGCTTGTGGGCCCTGCGGGGCTCGAACCCGCGACCTGCGGATTAAAAGTCCGTAGCTCTACCAGCTGAGCTAAAGGCCCGCGCAACAAAATAGCCTAGCAATTACGCGCTTGTTTTTAATAATTGCCCTCCGGAGTTTTGCCCTGCCCGCGTCGATAAGTTCACACCCCGGAACTTTTTACCCCTCCTGTCCGACTGAATTAATAAGCAGGAATACTGCGGGCACTTGATGCAGGCTTCGACAAATCCGACGAAGTACACGCATCGTTTATGTCTACTTTTTCAGTCGAGGAAACATGGATGTCGTCGATATATCTCGTTGGCAATTTGGCATAACCACCGTCTACCACTTCATTTTTGTCCCACTGACAATTGGTCTAGCTCCGCTCGTCGCGCTCATGCAGACACTGTGGGCCACGACGAAAAATGACCTTTGGTACCGAGCGACGCGGCTTTTCGGCACCATCTTCATTATTAACTTCGCCATGGGCGTAGCCACGGGTATCGTCCAGGAATTCCAGTTCGGTATGAACTGGTCGGAGTACTCCCGCATGATCGGTGATGTCTTCGGCGGCCCGCTGGCTCTTGAAGGCCTCATCGCATTCTTCCTGGAATCCACTTTCCTGGGACTGTGGATTTTCGGCTGGGGGCGTATTCCCACCTGGATGCACACGCTCTCGATTTGGATTGTCGCTATTGCGGTGAATATCTCGGCGTATTTCATCATCGTCGCCAATTCGTTCATGCAGCATCCTGTAGGCGCGGTCTACAACCCGGAAACCGGCCGCGCAGAGCTTACAGACTTTGGCGCACTGTTGACCAACTCCACTGCCTTGGCAGCTTTCCCGCATGCCGTGGCCAGCTCTTTCCTTACCGCCGGCACGCTCGTTGTCGGCGTCAGTGGCTGGTGGCTGGTTCAGAGCCGCCGCGGTGGCCAGAGCAATACTGTTCACGAACGGACGTTTCACAAGTCCATGAAGGTCGGGCTCTGGACAACTGTGCTCAGCTCGCTGGCGGTGTTTATCACCGGCGATATCCAGGCCAAGCTTATGTTCGAGCAGCAGCCGATGAAGATGGCATCGGCCGAGTCCCTGTGCCACACGCAGACAGATCCAATGTTCTCGATTCTGACCGTCGGTACGCACAACAATTGCGACTCGGTGCTGCATCTCATCGAGGTGCCATGGGTGCTGCCTTTCCTGGCCGAGGGCAAGTTCAGTGGCGTCACGCTCCAGGGCGTGCAGGACCTGCAAGAAAAAGCTGAGGCGGTCTTCGGCCCAGGCAATTACTCTCCGAATCTGTTCGTCACATACTGGTCTTTCCGCGCCATGATTGGGCTCATGGTCGGTTCTCTGGCTATCGCGTTTTTCGCTTGGCTATTTACTCGCAAGGGGCGCGTGCCGACGGGCAAGCGAGCCCGCATTTTCGCCGCTTGCAGTATCCTCGCGATTCCGTTCCCGTTCTTGGCCAGCAGCGCTGGCTGGATCTTTACGGAGATGGGCCGTCAGCCCTGGATTGTGCACCCGAACCCGGATCACGCGGGCGACCCGCGCACCGAGCTGATTCGCATGACCGTCGATATGGGTGTGTCCGACCACGCACCGGCCACGGTGATTATCACCCTGGTGGGCTTTACCCTGCTCTACCTGATTTTGGCAGTGGTGTGGTTCTGGTTGATTCGCCGCGCAGTTATTGCCGGACCTCCGACCGAATCCGCTGAGGCTATCAACGCCATCGGCAATGACCCCGAGCACGCTGGCCCGTCGTCACCAATCGCTACCAATCTGGGCGCGATCATCTCGTCTCCGGTTCGATTCAACAAGGTCCATGCCCAGTCCGCTGCCAGCCCCGACTCCGAAGTCTCCGCGACTGAGGACACAAAGTAGATAAGGATGTATCTCTGACATGTTCGGATTAGATCTTCCCGTTTTGTGGTTTATCCTGATCGCGTTCCTCTTCGCTGGCTACTTCCTGCTCGAGGGCTTTGACTTCGGCGTCGGAATGCTGCTGCCGTTCGTTGGCCGCGATGAACCGCGTCGTAAAGCGATGCTCGGAACTATCGGGCCGGTATGGGACGGCAACGAAGTGTGGCTAATTACCGCTGGCGGCGCGCTCTTCGCGGCATTTCCGGAATGGTATGCGTCCATGTTTTCCGGCTTCTACCTGCCGCTCTTCCTGATTCTGGTGGCGTTGATTGTCCGTATTGTCGGGCTGGAATGGCGCTTCAAAGTCAACGATGAGCGCTGGCGCGCCTGGTGCGACCGCGCAATCATCTTCGGCTCCTGGTTGCCGCCGATTCTGTGGGGCGTAGCGGTCGCGAACCTGGTGCGTGGTGTCCCGCTGAATGCCGACAAGAACTTGGACTCCGGCTTTAGTACCCTGCTCGGGTTGCTGAACCCGTACGCCCTGGTCGGCGGGATTGCGTTTGCGGCTGTGTTCGCTCTTCACGCAGTTACGTTCCTGCGGCTGAAGACCGCCGGCAAGCTACGCGACGAGGTCGGCAACGCCGCTCGAATTCCGGCACTGTCGGCGCTGATATTTGGCGGCGTGTTCCTCATCTGGACACAGCTGGGCTACGGAAAGACCTGGCTGTGGGCTGTTGTCGTCATCGCCGTCGCGGGGTTGGTCATTGCCATCTCCGCAACCGTAGGCAACCGCGATGGCATCGCTTTTTCCGCAACCGCGGTCACCGTAGTCGCCGTCACCACCGTTGTCTTCGGCGCCATGTACCCGTATCTGATGCCGACGACGCTTGCCGACGGCGTTTCCCTCGATATCTGGAATTCCGCCTCTAACCCTTACACGCTGAAAATCATGACCTGGACCGCGCTGGTGATTACCCCACTGGTGATTGCCTACCAGGCGTGGACATACTGGGTATTCCGCAAGCGGTTGATGGCTGAACGTAGGGTCTCGCAGTAGACCGTCCGTTGGAGGTTAGTTTCTAAAAAGTGGCACCTGTCGATCCGAAACTATTCAAGCTGTCGGCCCCAGCCTGGCGTTGGGTCATTTTCGCGGGCGCACTGACCGCCGCGAGCACAGGTGCCACAATCGCGTTGGGGCTGGCAATCGGCACTATTACGGCGCAGGTTCTGGGTGAGGCAACTCCTAATTGGACATTATTCGCGCTGATAGCCACGGCCGCTGTATTCGTTCGGGTGGCCTGCTCCTACGCGCTCGTGCGTTTCGGCCAATCTGCGGGTGCACGCGTGGCCACAGACCTGCGCAGCCGGGCACTGCGAGCCCTGGCTCTGCGCGATCCTCGCACTGTCGACACCGTGCACTGGCGCGCATTGCTTTCGGTCGGGCTCGATGGTGTGGCCGTCTACGTGGCGGAATTCCTCCCCGCACTGGTGGCCGCAGCGCTGGCTACCCCGATGGCACTGGCCGCGGTCGCTTGGTTGGACCTCCCATCTTTTGCCATCGCGGTTGTCACGCTGCCTCTTATTCCGCTGTTCATGTGGCTGGTAGGTCGCCTCACTGAGGGCCGCACAGAACGTCGTCTGGCCGACATCGGCACCGTGCGTGGCCAAATCCTCGACCTGGTCATCGGCCTGCCAACTCTCAAAGCGCACAACATGGCCGATGCCCCCAGCGAGGAAATCAAGCGCCTGTCGGCCCGCCACCGGAAATCCACCATGGAGGTCCTGCGCATCGCTTTCCTCTCCGCGGCGGTCCTGGAATTCCTCGCCACCCTGTCAATTGCCCTCATCGCCGTCGGCATCGGTTTCCGACTTCTGGGAGGCCACATGACACTGGCGACCGGCCTGGCAGTGCTCATCATCGCCCCAGAAATCTATGGCCCGGTGCGCCAGGTTGGCCAGAAATTCCACGCCGCCCAGGACGGTGTGGTCGCTGCCACCGAAGTCACGGAACTGTTAGACAAGGACGCTGGCCAGACTCCAAACTCCACAGACACCACCTCTGAAACTGTGGAAGAGGTGGCCGAAGGAACGTCGTCAAGCAGTGTCCACAGCGCCCCCACGGTCGTGTTCGAACGCCTTTCCGCGCCGGGGCGAGACGGCGTGCGGCCAAGTGAATTAAGCGCCATCGCGCAGCCAGGCACAGTGACGGTGCTGGCGGGGCCGAACGGCGTGGGCAAGACGACAGCGCTGCTTGCGGTCGCCGGCATCGTGCACGAGGGGTTGGAAGGCTCCGTAACTATTCGCGACGGCCAGCGCATTCTCCGTGACCAGGATCTGCTGCGGCGCATCGCGTGGCTGCCCCAGCGCCCAGTGTTGGACGCAGCGACGGTGGGAGACAATTCGCGGCGCTCGCTCGGGCAACGTCAGCGGGAGGCGCTTCGGCGCGAGCTTGCCGACGACACCCGCGACCTCGTCCTCCTCGATGAACCGACAGCTCACCTGGATGCCGACAGTGCGCAGTCCGTGATTAGGCTCCTGCACGCACGTGCCCGGCGCGGAGCCACAGTGATTGCCACCAGCCATGATCCGCTGTTGATTGCGGCCGCCGACGGCGTGGTGGAGGTGCAGTCGCGATGACTACTCTGCAAGCGCTTCGTCGCCTGGTGAAACCCCGCGACCTGGTGTGGCCGGTGTTGGCGGGCAT
This sequence comes from Corynebacterium sp. 045007, assembly GCF_040743205.1. NCBI lineage: Bacteria > Bacillati > Actinomycetota > Actinomycetes > Mycobacteriales > Corynebacteriaceae > Corynebacterium > Corynebacterium sp. 045007. Next base: position 5,674 of record NZ_JBFLKW010000012.1, read on the forward strand.
CATCACGCTGCTGTCCGCGCTGAGTCTGACCGTGGTGTCGGCGTGGCTGATTACGCGTTCTTGGCAGATGCCACCGCTGATGGACATCACCTTGGCGGTGACGTCTGTGCGCGCGCTGGGTATTTCGCGAGCTGCGTTTCGATACCTCGACCGGTTGGTCTCCCACGATGTGGCGTTGCGCACCGCCGAGCGCTCGCGCGTGAAGCTATGGGAGCATTTCGTGGCCGACCGTACGCTGGCGCTGCGTGAGCGTTCCGATATTGTCACAGCGCTTGGGGCGAATATTGACGCACTTGCCGATGCCGTCGTGCGATCAATAGTGCCCGCATTGGTGGCGCTGATGACCTCTCTCATCGCCGTCATTTTTGTGGCTCTACTCTCGCCTGCCGCTGCGGTTCTCCTGGCGGTGGGACTGCTTCTGGCCGGCGGTGTTGCTCCTTACCTGACGTATCGCACCACTGCGCGCTCAAGTCAGCGTCGCGCGGCCGCGCTTCAGTCGCATGCCGCTGCCGTCGAAGCGCTGCTTTCCGACGCCGCCGGCCTGCGTATCCACGGCCAGTTGGATGAGGCAGTCTCTGCCGCGTCATCCTCCAGCAAAACGGTTGCGGCCATCGATGACGCCGCAGGTCGAGCAAATGCCCGCGCCTCCGCACTGAGCACCGCGGCTAGCGTGTTGACCGCTGTCCTGACCGTGGTCGTAGCGTCGTGGTTAGTGACGGATTCGGCCGGGGGCGCTGGCGGCGGTTTGCTGCACTCTCCCGAGTGGCTGACGGTTCTGGTTCTGGTGCCGCTGGCGGCTTTTGAGTCGGTTGGTCCGCTGCCAGCTGCTGCGCAAACACTGGCGCAATCGAGGGAAGCCTTGCTGACGCTCGCGTCAAGTGCGAGTGAATCAGGGGAAGCGGATGCCATGCGCTCAGCCCCAGTCCCCACAGCGCCAATCCACACGTCCCCGCTCGCTCAGAACCACCTGACAGTTCGGCCAACTCTGCAGGTTCAAGACTTAATCGTGGGCTACCCCGACGACAACAGTTCGAATACTGCGGAAGAGCCCGCTGCCCAGCCAGCTCAACTGCCGATGCAAAACTTCGAGGTCACCTTTGGCGACTACCGGGAGATCACGGCGCCGTCGGGAAGCGGAAAGACCACGCTGCTGAAGACAATCGCCGGACTAATCCCGCCGGTTGCGGGCACGGTGACTATCACTGACGGAGACGGACGTGAGCTGTGGCGCAGTGCGGCAAGTGCCGGAGAGCCCCACGTAAACACGGAGCAGTGCGACTTGGTGCGTTTTATCGCCGAGGATGAGCACATTTTCGCCACGACGGTGCGGGACAACATCTCTATTGGTAACCCGCAGGTCAGCGACGATGACATCTACTCCGTACTGGACGCCGTGGGCCTGCGCAATTGGGTCGATGCCGCACCCGACGGCCTGGACACGATTCTGGACAGCGGCGCGGACAGTCTCTCGGGTGGTCAGCGGCGCAGGCTCATTCTCACCCGGGCACTTGTCAGCACAGCGCCAATCCTGCTTCTCGACGAACCCACCGAACACCTCGACGAAGAGTCGAACCACATCCTGGAAATTCTTCGGAATACCACCGACCTGCCCGGTGGGAGGGGTCGCCGGACGGTGATCGTCGTCAGGCATCCGCGGACGCAGCGCTAACCGGGGCGATTCAACCGGCCGCCCAAAACAGATTCGAAAACGGCAGTTCAGCGTGACACAATACTGTACGTGTTAGATACCTCCACGAGTCCACTCAGCGCCGCCAAGCCCGCCGATGCCACGTCCGCGCACATGCACATCGGCCCCTTTGAGCTCGCTTCCCCCGTGGTACTCGCTCCGATGGCCGGTGTCACCAACGTGGCATTCCGAACGCTGTGCCGCGAGCAGGAGCTGCAGCGTACAGGCACGGTCTCGGGCCTCTATGTCTGCGAGATGGTCACCGCGCGAGCACTGGTCGAGCACAACGAGAAGACCATGCACATGACCACCTTCGCGCCTGACGAAAACCCGCGCAGCCTGCAGCTCTACACCACTGACCCGAAGTGGACCTACGAGGCCGCAAAGATGATTGTCGACGAAAACCTCGCCGACCACATCGATATGAACTTCGGCTGCCCGGTACCGAAGGTCACTCGCAAGGGCGGCGGCTCGGCACTGCCGTATAAGCGCCGTCTCTTCGGCAACATCGTCGCCGCAGCGGTAAAAGCCGCTGAGGGCACGGACATCCCGGTGACCGTGAAATTCCGCGTCGGTATCGACGACGAGCACCACACGCATCTCGATGCCGGCCGCATCGCCGCTGAGATGGGCGCCCAGGCTGTGGCTCTGCATGCCCGCACCGCAGCGCAGCGCTACTCCGGCCACGCTGACTGGTCGCAGATCGCGCGGCTGAAGGAGCACATGGTCGACTCCGGCTACAGCGATATCCCGGTGCTTGGCAACGGCGACATCTTTGCCTCCACCGATGCCCGCAAAATGCTCGACGAGACCGGCTGCGACGGTGTCGTCGTCGGTCGCGGCTGCCTTGGCCGCCCGTGGCTGTTCGCGCAGTTGTCCGCCGAGCTGCGTGGCGAAGAAGTGCCGCCGGCACCAACATTTGGTGAGGTCGCGGGGATTATCCGTCGTCACGCGGAACTGCTCGTGGAGCACGAGGGCGAACGTAAGAGCTGCCGCGACCTGCGCAAGCACATCGCCTGGTACCTGCGCGGTTACCCTGCCGGCAGTGAGGTGCGGAAGTCTCTTGCGCGCGTCGATTCGCTGGCAACGCTCGACGAGATTCTCGCACCGCTTTACGACGGCCCCAGCGCCCACGCCCGCCCGGAGGACGCCGACGGCGCCCGCGGCCGACAGGGGTCCCCTGCAAAGGTGGTCTTGCCGGAGGGCTGGCTGGACGACCCGGAGGACGACACCGTGCCCGAGGGCGCGGAGATTATGCACTCCGGTGGCTAAGCTTCGGTTCTGAGCGAGTGTTTACATAACTTTACGAGGGGTAATTGGGGGCTCCCCACTAACGCGCGACGTTGTTGAGGATTGCCTACTATGGAACGCATGCGCACTGTCTACCGAGAACAAATGGACAACTTGGCCCACAGCCTGATTGTGATGTGTGACCGAGTTGGCTCCATGCACAAGCTTGCGAACAAGGCCCTCTTTGAGGCTGATTTAGTCTCGGCTGAAACCGTTCTTTCCCAGATTGATTCTCTCGACGACCTGCGCCAGGATGCGGAGCAGCGAGCCTTCGAGCTGTTGGCCCGCGAAGCTCCTGTGGCTGGTGACCTCCGACAGATTGTCAGTGGCCTCTACATTGTCGAGGACATCTCCCGCATGGGCGCGTTGAGTGTGCATATTGCCAACGTTGCCCGGCGTCGCCACCCGAACAAGGCACTGCCGGAGCCCGTGGAGGGGTTCTTCCGCGAGATGGCCTCCGTATCTGAGCAGATGACGCACGAAACCCGTCAGGTGCTCATCGACTACGACGTTGACCAGGCATTGGCCTTGGATAAGACCGATGACAGCATCGATGACATTCACCAGCACCTGTTTACGCTGACCAACGACGATAATTGGCCGCACTCCCCTGCGCAGACAGTGGATGTCACCCTGCTGAGCCGCTTCTACGAGCGCTACGCGGATCACGCCGTCGAGGTTGCCGCCCGAATTATTTACCTGGCCACCGGTTACAAGCGCGATGTCTACCTGGACAAGCTCGAGGATGAGCGCGACCAGCGCAGCTTTAACCAACGCCTGCAGGCCTTGGAGCGTCACCTGCGGATGTAGGTTCGTGAAGCTGCAGGCTGTTGGGAGGCTGGGTGTTGGGCTGCTCGGCGGGCTGGGTGTTGGAGGGGGGGTGGGTGTTGGGCTGAGCTCTAGGGATGTTGGGGGTGGCTGCTGGCCTGGGGCGCGAGTTTTTAGGCCGGAGTGGAGCCGTTTTTAAGCCACACTGGGCTAAACACTGCCCCAGCCACAACACCGCCCCAGCCACAACACCGCCTCAAACCGAGAAACTGACTAGGTTTATGACACTTTACTGCGAGTAAACGTTATTCACCTGTCATAAACCTAGTCAGTAACTGTTTGCGCGATCACTTTTCGCGTTAGATGTCTGGAGAATGCCGATTCTTATATCGTGTCCATCCCCACGACCCAAGAGTCAGCCGCCACTCAAGAGACAGCAACAAAAGACTTCTTTGACATTAAATCTGGGGTGACTGCCAGAACACCCTGGTCTGCCCCATCAATGGGCACAACAATCACCACGTTACCTGCGATTTCACCGTTCTCATACACCGTCTCGAGGGTGTCAAACTCGTCAGGCGCCACCGCCCAAAGCTCCGTTTCGTCCGTGGTTTGGCCACCTGCAGTTACATAATTAATACCAAGCCAGGAACTCTGCCCCTGAGGGTCATTCCCCTTGTACTTTGCAGTAACATGCACAAGTCCGTATACAAACCCCTCTGGAGCAGGGTCATTGAACTGATTTTCCGCCAGAACCTCATCGTTAGCGTTTAGATTTACGCTATCGATAGTAATGGCCCACTGCTCACTTTCGATGGTCGTTCCAATCGGCAACGGATTCTCCCGACTACTGCCCACAGCACCAGAATCGGAAGAATCAGATTTGCTTCCATCCGGGCTAGAGGCAGTCGTATCCCGATTGAACGCATCATCCACGGCATTGCCTACCGAAGAAACAAATACAATTGGCGCAATGAGCAATCCCAACACAGAAAGAATCAGAGCGATAAGAGCTGGTTTTTTGGTAGTTGCGCGCTGAAACAGTCCGACGACCGATAAAATAAATGCAACCGGTAGCGCCACCCAACCAATAATCAAAGCCCCCGGGATACAACCGAGTAAACCAATAATCGCAACTACAAGTGCAATGTAACCGACAATTGGCTTCGGCGCTTTCTCTTCGGCGATTACTGGCCAAGATTGCTCACCCACAGGGGAAAACTGAGGATTGAACTGCGCGTTTTGCTGGTTATCCATAATTGAATAACTCCTATGTAAATATATTTACCCAGATCCCTCTACAGTTTTCCGGGGGACGCTCGATTGCGTCTTCGGAAGATTACCCCGCCCGATAACAAACAGACAATTCCGCCCCAAAACAAACATTATTTTCACCCCCGGCCCCACACCGAAACAAACAGCAATCTCATAAACTGCAACAACAATAAGAGCCCCGTACCTCGCGTGAACACGCGTGAAGTACGGGGCTCTTTTTGGCTTATTACGGCATACGCAAAGCGTTTAACCGAAGCGACCGGAGATGTAGTCCTCGGTTTCCTTCTTGTCTGGATTCTCGAAGATCTTCTTGGTCGGGCCAACCTCAACCAGGCGACCCGGCTTACCGGTTGCCTCGAGGGAGAAGAATGCGGTCTGATCGGACACACGAGCTGCCTGCTGCATGTTGTGGGTCACGATGACGATGGTGAATTCTTCCTTCAGCTCATGAATCAGGTCCTCGATTGCCAGAGTGGAAATCGGGTCCAGTGCGGAACACGGCTCGTCCATCAGCAGAACTTCCGGCTCAACTGCAATTGCGCGTGCGATGCATAGACGCTGCTGCTGACCACCAGAGAGGCCGCCACCCGGCTTGTCCAGGCGGTCCTTGACCTCATCCCAGAGGTTGGCGCCGCGCAGGGACTTCTCGGCAACCTCCTGGAGATGAGCCTTGTTCTTAACACCAGCCAACTTCAGGCCAGCCACGACGTTGTCCTCGATGGACATGGTCGGGAACGGGTTCGGGCGCTGGAACACCATACCGATGGTGTTACGAACAGAGACCGGATCGATCTTCGGGCCATAGATGTTTTCGCCGTCGAGAAGCACCTCGCCAGTGACGTAGGCACCCGGGATGACCTCGTGCATACGGTTCAGCGAACGGAGCACGGTGGACTTACCACAGCCGGACGGGCCAATGAATGCGGTAACGGAACGTGGCGGGACGTGCAGGTCGACGTTCTGCACAGCGTGGAAATCGCCGTAGTAGATGTTGACATCGTTAAGGTCTAGGCGCTTAGCCATGGTCTTTCAAAAACCTTCCTTGAAATAGCGGACGTTAGGCGCCCAGCATTAACTGCTCTTGACGGAGAACTTGGCGGATATGACGCGCGCCAGGATATTGATGAGGGCAATGATGAGAACCAGCGTGAGCGCTGCGCCCCACATCTTGTCGAATGCCGCACCGGTATTACCGGCCTTGTACATGTCCAGCATGAACAGCGGCAGCGAGGACTGCGACTGGCCGAACGGGTTATAGGTGATGATTCGCGAGGTTGCAACCAGGATCAGCATCGGTGCGGACTCACCCATGACGCGGGCGACGGCCAGCATGATGCCGGTGACGATGCCCGACAGTGCGGTCGGGAGCACGATTTTCAAAATGGTCTTCCACTTCGGAACACCCAGAGCGTAAGAGGCTTCACGCAACTCGTGCGGAACGATGCGCAGCATTTCCTCGGTGTTGCGCACGACGATCGGCAGCATCAGCAGAACCAGCGCCAGCGAGACAGCGAAACCGGAACGGCTCATGCCGAACATGACCACCCACATCGAGTAGATGAACAGCGACGCGACGATCGACGGCACACCGGAGAGGATGTCGACCATGAAGGTGGTGACCTTGCCCAGACGGGAGTTACCTGCATACTCGACCAAGTAGATGGCAACGAAGATACCGAACGGCACGGTCATGAGAGTCGTGACCAGAGCCTGAACCAAGGTACCGACGATTGCGTGAGCAACACCACCGGCAGACGCACCAACAGTGACACCACGCTGGGAAGCAGTCCACCACTCACCACTCAGCAGTGACGGGGTGCCTCGGACGACAAGCTCGAAGAGAACCCACACCAGCGGGATCAGGGCAAGAGCCATGCAGCAGTAAATGAGGACCGTGGAGACGTTGTCTGCCACCTTGCGGGAACCCTTAATTTGGGTGAAAGCCGACTCCGTGGTGGGGACCATGTCTGCAGGGCCGTGAGGCGAAGAATCAGTAGTTGAACTAGTCATTGTTACTTCTCGTTTCTTTTCCTACGACCTTGCTACTTCTTCGCAATCATTCGGGCTGCGGAGTTGACCACGAAGGTCAGCAAGAACAGCACCAAACCTGCGGACATGTAAGCGCCGGCCTTGAGGTTGTCATTGAACTCCGGTGCCGCATTAGCAATTGCGGTTGCGAAGGTGGTACCACCGTCGAAAAGCGAGCCACGGAATGCCGAGGACGGGGAGATTACGAGGTACAGAGCCATCGTCTCACCGAGGGCACGTCCCAGACCCAGCATCGAGCCGGAGATAAAACCAGAACGACCGAATGGCAGAATAGCCAGCTTGACCATCTCCCAACGGGTCGCACCGAGAGCCAGCGATGCCTCAATGTGACCACGCGGGGTCTGAACAAAGACTTCACGGGTGGTAGCCGCGATAACCGGCAGAATCATAATTGCCAGCACAATGCCACCGGTGAAGAGGTTTCGACCGGTCTCGAATGCCGGCGAGTTTGGGTACAGGGCAAACATCGGGATAAAGCCCAGCGTCTTAGCCAACCACCCGTACAGACCAGCCAATGCCGGACCGAGAGCCATAAAGCCCCACAGACCGTAAACAATCGACGGCACTGCAGCCAGCAAATCCACGAGGTAACCCAGCGGCTTGACCATCTTCTTTGGCGCATAGGCAGTCAGGAAGATAGCAATACCCAGCGCAACCGGCATAGCCAGAATCAGCGCCAGGATGGAAACCGCGACGGTCACCAGAAACATGTTCGGAATACCGAAGTACATGGCGGAGGTATCCGCCAGGTTCCATCGTTCGGTGTAGGTGAAGAAGTTCGCTTCGTTACGGGACATTGCCGGAACTGCGCGCAGGAGCAGGAACACAGCAATTGCGATGATGGCGGCAGTCACCAATGCGGAAGATCCTACCGCCAGAATCTTGAAGATTCGGTCACCAGGACGAACAACGCCGGTCTGAATGGCTTGCTCTTCCGAGCTCTCGTCGCCGGAGGAATCCACCTGCGGTGCTGAGGACTGCAACAGACTGCTGTCTACAGCCTCCTGCTTCCCTTCAATGGGAGTCGACGAACTCATGATCTCATTTCCTAAGTAGAAGTGATTTGTGCTTCAACGCGCATGAAGACCGATTGGCCTCAGTACCCCTCTACGAGCGGTACTCAATCAACTGAGGTGTCGATATATAAAGCCAACCGGTCTACGTCAGGTTTTCGGCCTACAGCTCAAATCTGCGTGGCCGGCTGAAGTGATCCTCGCGCCAACCGGGTAACGACAGAGCCAACTCTGCTTTCACCCGCGTTGCGCGCAAAGAATTACTTGATAGCGTCAACCGCTGCGGACAGCTTGTCCTTGAACTCACCCTGAACCGGGATGTAACCCAGCTCTTCGAGCTCTGGACCCTGGCCCTCTTCCAGAACAACCTTCAGGAAGTTCTTAACCAGGTCACGAGTCTGCTCGTCGTAACCAGCGGAGCAGACGATTTCGTAAGTGGTCAGAACCAGCGGGTAAGCGCCTTCCTCGTCCATTGCGAACAGAGCGTCGGTGTCAACAACCATGTTGTGACCCTCAGTCTTGAACGTGACGGAATCCAGAGCCTTACCGACGGTGTCGTTGTTCAGCTCAACCGGGCCATGACCGAAGTCCATCTTGGCGATGCCCAGGTCCTTGTCCTCAGCGAAGCCAGCCTCGACGTAGGTGATAGCACCGTCGATGTTGGCGACCTCGTTGACAACACCAGCCGAGCCGTTAGCACCCTGGCCAGTAGCAGTCGGGAAGGACTTGGAAGCCTCGTGCTGCCACTGCTCCGGAGCAGCTGCGCTCAGGAACTTCATGAAGTTATCAGTAGTACCGGACTCCTCAGAGCGGTAGACAACCTTGATGTCCTTCTCCGGAAGATCGACACCTTCGTTGACCTCAGCGATCTTCGGGTCGTTCCACTTGGTGATCTTGCCGTCGAAGATTTCAGCAACCAGAGCCGGGGTCAGAGCGACGTCAACACCCTCGAGGTTGTAGGCAACGGCAACCGGACCGATAACCATCGGCAGGTGCCATGCTTCATTGCCGTCGCAGCGCTTCTTAGCCTCTGCGACCTGGTCCTTGCCGTCCTTCTCCTTCAGCGGGGAGTCAGAGCCAGCGAAAGCAACGGTGCCGGCAATGAACTGAGTCTGACCGGAACCAGAGCCAGATGCGTTGTACGACAGGGTCGAGCCGGTCTCTTCAAACTTGGTGGCAAACAAATCCATGGCGCGCTGCTGCGAGGTAGCGCCCTCGCCCTGCAGCTCACCGGTGACGTCAGCCAGACCCTCAACGTTAGAAGCGCCTTCGCCGCCCTCTTCAGAGCAAGCAGCCAGGGTAAGGCTTGCAACAGCGGCCAAACCAATGACAGATGCCGCACGGTTCTTCTTCAGCACAGTAAATCCTCCGGGGTTTTACACAATGAGTGAAACAGTTCACGTGGAACCGCCACACTCCGGTCCACTGCGCTGAACCTATCTACCGATAGTAACCGGAACCTGTTCAGAACATTAACAATTGGTGAACGGCGCAAGTAATTCTTTATTTATCCTCATTTTCCCTGTAAGAGGCCCTAAAATGCGCCCCTGAAACACTGAGGATTGGACAGCATCTCCTCAAAAACACAAGAATCATTGCCCCCGCGCCAGAGGAAAACCACCTAAAACTGAGATAAAGCTAAGCTCCCCCCTTCAACAACTCACCTTCAATAACTCCCCCAATAAACCGAACCGTCGCATCTACGCGCCGTACATCACATCACGGCGGGCCACCTCGAAACCGACCGCACGGTACGTGCGCACTGCCGGCGCATTGTCGCCTTCGACATAGAGAATTACCTTTTCCGCTCCCCGGTTTCGGAGATAGGAAAGCCCAACGTTGGTCAGCCATCGTCCGAGACCACGTCCGCGTGCCTTCGAGCTCAGTCCAATCACATACACCTCGCCAGTTGGCACAGACTCCTCGGCATGCCACTTCGTCCAGTGGAAACCGCAAATCTCCTCCGCACTGTCGCGCGCCCCGGCCACATCCGCAGCAAAGAACACGCCCTCCGGGTCGAACCACTGCACGTTCCGAGCGCGATCGAGTTGTGGCTGCGACCAACCTCCCTGCTCCGGATGCCAGTCAAACGCCTCATTATTCACAGCCAACCACGCCCGATCCACGGCCGCCTCACCCCACTTCGCGCGTGCCGCAGTCAGGGTTAGCGCTTCAACATCATCGCGCTTATCGACGGCCCCCGCAGCCTTCTCCAACGCTGAGCCCGAAATGGACATCTGTAACAGCTCGCGGATGACCTTGCGTCCCGTCAACTCTGCCAAACGACTGGCACCGGCGACATCTCCGTGAGCCCAGATAGGCAGGCGCTCGCCAACCTCAGCATCGATGTGCGCTAGCAGCTTCGCCCCCACTCCTTGCTTACGAAACTCCGGGTCAACAGCCATTTCCACAGCATCTGGCGCAACGGCTGCCAGGCCCAAGTAACGACCGTTCTCAATAATCGCAAAGTGTCGATGCCCGAAAGATTCGTCGTCAAGCCCTCGGACGAAAGCCTCGCCGAACGCCTCCACGCCGTCGGTGGAGTGGGCGTGCTGCAGCAGCGTACTGGCGGCGATGGTGTCTACGTCAAGCAGTTCGGTTACGTTCATACGCCCCACCCTATACACAGCAGCGAATTCAACACTTCCCCGATGTCGTCTGAGCCAAAAGCGATGGGGTACTAATAGAGTGTGTCCATTTCCCGACGACAGAAGAAGATTGGTGGCTCCATCCTCGCCGTTGCCGCGCTGGTAATCGCCACCGACATGGGCTTCGCCAGCCATGCGGAGTACAAGCTCTCCGAGCATATTCAGGAGACTGCTCAGCTGGAGATGACCCCATACGTCGCCATTGGTGGCAAGGCCTACTTGTCTTCCTTTGTTACGGGTAAGTGGAGCTCCGTAACCTCGCGCATCCGCGATGTCGAGGTGCCCGACTTCGGCTTGGTATCTCTGGAGTACGGAGCTTCCAACGTTAAGATTCCGGCATCGGCAGTGCTCAGCGGTAATTTCCCAGAATCGCCGACGAAGCAGTACTTCACTAAGCTCTCGCTCGACGGTGTCTCTCTGGGAAACAAGCTGGGACTGACCGATTTGAGCATCCAGAGCCTGAAGGACTCCTCCCCCACCGGCGGCTGGGAGACTGAGGCTATCTTCGAGGCCACGCCAGCCGGATGGCAGGGAAAAACCCAGGTTACGGCGAAGTTGCGGATTGTCAGCCGCGACGTGGTCATTACGCCGATGGAGATCATTTCTGCGCCCTCGTCCCCAACGGATTCTAAGAACCACGTCAAACCTGAGCTGTCTGAGGCTGATACGCAGCACATTATGGACACCTTCGCTCTGACACTGCGGGATTCAGATATACCGATGGGCATGCCGGCGACTCGCGTGTACGTGTCGGGCGGTTCTATCACCATCGAAGGCGAACAGATTCTGTGCACCGTGTCGCCAACAAACTTCATGCCGCCGACATCCCAGCAGGATGCCGAGGCGTCAGCTCAATCCACGGAGAAGCTGCCGGAGAAGAACTGTCGGGTGCGTCGCTAAGGCCGTCGTCAAGCATCGCCGTTAAGCGTCGTTGCAGCGTTAGCACCATGCGACAACAGCCCATACATGGCCACAAGAGCTTCAGCGGTAGAGTGTGAAGCATGACCGAGAAGAATGGCAGCAACCAGACAGACGCCGCTGCACAGGAGCCTGCAGCTGCGGAAGCCCCTCGCCTCGACGGCAACGAGGCCATCAACCGCGCGGCCGAACAGGCCAAGAGCACCGCTACGCGCAACATCACTGAGCTTGAGGGGCTCCCGATCCCCGACGAGACCGCTAACCTGCGCTTCGGCCCGAATATTCACGACGGCCTGCTGGCACTACTGCCGCTGGTCGGCGTGTGGCGCGGTGAGGGGCAAGCGAACACTGTCGTCGACGGCGAGTACAACTTCGGCCAGCAGCTCATCTTCAGCCACGATGGCGAGAACTACCTGAAGTATGAGTCGCGCATCTGGAAGCTGGACGAAGAAGGCAAGCCGACCGGTCCCGACCAGCGCGAAACGGGATTTTGGCGCATCAACACCGAGGACGAGATTGAGTTCATCTGCGTCCACTCCACCGGCGTCACTGAGATTTACTACGGCAAGCCGGTCTCCGAGCGCGCATGGGAGCTGCAAGCAGCCTCCACAATGGTCACTGCTACCGGTCCTGCATCCCTTGGCCCGGGCAAGCGCCTCTACGGTCTGATGCCGAACAACGATCTCGGGTGGGTAGACGAGCGCCTGCGGGATGAGGAATTCGCTCCCCGCATGTCCGCGCAGCTCAAGCGCTACGCTGGCTAGGTTCTCCCCGCTTTACGACGGGCGTTGTGGCGCCCTACTGCGGCGCCCAACTGCATCAAGCCCTACTGTTTGGGGCCCTACTGCGTCGCCAGCGCCTTGTCACACAGGTCGCGGAATTCCTTTTCCGCGATTGCATCCGGCTGCCGGATGGGTTCACCATCGATGGACTTAACCACGACCGCGATACGCACCGAAGACACCAGCCATACCGCATCGGCGGTGAATAGGTCCCCGGGCACCAGGACCGTCGGGGTGACTTTCCAGCCGCAGTTGGCGGCTGTTTCAAACAGCGCTGCCTGAGTTGTGCCCGGCAGCACTCCTTCACCGGGGTTGGGAGTCAGCAGTTCATTGCCGCGCTGAACGATGATGGTCGATGTTGGGCCTTCCAAGAGCTTGCCCTCTGCGGACGTGAAGATGACATCGTCAAAACCCTTGGACTTGGCATAGCGCAAAGCGGCCATATTAGCTGCGTATGACAACGTTTTCGCGCCGATGAGCGCCCACGGTGCACGGGAGCCAAGGTCGAGCGAGAAACCGCGCTCTGCAAGCATGACCGATACCGGCTTCAGACGGTTTTCCGCCACCCTTTCCGCAGAGCTAGCCAAAACGTAGCCAGTCGGCTTTCCAGTGGACTCGCGACCACGCGAGTAAACCCACCGCAACGTCGCATCCCCCTCAATTGACCTATCGCGCAACTCCTGTAGTGCGACCTCGGTAGCCGCCCGCCACTGCTGCAGATCTGGGACTGGCAAATCCAGCATTAGTGCTGACGATGCGAATCGCTTCTCATGCCGGTCGGTATTACAGGTATGACCACCCCTGACCAGGAGTGTTTCAAAAACTCCGTCGCCGCGAATAGCTCCGAGATCATCCGCGTAGAGGAACGGCTGTCCTGCCTCGACAGCAATCGGGCCGCCGTCTGCGAAGACGTCGATAAGCACTAGAGAAGAAAGCGAATCCGTCATACACACAAGCTTAATCCATGCTTAATTTGAGGATTTCTGGTTAACATGAGGGAGTGAGTGTTGAGTATGTAAGTCCTTTGATGTCTCACGTGGCTGGCGCCGCTGCCCTCGAACTGGGCGGACAGATGGAAGGTTTGGAGAAGGCCTCAGAGAACGCCCCAGACGGAAACTCAGCGAAAAACGTTGAGCAAACCACAGGGCAAGCTAGCGTGGCATGGCACTACGGCCGTCCGCTGGTAGAGCAACGTCATCTGCAGGAGGACTGCGGAGTAGTAGATCGCTCGTACTACCGCGTTATTGAGGTCACTGGCGAGGATCGCCTGACCTACCTCAACACACTTTTTTCGCAGAAGGTCGACGAAGCCGCTCCCGGCACTGTCACTGAAGCACTGAACCTGGATGCAAACGGTCACGTTCTCCATCACATGACGCTGACTGTTTTGGACGATTCCGTGCTTATCGACGTGCCCCCTTCCGGCTTCGACTCCCTGTTGAAGTACCTGAACATGATGGTGTTCTGGTCCAAGGTGGAAATTGCTGAGGTAGAAAGGGCGATTATTTCCGTCATGGGGCCGAATGCCCCTGAGGTCCTGGTAGCCGCTGGTCTCGCATTCCCGCAGATGGGCAAAGCTACGACTGTGGGACATTCCTACGTCCGGCACCTGCCGTGGCCACGCGGCGGACGTGTGGATGTGCTCGTACGCCGACAGGATTTAGTCGGCGCTTGGGACGCGCTGGTGGCCGCTGGTGCCTCTCCAGTTGGCCTGATGGGCTGGGAGGCCGAACGCGTAGTCTCCTTGCGGCCAGAGCTGGGAATCGACGTAGACGAGAAGATGATTCCGCATGAGGCTCCGCGCTGGATCGCCTCTGAATTCGACACGGCTGCCGTGCACTTGGACAAGGGCTGCTATCGCGGCCAAGAGACGGTATCACGTGTCCACAATGTTGGTCGCTCCCCACGAGTTTTGGTGATGCTGCAGCTCGACGGCTCGGCCACCCTGCCGGAAACCGGCGATCCAGTGATGATGGGCAAGCGCGCCGTGGGCCGCGTGGGCACCGTCGTGCAACATGCCGATTACGGCCCGATTGCTTTGGCTCTGCTTAAACGCTCAGCTCAGGAGCGCGAGGGCCTTGTGGTGGGTGACTGCGCCGTGGCCGTCGACCCTTCCTCCATCGACCGCGTTGAGCAGCTGCCGCCGGGCCGTGTGGCCATCAACCGCCTGCGTGGGAAATAGGTAACAGGAAATAGGTAAAGCCACCAGACAGAGTGGTGAAAAAATAACTTTTTCCATTCTTTTTCAGAAAGGATATTTCCCCAGGCCACAGCATATATTGAGTTGCCTGAGCGCGAGGACACGACCCACTATGGGCCTCCCCGCGTAACCCCTTCGTCTAAAAATCGGCTATGGTGTCTTACAGGAATTAACGCAATAAGACATAAGTGGGTCGGCCGTATCCCCGTGCCGCCCCACGGATTACACAAGGGGGTCAGGCCATGGGTCGCGGCCGTGCGAAAGCAAAGCAGGCGAAGGTTGCCCGTCAGCTCAAGTACGATTCACCAGAAATGGATTTGGAACGTCTGCAGCGGGAACTCGTCGGCAAGTCGAACGAGTCCGATCGAGACGACTATTACTCTGACTGGGAGGAATGGGCCTCAGGCGCTGGTCGCGACAGCTAGCGCAAGCTAACCGCTGTCGTATTTTCCGCAAAGCGTTTCTATTTCAATAAAGCAAGCACCCACCAACGATTCCGTTGGTGGGTGCTTGCTTTGCTTAGTCGACTGCGATTATGTTCGGCCGATTATGTTCGGCCGCGGCGAATCAATCCGAGTTACTGACTGCGTTTATGACAAAAATCGCCCGAAAAACGGCTCGAAAGTGTCATAAACTCATACAGTTTCACATTTGCAGCCCGTGGTTTTCTGGGATCTCCGTTGTGCAACCCGCATCCCGGCCGCCCGTCGCAGTAAACCGACGGCCGGCCGAACCTAGAAGCGCGGGTGGCTGCCGCGCAAAACAGCCCCGTCCTCGCCCGCCTCGCTCTTGCGGACAGTACCCAGCTCCCAAGCGTTGATGTGGCGGGCAGTCAACAGAGCCAGGGCACGATCGCGGTCCTCTGCGGAAACAATCGCAACCATGCCGACACCCATGTTGAAGGTCTTCTCCATCTCCTCGCGGGAGACGTTGCCGAGCTCAGCAATGGTCTTGAAAATCGGACCCGGGGTCCAAGTTGCGCGGCTCATGTCGGCGGTCAGGCCTTCCGGCATGATGCGAACCATGTTGCCAGCCAATCCACCACCGGTGACGTGGCAGAAAGTGCGGACCTCGGCCTCGTTCATGAGAGCCAGGCAGTCCTTCGCATAAATCTTGGTTGGCTCCAGCAGCTCCTCACCGAGGGTGCGCCCGAAGTCCTCGACATAACCGTCGAGCTCCAGACCGGCCTTCTCCAGGAGAACGTAGCGAGCCAGCGAGTAGCCATTGGAGTGAAGTCCAGAGGACTCCATGGCGATAATGACATCGCCCTCACGCACGCGGTCCGGGCCGAGAAGCTTGTCCTCTTCCACGACACCGACGCCGGTAGCGGAGACATCGTACTCACCCGGTTCCATCACACCCGGGTGCTCTGCAGTCTCGCCGCCCAGGAGGGCGCAACCCGCCTGGACGCATCCCTCGGCGATGCCGGAAACAATCTCGGCGACGTGCTCCGGCACGACCTTGCCAATTGCAATGTAGTCCTGCAGGAACAGCGGCTCGGCACCGCACACGACCAGGTCATCGACAACCATGGCGACCAGGTCCAGGCCAATGGTGTCGTGCTTGCCGACGGCCTGCGCCACGGCCAACTTGGTCCCCACACCATCGGAGGATGCGGCCAGCAGCGGCTTTTCGTAGTTGCCCAGTGCAAACAGGCCGGCAAAACCGCCGAGCCCGCCACGGACCTCTGGGCGAGTGGCCTTCTTGGCAATCGGGGCGAATAGTTCAACGGCGCGGTCGCCGGCTTCGATGTCGACACCGGCTGCAGCGTAGGAAGCACCAGAAACGTTCTCGGTCATTAGAGGCTCTCGCTTTAAACTTTCTCCCCCGGGCGGCGTTACTGCCGTATCCGGGAGTATTGGCGGACCGGGAACAAAGCAACGGCTGCAATCCACAGCACCGCTTGCGCTTCGTTCTCGGTTCAGTTCTCGTAGTTCATTCTAAGGAGGTTTCGAGGCTAATTGCTCGTTGCGGCTTTGGCAGCCTGGGCTGCCTGCATCCTCTCCACAGCTGCCGCATTCGGATTGCCTTCCGGCAGCCCCAGTGGATATTTGCCATCGAAGCAGGCACAGCACACTTCGCTCTTTGCCTGTTCGGAAGCGGCGACCATGCCATCGATGGAGACAAATCCCAGGCTGTCGGCGCCAATCGCGGTTGCGATACCGGCGACGATGTCATTCTCATCGACGCCGTTGGCCAACAGCTCGCCCGGAGAGGCGAAGTCAATGCCGTAGAAGCACGGCCATTTCACTGGCGGCGCGGCGATGCGCACGTGCACTTCCTTTGCACCGGCCTCACGCAGCATGCGGATCAGTGCGCGCTGGGTGTTGCCGCGGACGATGGAGTCATCGACCACGACCAAGCGCTTACCGGCGATAACTTCCTTCAGCGGGTTCAGCTTCAGTCGGATGCCCAGCTGACGAATCGTCTGCGAAGGCTGAATGAAGGTACGCCCCACGTAGCCGTTTTTGGTCAGCCCCTGTCCAAACGGGATGCCCGATTCCTGAGCGTAGCCAACAGCGGCCGGGGTACCGGATTCCGGCACTGGCATCACCAGGTCACCGTCAGCCGGGAACTCGCGGGCCAACTGGCGACCCAGCTCAAGACGCACCGCGTTGACGGAGCGACCACGGATGTTGGAGTCCGGGCGGGCCAGGTAGACGTACTCAAAAATGCATCCAGCGTGGGTGGTCTCGGCAAAACGCTGCGAACGCACACCGGAAGCATCAATGGTCACCATCTCGCCTGGCTCGATCTCGCGGACGAACGATGCACCGACGATATCCAGCGCGCAAGTCTCGGATGCGACTACCCAGCCACCGGACAGGCGCCCCAGGCACAGCGGGCGTACACCGTATGGGTCACGCGCGGCGTACAGCGTCTCGCCATCGGTGAAAGTAAGACAGAAAGCACCCTTCAAACGCGGCAGCAGTGCCATCGCGGCCGCTTCTACATTGGTGCTGCAGCCGTAATCTTCGGGGTGGTCAATCTTGCCGGTTTCGTCGGCAAGCAAAGTGGTCATGATTGCGGAGTCACTGGGCAGCTCGCCCTCTTCACGCAGTAAGCCCTTGTCGACCGCCTCATGGAACAGCGTGAGGTGGTTGGTCAGGTTGCCGTTGTGCCCCAGCGCGATGTCCGTGCCGTCGGAGGCCATCTGGAACATCGGCTGTGCATTCTCCCACGCAGGAGCGCCAGCGGTGGTGTAGCGCGTGTGCCCCACCGCTACGTGCCCCTTCAGAGCGTCGAGCGTCTGCTCATCAAAAACCTGGGAAACAAGGCCCAGGTCCTTGAATACGAGAATTTGGTCGCCGTCGCCGACTGCGATACCGGCGGCTTCCTGGCCGCGATGCTGCAGGGCAAACAGGCCATAGTAGGTGAGTTTGGACACGTCTTCGCCAGGTGCCCAAACGCCAAAAACGCCACATTCTTCGCGCGGGGATGTCTCCCCCAAATCGTCGTATGGCGAAATTGGCAAAAGTTTGGTCTTTGGTGCACCTGAAATGTTGGT
The DNA here is from genome assembly GCF_040743205.1 of Corynebacterium sp. 045007. Taxonomy (NCBI): domain Bacteria; kingdom Bacillati; phylum Actinomycetota; class Actinomycetes; order Mycobacteriales; family Corynebacteriaceae; genus Corynebacterium; species Corynebacterium sp. 045007. Next base: position 23,812 of record NZ_JBFLKW010000012.1, read on the forward strand.
ATCGGCCACGACATTCACACTAATAGCCCCACCCGCCTGGGCACCAATTCAGCATCCCCCCACGGGCTTTAAGAAATGCGCGCCACCGGCAGATGATTCCCAATTTCCGCCGCGCGCGTTCCCGACATATCGATGTGCGCCTGCACCTGCTCTAACGTGATCATTCCGCACGCGAGTCCCAGCCAAATCTCCGGCGACATCTCCACGACATTGGGCGGCGTACCGCGCGTGTGCCTGGGGCCCTCAATGCACTGGACCGCGACGAAGGGCGGCACGCGCACCTCGACGCTATGCCCCGGAGCCTCTTGGGCGAGCATCCGCACGGACAGACGTACCGCTTTGGCAAGGCTCGCACGGCTTAACGACGACCCCTGCGCCCCATCCGGCCCGATGAAGGAGGCAGCCTCTTGGTCAGATAGCAATTCGCGGCCGAGAAGCCGTTGCGCCGCCCAGGGTGCGGCGGTGGAAAGAGCGCTGCGAACGTCGAAAGGCGAGATTTTGGATACCATAACCTCATCCTAGAGTTATGCTTTCATATATGGATACGCAGTCAACTGAAAAAGCTGAACAGGTGCATGCTCCAGCGTCACCATCTCTTGTACTCCGTTTTATGGCATCGCCGACCGATGTCATTATGGCCGGAACCAATTCTGTCCACGGCGGCCGTGTGTTGCAGTGGATTGACAAGGCCGCTTACGCCTGCGCGACCGGCTGGTCGGGACGCTACTGCGTGACTGCGTACTTCGGTCACATTCACTTCACTCGCCCGATTCCCAGTGGCCACATTGTCGAGGTGCGCTCCAAGATTGCGCATACCGGCCGCAGTTCCATGCACATCGTCAACGAAGTGCTCTCGGCTGATCCGCGCGAGGGCAAGTTCACCCGCGCAGCTGACTGCCTGGTGATCTTCGTGGCCATGGATGAAAACGGTAAGTCGACTCCAGTGCCGAAGTGGGTGCCGCAAACGGAGGAAGAAGAGCGCGTTGAGAAGGCCGCTCTTTCCCGTTTTGAGCTTCGCCGCGACATCGAGGCCAGCATGCGCGCGCAGACCTACTCCGCGGACTCTTCCGCACCCGAACTGACCACTCGTTTCCTGGCAAAGCCGACCGATGTTAACTGGGGCGGAAACGTCCACGGCGGCACCGCCATGGAGTGGATCGACGAGGCTGCGACGGCAGTTACCACCAACTGGGCAGGGCGCCAGACCATTTCTGTCTACGCAGGTGGTATTCGCTTCTACAGCCCAATCCACATTGGCGACCTGGTTGAGGTGCGCGCACGCATCCTGCGTACAGGCACGACCTCGATGCACCTGTCGGTGCAGGTCTACTGCTGTGAGCCCCGCAAGGGTGTCGGTGGACTGCGCAAGGCACTGCACTCGACCATGACGTATGTCGCCATTGATGACGATTTCAACCCGCAGCCCGTACCGCACTTCCAGCCGACGACGGATGAGGACAAGCGCCTGCACGCTCACGATCTGTCACTGAAGGCGTTGCGTGACAAGTACAGCCCACTGCCGCTGATTGAGCGCGAACAGGACTAAGCCGCCTGGCTACCCGGCTTCCTGTTTTTCCACCAGATGGATAGGAACATCCAGCCAATCAGCGCGAAGGTGATGTAGGTGACGTACCGGTCAATCGTCTGCAGGGAGCCCTGGATGCTTGGGCCAAACTTCAGGCCCAAGTACAGGTAGAAGCACTTGAGCATTGCGGCACAGAGGAAGAGGTACACGCCTACTACCCAGCCGCGCACCTTCGCAATACCACCGATGGCCACGACAATCGTGGCCGGAATCGGCGAGAATGGCACAAACGATGCCAGCACACTCAGCCCGATGCGTTCATAGATGAAGTTCTCCATCTTCTTAAACCATCGCGGTGGGTGTCCGCCGAAACTCATCGTGATGAATTCCGTGCCCCACTTCTTGCCCATCCAGTAGAAGAACGGCATGAACTTGATTGTCGAAAGCGCCGCAATCACTACAACAGCGAAGAGGAAGAGCGGCCGGTCCTCGTTTTCCGACGCGAGAATCAGCACCGACAGATTCGATCCTGTCAGCCATGTGTGCAAGAACGTGTACTTGAGCAGCAAAACCGCACGGAACGGGATGATTGCAAAGCCATACACGGCAACCAGCATCAGCGCTGCATAGAGAAGCTTGTCTATTTTGTCCGGCTCACGCAGGAAGCTCGGCAAATCCTCACGAGGGTCGTGCTCGGCCTCGTTACGCATGTCGGGTGAAGTCATGAACCACAGTTTAACTGCACGCCCTCTTCTGCAGCAGGAGCCGCAGACTAGGCCATTACGTACGGCTCAGACGCACTCGCCAAGGACGACCGCAGCGCCGCCTACTATCCTGGGAAGATATGACCACCGATTCACCCGCGCCTGTACCCGCACAGCAGCCTCATGCAGCACGGTCTGAGTCTTCCTCACCATCGCTTGACGACGGCCAGGAGAACGCATCCTCACCGAGCATGCTGCAACGTGTTCGCGCCGCTATCCCGCCTGTGTCCATCCTGGTACTGACGGCGGTATTCCTCTTCGCCGGGTGGTTCACGCTCTTCGGTCCTATCAATGTTCTGGCGTGGCGTGGTGGCACGTTCCCCCGCACCGAGGCAGACCGCCCTTACTATCAGCAGGCTCTGAAGGATGTTGCGCGCTATCAGTACGAGGAGCAGCCCTCCCCTGAGGTTTACTTCGGCCTGGCGTGTGGTGCTACTGATGACGACATCCGCAGCGTTATCCCCAAGGTCGGCGAGCACCCGAATTCAGACGCAGACCCAACTGCTGATGCAGATGCCGTCGCCGCCGCTGCTGCCACCAGGCCGGGTTCTGCACCTGCGGCTGCGAACGAGACTTCGAAACTGAATCCAAACCTTGACGCATTCGGCAACACGGTCGACTGCTCCGGTTCCTGGACTGCGCCATTCTTGTCATTCCTGCTCGCTTCCGCGGGTGTTCCGGTCTTTGATACGCCCGAGGATTCGGCTGCCACAACCGAGAACCCATGGCTGGTTACGGATGTCGAACAGCTCATGGATGCCTACAAGGCACATGATGCTTTCGTCACCGACAAGGACTTCTCTCCTCAGGTGGGTGACATCATTTTCTACCGCTACCCCGCAGGCCTTGGGGTGCACGCCAACATGGTTGTCGCGGTTCAGGGGGACTGGGTCACCATCGGTGGCGATGAGCTTGGCAAGGTCGGTCTAGCTAGCATGACCCTGCGCAACCGAGGTGGCATCGTGGGTTACGGTGCCACGGGCTACTTCGAGCAAGCACCGCTGGACGCCACCAAATAGCCAAGTTTAAATAGGCAAGTTTTCCTCGATGAGGTCGCGCAGAGTGTCGTCGTCAGGCGAGACCTTGGAGCGGAAACGGCCGATGACCTCACCCTCGGGCGAGACAACGAACTTTTCGAAGTTCCACTTCACATCCCCAGCCTCGCCGTCGGCGTCCGGGGTTTCCTTCAACAGCTTGTACAGTGGGTGCGCGCCATCGCCGTTGACCTTCGTCTTTTGGAAGAGCGGGAAGGTAACGCCGAATTCGCGCTGGCAGAACTGCTTGATTTCCTCGGCGTTGCCGGGCTCTTGCCCACCGAACTGATTGCAGGGGAAGCCGAGGACGAAGAAGCCACGGGGTGCGAATTCGTCGAAAAGTCCTTGCAGATCGTCGTACTGATCCGTGAAACCGCACTCCGAGGCGGTGTTGACGATAAGCAGAACGTGGCCTGCCCAGTCATTCATCGTTGCTTCGTTGCCGTCGATGGTGGTCACTGGGATGTCGAAGAGATTGCTCATAAACCCCACACTAGGGCAGTGCCCCGATAGCCGTCAGAGGTAGCGACTAGCCGACCTGCTCCATACCTTCAAAGAGCTCGCGGCCCAGTGGCACCGAAGAGTGGTTGACCGGCTGCGCACCCCCATCGACCGCCTGGTCAATGATGCCGACAACATCCTGGCGTAGCTTGTGCTCCCGCAGTTTCAAAGCGTTGACGGAGATGCGCACCGCGCGGCCCTTCTCCAGCGAGCGCTGCACCGAGGAGCGCACCGCACGGCGCCACCAACCGGCGCCGCCGAAGCCCTCGCCGATAGCCAGCACGCGAGTCGGATCAACAGCACCAGTGGTCAGGTCGCGGACACCATTTCGGTCCGCTGCCACACGGAAGCCCAGCTCCGGCAGCACGTTCATGGTCTCTGGCGACATGGTCCACTTCGGCGGTGCAAAGACGTCCGTCTCAAAACCCATCGCACGCATCTGGCGCGTTGCGGCGGTCAGGCGCAAACGCGCTTCATGTTCGCTTAACGACGCAAATTCCGCGCCCCGGCCTCGAACTGACTGATCAAACCCCGCGAGAACAATCTCGATGCCGTCATCGCTACGACGGCGGAGCCAATCCAGCACCGCCGGAGCTTCCCGCAACGACCAGTTTTTACCCGCATGCGGCGCTACCAGCAGAGACGGTGTAATACCGCGCTGTTCCATCGCTGCCACGAAACGAGCGACGTCGAGCAATGTGCCATCGCGCAAACCCGACACCGACACCAAAAGCGGCGAACCGACCTCACCACCGTCAACAGTTACGAGCTCTTTGCCCGCTGGACGAATGACCTGGTCGGTCGTCCGAATCTGTTCTTGCACCCCACTGCCTGCCATGGATTCAACAAAAACAGGCGTATGTAAATTTTTGGTAACGGAGAGGACAAGGCTTGGAGAATACTCAGAAGCCTTTCAAGTAAGAGTTCAAAAAGCGCCATCGCAGGGCATCAATTCGCGTCTGCAGCGCGGATTATCCCCAATGCACAACCTCATCGAGCGCCAGTCCCTTGCGCCAACCGAACTTCTCCAAGTCACGCTCCTCGGCCAGGTGCGTTACTGGACCAATGCACAGCCAGGCCACCGGGCGCACGGGTGCCTCGACACCGACAAAGTCAGCCAGGAAATCCTCATGGTAGAAACTGACCCAGCCGACGCCGAGCCCCTCTGCCGTAGCAGCCAGCCACAGATTCTGAATAGCCAGCGCGACTGACATGAGGCCGGTGTCATCGACGGTGTCGCGGCCGAGAATGTTCTTGCCGCCACGGGTCGGGTCATAGGTGACGACGATGCCCGTTCCCGAGTCCACAATTCCTTCAATCTGAATCGGATTGAAGGTCTCACGCCGCTCGCCTTCGAGCTTGGCCGCGAATTCAGCGCGGCGTCCGGCTACGTGGTCGGCAAACTGCCGCAGGCGGTCCGGGCTCTGAATGATATGAAAGTCCCATGGTTGGGACAGCCCCACCGATGGGGCAGCGTGGGCCGCCGCCAACACGCGCATCAATCGCTCCCTGTCCACCACTTCTCCGGCGAATTCGCGGCGCACATCCCGCCGCCGAAAAAGGGTGTGGTAGACGGCCAACTGATCGTCGGAAAGCGAATCGGTGTCAAAACCCTGCGCTGCCAGCAGCGTGCGCATATCCATGCCGTTACTCCACCGCACCAGCAGTGTGGACAATCCAGGCGTACTCGAAGGCAGTCTGACGCCAACGTTCGTAACGACCGGAAACACCACCATGACCAGCGGACATCTCGGTCTTGAGCAGGAACTGCCCCGGCTGACCTCCGGCAACCTCGCGCAGCTTGGCAATCCACTTTGCCGGCTCCACGTAGAGCACGCGGGTGTCGTTCAAACTAGTAATCGCGAGAATCTTCGGGTATTTCGCATCGGCCGAGATGTTCTCGTACGGCGCGTAGGAGGCCATGTAGTCGTAGACCTCCGGGTCGTGGTAGGGATCGCCCCACTCATCCCACTCCACCACGGTCAGCGGCAGCTCTGGCATCAGCATGGACGTCAGGCAGTCGACAAACGGGACCACGGCCTGAATGCCCGCGAACCTATCGCCAGCAATGTTTGCGACCACGCCCATCAGCATGCCACCCGCCGAACCGCCGAGTGCTACCAGCTGCTCGCGCGTGGTCCAACCGGAATCCAGCAGGTAGTCAGCGACGGCGACGAAGTCAGTGAACGTGTTCTTCTTCGTGGTTGCGCGGCCGTTCTCCCACCAGCCACGACCCATCTCGCCACCACCGCGGACGTGTGCAATGACAAAGATCATCCCGCGATCCAGCAGCGAGAGCCGCGCGATGGAAAAGCCCGGATCCATCGACGATTCATAGGAGCCGTAGCCGTAGAGGAGCGTCGGATTCGGCTTGCTCAGGTCCAGGTCCGCGCGGTGGATGATCGATACCGGAATCTGGGCACCGTCGGCTGCACTCACCCATTCACGCTTGGCGACGTAATCACCGCGATTAAACTCCCCGCGAATCTTCTGCTCCTTGAGCAGCACTCGCTTGCCAGAGGCAATGTCAATCTGCCAGAGCTGCGACGGCGTGGTGAAGGAGCCGTAAGCGTAGCGCAACACCGGGGTGTCCCATTCAGCGTTGCCGGTAGTGCCTGCGGAATAGAGCTCTTCGTCGAAGTCGAGCTCGACGAAGTTCACAGCGGACGCTGGCACTGGAACAGCAGCATCGCCTGTATCAGAGATATCACCAGCGGAGCCAGCACCATCCTCGTCATGATCCAATACCGCCAGCGCCACACGGCCAATACCGCCGCGACGGTAGCCAAACGCGATGTGGCCAGCGAAGCAGTCGACGCCCTCAACGCGGACGTCATCGCGGTGAGGAACCAGCTCAGTGAGCTCTGAAACGCTGTCGAAAGACCCCACTGGCACCATGGCCAGTGCGAAGTTCGAGCCAGTCATATTGTGTGTAATCAGCCACATATCCCGGCCGCTGATGACGGCGTGGTCGATGTCGTATTCAACACCGGCCTCGCGCGGGCGCACGCAGGTAAACTCACCGGTCGGGTCACTGGCGTCCAGGTACCAAACCTCGGAGGTAATCTTCGAGGAGCTCTCAATAATCAGGTACTTTTCGCTGCGTACCGTACCGACTCCGACCCAGTAGGCCTCATCGGGCTCATGGAAGACACAGACGTCATCCTCGGTGGAGGTGCCCACGCGGTGACGCCACACGGAATCCGGCCGCCAGGCTTCGTCGACCTTCTGGTAGAAGATCCACTCGGAGCCGACCCAGGTAGCACCTGCGGCGATGCCCGCAATTTCGTCGTCAAGCAGTTCGCCCGTACGCAAATCCTTTACGCGCAGCGTGTAGCGCTCGTCGCCTGTGACGTCGGTGGAATAGGCCAGCAGATTGCCGTCCGCGGAGACGCTCGCTGCGCCGAGGGCGAAGAAATCATGGCCTTCGGCCAGCTCGTTGGCATCCAGGATGACCTGTTCTCCTGGTGCCGGGGCATCGTCGGCAATGGTCGGCGGAGTCCACGCGGCAAGACCGTCACCGGCCTCCGCACGCACGCGGCAGCTCATCCCGTAGGACTTACCCTCCTGCGTGCGCGAGTAGTACCACCAGCCATTAAGGCGAGTTGGGACCGACATATCGGTCTCCTGCACGCGCGACTTGATCTCCTTAAAAATCGCGTCCGCGGTGCCGTCAAGATCGGAGGTAAAAGCCTCCGTATAGGCATTTTCAGCCTCTAGGTATTCGATAACCTCGGAGTTTTCCTTATCGCGGAGCCACTCGAAGTTATCGGTGAAGTCCCTTCCGTGGAAGGACCGAGTCACCGGCTTCCGTTGTGCACGGGGTGCAGGCAAATCCTTTTTTGCAGGCTTGCCGACGGATGCCGAGTCCAAGGTCACTTCGCTCACGCAGATTCTCCAATCCAGTCCGAGAAGCGGCGGCCCGACAGTCGTTCGTAGGCCTCGACGTACCGCTCGCGAGTTGCTTCCACAACACTACCCGGCAGCGCTGGCGGCGGAGTGCCCTCGTCCTTCTTCCAGCCGGACTTGGAGCAGGTCAGCCAGTTTCGTACGTACTGCTTGTCAAAGCTCGGGTTAACCGAACCCTCCTGGTAGGAGTCGGCTGGCCAGTAGCGGGAGGAGTCCGGGGTGAGAACCTCGTCGGCCAGCACCAGATTGCCGTCGGAGTCGAGACCGAACTCGAACTTGGTGTCGGCCAGGATGATGCCGCGCTCAGCAGCCAGTTCAGCAGCCTGGGTGTAGATACGCAGGGTGGCATCGCGCAGCTCTTCGGCGCGCTTCTGCCCCAGGGACTCCACAACGGCGTCGAAGGAGACATTCTCGTCGTGCTCGCCCAGTTCGGCCTTGGTGGCCGGGGTGAAAATCGGTTCTGGCAACTTGGAGCCCTCGACGAGGCCCTCTGGCAGCTCAATGCCACAGACAGTGCCGTTTTCCTTGTACTCGACCAGACCAGAGCCGGTCAGGTAGCCACGTGCGACGCACTCGAATGGCAGCATGTCCAGCTTCTTGCACACCAGCGCACGGCCGAGGCACTCCTCCGGAATGCGCTCATCGTCAGCCGGGCCAGCCATGTGGTTCGGGAAGTCAATCTCATCGAAGAAGAACACGCTCATCGCGGTGAGCACTCGACCCTTGTCAGGAATCGGGGTCTCCAGAATGTGGTCGAAGGCAGAAATACGGTCACTGACCACAAGCAGCAGAGTCTCAGGGTCAATCTCGTAGATTTCCCGGACCTTGCCCGCGGAAAGATGGTTATACGAGGAAAGTTCAGGTCGCATGGCGATAAAGTCTAAACCCCTATACGCCTTTGCACTCTATTGATACCTCCGGCCGCCACCCCAACTAGTGGGGATTGACGCAATTACCGTCGTCAAGCGGGAAAACTTTTGAGATTCCGGAGTGCTGCCCATCGAATTTTTCACAGGTGGACGACGGTGTTTACCCCTCACCTCCCCCGCTCGGTAGATGACTGGACAAAAATATTTCTAAAAACGTGACAGAAAACACCGATACCAGTATTGTCTAAATTTAGTAATTCACGTCACACTTCAAGGATTTTGAAGGGAACAATCACATGGCAGCTCAGGCCAACAATAACTCTCTGCGCCGCGCAGTCGTCGTCGGTGGTAACCGCATTCCGTTCGCTCGTTCTAATAAGGAATACGCTAACGAGTCGAACCAGGACATGCTGACCGCCGCAATCGACGGTCTCGTCGCCCGCTTCGGTATCGGCGGCGAGCGCCTCGGCGCAGTCTCCGCCGGCGCTGTGCTGAAGCACTCCCGTGACTTTAACCTCACCCGTGAGTGTGTCCTCGGCTCCGCACTGGCGCCGGACACCCCGGCTTTCGACATTCAGATGGCATGTGCCACCGGCATGGAAGCCCTCAACTCTGTCTCCAACATGATCAAGCTGGGCCAGATTGACTCCGCCATCGCCGGCGGCGTGGACACCACCTCCGACGCTCCGATTGCTGTCAACGACCGTCTGCGCAAGATCCTGCTGGAGGCCAGCCGCCAGAAGTCCACTCTGGACATGGCAAAGGTCTTCCTGAAGGCTCGTCCGTCCGACCTGGCTCCAGACACTCCGTCGACCGGCGAGCCACGCACTGGCCTGTCCATGGGTGAGCACCAGGCAATCACCACCGCCAAATGGGGCGTCACCCGCGCTGAGCAGGACGAGCTCGCCGCCGCTTCCCACCAGAACATGGCAAACGCTTACGACGAGGGCTTTTTCACTGACCTCGTCACCCCATACAAGGGCGTTTCCCGCGACACCAACATGCGCCCGGACTCCACCCCGGAGAAGCTGGCCAAGCTCAAGCCAGTCTTCGGCCGCGGCCTGGAAGCAGAGCCGACCATGACCGCCGGTAACTCCACTCCGCTTACCGACGGCGCCTCCGCCGTCCTCGTCTCCACCCCGGAGTGGGCCGCTGAGCGCGGTCTGCCGGTGCTTGCCGACGTCGTCGATTCCGAGGCAGCCGCAGTCGACTTCGTCCACGGCGACGAGGGCCTGCTGATGGCTCCGGCTTACGCCACCCCGCGCCTGCTGGCCCGCAACGGCTGGACCTTCGACGACTTCGATTTCTTCGAGATCCACGAGGCCTTCGCCGGCACTGTCCTGTCCACCATGAAGGCATGGGAGGACGAGGAGTTCTGCCGCACCAAGCTTGGACTGGAAGGCCCGCTGGGCTCCATCCCGCGCGAGAAGCTCAACGTCAAGGGCTCTTCCCTGGCAGCCGGCCACCCATTCGCCGCTACCGGCGGCCGCATTGTGGCAGCCCTCGCCAAGATGCTGCGTCAGAAGGCAGACGAGACCGGCAAGACCACTCGCGGCCTGATCTCCGTTTGTGCTGCAGGCGGCCAGGGTGTTGTCGCAGTTCTCGAGGCTCGCGTCTAAAAGCGCACCACCGATAAAGACACTTTTACTTTCAAGGAGAATTTTCCATGACCGATAAGTACCAGGAACTCGTCAACGGTGGTCCGCTCACTGGACTGGCTAAGGCCGCTGGCCTGCCGCAGCCACCGTTCCTGCGCCGCCACAAGCCGGGCGGTCCGCTTCTGAACAACGACAAGGTGCTCGTCACCGGCGAGGGTGCAGATGCGGACGCGGTTGCAGCTCAGCTGGCCGAGTGGGGCCTGCAGGTCCGTCGTGGCACCGCCGCTGACGACAAGATTGGTGCCATTGTCCTCGTCGCCACTGAGGCCAAGCGTCCGGCAGAGCTGCAGGGCCCAGTGCTCGCTGCTGCAAAGCACATGCGCAAGCTGGACAAGGGTGGCCGCATCGTCACCGTCTCCCGCGCCAAGGATGCTCACCACAACGCAACCCCGGCCGAGGTCGCTGAGAACGCTGTCGCCGGTGGTATCGAGGGCCTGATTCGCTCCCTCGGCCACGAGGTTCGTGGCGGCTCAACCGCCAACGGCATCCTCGTTGCTCCGGGTGTCTCAGTCACCGCACCGTCCGTGATTTCCTCCCTGCACTTCTTCCTCTCCGGCCGCTCGGCCTTCATCGACGGCCAGTTCCTCCGCGTCACCTCCGACGCTGGCGAGATCCCGTCCGACTGGGATAAGCCGCTGGCTGGCAAGGTTGCCGCTGTCACCGGTTCCGCCCGTGGTATCGGTGCCGCTATCGCTCGCCAGCTCAAGGCTGACGGCGCAGAGGTCATCGTCATCGACGTTCCACAGGCTGGCGAGGCTCTGTCCAAGGTTGCCAACGAGCTCGGTGGCCTGGCTCTGCAGCAGGACATCACTGCCGACAACGCCGGCAACGCCATTGCCGATGCCGCTGTAGCCCGCTACGGTCGCCTGGACATCGTCATCCACAACGCAGGCATCACCCGCGACAAGATGTTCGCCAACATGGACGAAGCCAAGTGGGGCTCGGTCATCGCCGTCAACATCGAGTCTCAGCTGAAGATGAACGAGCAGCTGCTGAACCACAAGGCCTTCGAGAAGGCTCCGCGTATTGCCACCATGGCTTCCACCTCCGGTATCGCAGGTAACCGCGGTCAGACCAACTACGCCACCTCCAAGGCCGGTGTTATCGCAATGGTCGAGGCTTACGCTGAGGAGTTCGCTAAGCGCGGCGGCAACATCAACGCTGTTGCTCCGGGCTTCATCGAGACCGACATGACCGCTGCTATTCCGTTCGTCAACCGCCAGGTTGCTCGACGCGTGAACTCGCTGCAGCAGGGTGGCCAACCGGGCGATGTCGCCCAGGCAATCGCCTTCCTGGTCTCCGACCGCGCTCTCGGCGTCAATGGTCACGTCCTGCGCGTCTGCGGTCAGAACATCGTCGGCGCCTAAGCGAAGTCGCGGCTTCCGCATAGGCTCCCGATAAGGAGGAAAGAGGAAAACTTATGGCTAAGACCCTGGATGCCATTCCCAATCTGGTTCCGCTCTACGCCAAGGCAGCTGCTGGTTCGGCGAAGAAACGCCCGAACTCCACCGAAATCAAGGTCGATGAACTAGTGGTCAAGGGCGTCACTGTCGATGCCGACCGTGACCAGGACTTCCGCGACGTCGTTGGCGCCCCGAAGTCTGAACAGGCTTTCTTCGGCCACATCCACGCCCTCATCATGCCCATCCAGATGGAGCTAATGGCTGCGGATGATTTCCCGCTGCCGATGATGGGCCTGGTCCACACCGAGAACACTTACCGCGAAATCTCGCCTGTCACGCTCGGTGGCAAGGTTGATATTTCGGTGAAGGTTGCCGCATTCCGCGCTCACCGCTCGGGCACTGAGGTTGTTCTGGAATCGACTGTTACATCGTCCACCTCCGGCGCCACCTTGGTCGAGGAGCAGTCGGTGTACCTGGCCAAGGGCGTTCGACTGAAGGATGCTGAGGACTTCGAAGAGGTCCAAGCACAGCGTGAGGCCATCAAGTCCGGCGCCGAGACCGTCAAGCGCGAGCAGTTCAAGGTCCCTTTCCCCACTGCTCAGTGGAAGCTGGCTGGCAACACCGGCCGCAAGTGGGCCAAGGTTTCCGGTGACTGGAACCCGATTCACATCACCTCTGTCTCCGCGAAGGCTCTGGGCATGCCGGCAGCGATTGCACACGGCATGTACACCGCCTCCCGCGCGCTGGCTGAGGCACAGGTTCTGCCGGGTCAGTCGTACGAGTTCCAGATCTCCTTCGGTGTGCCGGTCGTTCTGCCGACTACCATCAACGTCGCACTCACCCACACCGGTGACGGTGCAGGTGCTGCTCACAACCTGACTGAGGGCAGCTCCAACATCGGCCGTGCAGTCAACATCGTCGCGTGGGATCGCAAGAAGAAGCGTCCGCACTTCACCGGAAGTGTTCGCCCGCTGAAGTAGTTGATGCGAAAGCGCTGTAGAAAACGCCGCGTTTTGGAAAACCAGTCTCCTCATTGACTGGGCCTTTCCAAAACGCGGCGTTTTCGTCGTTCCAGTTGTGCTTTCCCGAGGGCACGTCTGGCATGCCCAGCCCCCGCCGCCGAGATCCCCCAGAGAGACACCGCTTCCTCCTCCCCCCCCACCGGCAACCCCGCCACTTTCCCGCCTTGATAGTCAGCTGCTGGATTTTTCCGCCGTTAATGCAGAGTCGCGGCTTTACTTCGCAGTTGCGTGACTAAGCGCTTTTCAACCGCATGTAAGCAACGCCTTGTTGACATCCCATTCACTCCTCTATTCTATGTTCAATCGATTGAACATAGGAGGTAATCGAGTGTCTTCATCATCGAAGACGCCGCTGACTTTCACGGAACTCCCACCGGAGGAGTCACCCCGAATCGTGTACTTCTCCAGTGCTTCTGAAAACACTCACCGGTTCGTCCAAAAGCTGGCTCAACCAGCAGCACGCATCCCTTTACATCCGCGAAAAGACGGAATGATTCGCGTTCGCAGCCCATTTGTCCTGATCACACCGACTTATGGCGGCGGATGTCGGCGCCGCGCGGTGCCTAAGCAAGTCATCGCTTTTCTCAACGACGAAACCAACAGGAGTTTCATCCGCGGTGTCATCACCTCGGGCAACACAAATTTCGGCACCGACTTTTGCATAGCCGGAGCCATCATTTCTGCAAAATGCCAGGTTCCGGAGCTATACCACTACGAGCTACTGGGGACAGACCACGATGTGGAAAACGTCAAAGAGGGCCTGGAAAAATTCTGGAGGAGCGCTACTTCTTGAACATCTACAGCTATTCAACTACGCCACCGTCTTTTCGAAAGGACCCAGCTGCCCGCCTTCGGCCGATCAACTGGAACCGAGTGCAAGATGACAAAGATCTCGAAGTGTGGAATCGCCTAACAGCAAATTTTTGGCTGCCCGAAAAAGTTCCGCTGTCCAATGACCTTGCAGACTGGCGACGTCTCACCGATCTAGAACGCGAGCTGACCATGAAGGTCTTCACCGGACTGACCATGCTCGACACAGTCCAGGCGTCTGTCGGGGAGATTTCCCAAATTCAAGATGCCCGCACCGAACATGAAGAGGCCGTCTACACGAATATCGCTTTCATGCAAGCAGTGCATGCAAAGTCTTATTCTTCAGTATTTTCTACGCTATCCAATACCCCTGACATCGACGCTGCCTACCAATGGGCAGTCGCCAATGACATCCTGCAGGCTCGGTCAAAAGCTGTGCTCAAACACTATTACGGCGACGTTCCACTCAAGCGAAAGGCGGCAGCAACGCTTCTTTCGTCCTTCTCGCTCTACGCCGGCTTCTACCTCCCGCTGCACTTCGCATCACGTGGCATCCTGACCAATACCGCCGACATGGTGCGCCTGATTCTGCGTGACAAAGCTGTTCACGGCTATTACTCCGGCTACAAATTCCAGCGAGGCGTAGAAACCTACGACACCGCCACGCAAACGCAGATGAAGGCTTTCGTCTTCGAACTTCTCGATGATCTATACCAGCTCGAACTGAGGTACTCCGAAGCCCTATACCAACCACTCGGGCTCTACGACGACGTTGCCAACTTCATTCGATACAACGCCAACAAAGCGCTCATGAACTTGGGATACCCGCAGCGGTTTAACCATGAAGAGACCGCCTTCAAGCCCGAAATTCTCGCCGCCCTCACCCCGGGGTCAGATGAAAACCACGACTTTTTCTCCGGTTCCGGCTCCGCATATGTCATCGGAAAAGCCGAAGACACCGCAGATGAAGACTGGGATTTCTAAATCCACGTCTTTCCCCATACATCCTAAGAAAGGAACATTCGCATGACTGCACAGATTTCTATCCTGGTAGGAAGCTTGCGTCGAGCCTCCTATGCACGAAAGATTGCACTCAAGGCAGCCACGTACTTCCCCGATGACTTCAAAGTCGACATCGTCGAGATTCGTGACCTCCCTCTCTACAACTTCGACTACGACGACCCCGCAGTGTCCGATATTGCGACTCCCGCGGAATACACCAGTTTCCGGGAAACCATTAAAGCCAGCGATGGCATCCTATTTGTCACCCCAGAAAACAACCGCACAATTCCTGCAGCTCTGAAGAATGCCGTTGACATCGGATCTAAGCCCAACGGTGATGTGGCATGGAAGAACCTGCCCGCGGGAATTATCAGCCACTCCGTCGGCCGTATGGGCGGTTATAGCTCTCAGAAGAACTTGCGACTCGCGCTGTCGTACTTCGACATGCCGATGCTCGGTCAGCCAGAGGTCTTCCTGGGACAATCGCCAACACTCATTGACGAACAAGGAGAATTCACGTCGTCAAGCACTGAGGACTTTGTTCGCGACTACATCAACAGATTTGCAGACCTAGTTCGCGAGCAGAGCCCACGCCACTAACTGAAATCCCCTAATCAGCGCAGCGTTACTGGGGATATCGCCGTATGAAGATTCTTCACTGACTAGGATCAAACGCTGCGTTCTCTGCGCGGTTAGGCGCTCGTCGTTAGGCTCATTTTCATGACTGTTTCTATCTCGGCCGTGATCGCGCTTAACGACGACCCCCGCGCCGCTGCGCGGTTTTACGCCGAAGGTTTTCACTCCAACATCAAGCCCAACTCCACCACGCTCACCATCGGCGGGATGGACTTTGAACTCATTGAGAACGGGAACCGCCGATTAACCCCCGCTGTGTCTTTTATGGTGCGATTTGCCCCTGGTCAGGAAAACCAGCTGCGCAGACTGTGGGAGCATCTGATGGCGGGTGATGAAACCATCAGCGGTGGTGCTACGCTCATGCCCCTGACCAGCTACGATTTCTCGCCGCTCTTTGGCTGGTTGGCCGACGGAAATGGGGTCAACTGGCAACTGATGGTTGATCCATCACCCGGCGGGACTGAAAACACGGATGCTGCCGCAAAGACAGCGAATCCCACCGTCATCCCCTACTTCATGTGGACTGGCGACGAACCACAGGCTGCCGCCGCCACCGAGGTATACAACCGGCTTTTCGGGTCAGGGAATTTCATGACGCTCGACTCGCCGGGCATGCACAATTTCACCTTCGGCGACGGTGTGGCGATGCGCCTCTCCAGCGATTCGGCCGAAGAGGTCGAAAGCGCCTGCCAAGCGCTTGGCCTAACAGGCGCTGAGGTTGCCGAGGGCACGGAAGCCGTCGTCAAGCCTGACCGATTCGGCGTGTACTGGACGCTCTAGCGTTACTTACGGGTCAACGCGATTGCCGCGCCGACGACGGCTAACAGAACTGCACCAATAGAGAACCACATCATGTTGGAAGAGCCGTCATCCTCGTTTTCTTCGGTGCCCTTCGGATTCTGCTGGCTACTAGTCGGGGCCTCGCTACTTGGCGACTTGTGCGCGACCTGTTCAAAAGCTGGGCCCGGAATCTTCTCGCCGACCAACTCCGTGGTCAGCTGGTAAGTCACCGGGACGTTTTGAACATCCGCGACATCGTGGGATTTACCGGCGCCCCAACTGTTGTTGAAGAAGACAACGATGTACTGGTCACCATCCAGCCACGCTCTTTCAGCCTCGTAATCGCCCGACTTTTCACTATCTTCGCCGATCCGATTGCGGTAGTTAATCCGGGCCGAGTTACCAAATGTTGTCTCTTCGCCGATCTGGTGTTCATTTACAGGACGGGTTTCCTCGCTACCGGCGAGTTGGCGTGCCGAATTCAGCGTCTTGATATCCAGGCCGGAGATCTGTGCAAGCTTGTCCGCTTCTGGGGCGTCAATGAGTTTGACGGCGCCGCGGAGCTGCTGCCCATACTCGGACTTGATCTTGTACACGTGCGTCTCACCAGGAACAATGTCGGCCGTGACGCTGCTGATGTTGTCGACAGTAAGTTCCGTGGCGTCATCGAACCACGAACCTGGGGTGACCTTCTTAGCCTGATCTGCTTCCGGTGTCGCGGGCGGAGGGTTCAAGCTCTACACACTCGACGAGCTGAACTTCTGGCTAACCGAAACCGGCTTCATGCCGCCACCATCGTGGAAGCGCACCCGCCGCAAAAACCCCGTCGGACTAGGGCGCAACTGCGCCCTATTCGAATCAGCACGCACCGGGGCATACCGCGAAATCCGCCACCACTTCGGCAACCCCGACGGACTCGGCCGCGCAATCCAAACCACCGCACAAGCCATGAACCAACAACTCTTCAGCGAACCACTGTCTACACGCGAAGTCGACCAAATCGCCCGCTCCATCCACCGATGGATCACCACCAAATCCCGCATGTGGGCAGACGGCCCCGCCGTCTACGAAGCAACCTTCAGCACCATCCAAAGCGCACGAGGCCGCAAAAGCGGAGCGGTTAGGCGTAAAGCTGCTCAAGAGAACTGGAGAAGTGCCCTATGAGTGAGGTTTATGCTCGCTATCCGCGTAACGGAAAAACAGCTCGCGCTCTTGCCGAGAAAATGGGCGCGTCTGTTAGAACCGCTCAACGATGGACTAGTGAATCGCGCGAAGACTACCTCGCACGCGCTAACGAGAAGCGTCGCCGCGTCCGAGAGTTACGTGCTCGTGGGCTAAGCATCAGGGCGATAGCAAAACAAACTGGGTACTCCGTGGGAACAGTCCACCGCTACGTATCAGAGTAAAGCCAGATGCTACGTTCTTCTACTCATCATCAGAGTGATTCTCCTTGAGAAAACCCATGAAACTGAAGTATGGGACATCTTCTGTAGCTCGTTGAACGGCTTCGAAAACAGCATCACTAATAGGGTCAATTATCTTGTCACTTAGGTTTAAGACTTCCAGGAAGAAATGCTGAGTAATCATGTACGGACGAAAATTTTCCTGATTACTACCAGGGTCTAATTCTTCAGCAAGCTGATACTCGTCTTCATCGCACTCATCAACTGTGAAATCAGGAAGATCGTCAATTTCGGGAAAAGAAACTTTGAGTTCCTTCTTGAAACGCTCGGCAACCTGGTAAGAGTCTTTTTCAGAGCAATAAACGTAAAGGTCTTCGTAAAAGCCTTGCAGCTCACCATTTGACAAGGAAGAAGGATTGGTCATGCGAAAGTCACTCCGTTCATTAGTAGTCGGGATAGTAAGCCTAGCTTTAACGGGGGGCAGCGTTCTCTGTTGCGCCGAGTGCTAGTGCGTATGCACCGAAGCCAGCATCGGAAGTCTTCCTAGCGAAGAAAAAGCCCCCACGAGGAAAAGGCGTCACGCTGAAGTGCGCTGTCGTAAATCTTCGGAATGAAGCAACTGGGCAATACATCTTTGGCAAAGGCAAGGACAGGGGCGCCGCTCAGCGAGATGCAAATAATAAACTGGGGAGGATGAAAGGAAAAGGATTCAAGCTCAAGCACTGCCGAGCAATCTAGCGCTCAACCTACGTTCCGCTTTCATCGAAAGAATCCGGCGCTTCGTTCCATGTGTTACCTCGCCGGCGACATCGCGCGAGCCAACGGCTTAACCGTCGCGCTTGCGCTCTGGCCGCCGCGCACCGCGCTTCCTGCGCGGGCGCACACCAAAAACAACTCCCGCGCTGTCAGCGACAGCCTCAGCCCCAAGCACACGACGAGGATGCGACTGCACCGAGCCTTGATCGCGATCAGCGCCCCGTAGAGCGTTCAAAGCATCCTCCACGCCTTGGAGTGCCAACTCGCGCTGTGAGGCGCTCAGCGTCGCGTCTGAGGCGATTTCTGAGCCAATTTCACGCAACCGCTCGATGTACGAACCACTCACACGCCCAAACCTCCCAAAAACCGGTCAATAGCCCCATCCTGCACGCCGCCCGCGCCACGCACGCACCCAGTCCCGACCCTGCCAAGTAACGAAAGTGACCCGCCAGGGTCGACACACCTCTTGCAGATGAGCATCTGCGACTTTTTAGGGACTGCCGCGGTGGTGGGACCGCCTTGCCGAGGGGCCGGTTTAGTGGTCGATGAAGTCGGGGTGCGTAGTGCGCGTTGGGGGCCTCTCGGGGCGCCCAGGGGGAGGAACTCGCTTCGCTCGTGCAGTGAGAAAAGCTCTCCAGGGGATCCCCCCCCCTGGAACCCCGGAAATATCTGACTTGGTTCGCGACGTACTTTGAACACGCTGGGGAGAAATCCCCGAGCACAAAACACCCCTGTGCAAGGATGAGCACCATGACAGCTCCCACCGACCGGCCAGACGGCAAATTCGAGCAGCTATGGCTGCCACTATGGCCGCTAGCGTCGGATAATCTGCGCGACGGAATCTACCGCACCAGCAGGCAAAAAGCACTCGGGAAACGATTCATCGAAGCCAACCCCGATGCGATTTCCAACCTGCTTGTCGTCGACATCGACCACGACGACGCACTCATCCGCGCCATGTGGGATCGCGAACAGTGGCGATCCAACGCAGTCGTCGAAAACCCCACCAACGGCCACGCACACGCCGTATGGGCGCTAGAAGCCCCATTCGCACGCACCGAGTACGCCCACCGCGCACCACTGGCCTACGCTGCCGCAGTCACCGAAGGACTACGCCGCAGCGTCGACGGCGACACCGCCTACTCCGGGCTGATGACCAAAACCCCGAGCACACCTGCTGGACAAGCCACTGGGTCACCAACCACCTCTCCTTGTCGGACGGGAACGCCTCCGGCACATCAGTCAGGTTTTCGTTGGCGAAACGCTTGATGGTCACTTCTGCAGGAATGTCCTGACCTTCGAAGGGGCCTCCTTTTCGGGCCACGGAGAACACCATATTGCCCGACTTACAGTCCCCCTCCGCTCCTCCGGACTGCTTGGTTGTTATCGATGCGAAAAGGGGGCCATTGGAGTCGATGATGCCATTGCCGAAATCATTGGCAAGGAAGCAACTGCTGTCGTCCAAATGCATAGTGAGCGAGAAGTTGCGGACATCTAGGTCCATCAAAGTCGCGCCTGACGACGCTCCCGGCACCGTGGCCGCACTAATTGCAAGCCGCTCTCCCTCAGCGACCGGGACGGAGAAGTACTCAGCACCGTCGCCTTCCTGATTACTGATGCTGCGCTCGGACTCAGGAGTCTTTTCCCGCAGCTTGGTCGAGAACGTTTCCACGTCGGCAGGCACCTGGGGAGCGCTCGTAGGAGCGTCGCCGCCCTGTATCTCTTGCGCGCTGGACTTCGCGGTGCGTGCGGTGCGGGTCGCCAGCGTCTTCATGGACTCAGCCAGCGAATCGGAGTCCTGGGCATCTAGGTACTCGCAGCCTATTGCGCCTGTGCACGCCCTGCTTTGATTCCCGCAAAAGAGCCTACGAGCACCAGCAACATGGAAATAGTGGGCACGACCGCCGAGAGTTGTCTTGTTCTGATCATGTGGTCGGTTCCTTTTCTTCCAGCGTGAAAAGAACGTTACCCGACAAAAGCATCCGCGCAATGGAAACTTATTAGAAGTGCGGTGGCTTTCTAGGGCTCACACAAGCAGCGCCACTCGTGGCGCACTCCGAGCTAGCGCACACGTTCTTCCAGCACCTCTGGATCGACAGACAAAAAGTGTGTCTGATTCTCAAGATAATGACTGGGCAGACACCAAAAATTACGGACTCCACACGTGAATACGGGCTGCAAATGTGAAACTGTGCGAGTCTATGACACTTTCAGGCCATTTTTCGGGCCATTTTTGACATAAACGCAGTCAGTAATTCGGATCGACCCGCCGTCGCTGACATAAACTCAGTCAGTAACTCGCATTGAGGTAAGTATCGAAGGCGCCCACCCGCCGACGCGCCGGTCAACACGCCGGTCGACACGCCGAGCGGGCACACTTTTCGCCTATTAACCAGCTCCCCTTAGCGGGACTCCAACCACGCCACAATGTCGGAGTAGACCTCTTCCTTATTCAACTCGTTGAGAATCTCATGGCGACCATCCGGATAGACCTTAAAGCGCACGTCCTTCTTGCCCGCGTTCAGGTATTTGCCCACGACCTCAGTCACACAGGCAGCGCCACCCGCCGGATCAACAGCACCGGAAACCACGAAAAGCGGCAGCTCATCAGGCGCTTTCTCATAGGCTTCAGACGAATTCGCGTAGTGCGTGCCGACGAGAAGGTCGCGGAAAAAGGCATTGGTGGGAACGAAACCGCACTTGTCGTCCGCAATATAAGCATCAACAACCTTGTGATCGCGGGTGAGCCAATCAAACTTAGTGCGGCGCTCAAAGCCCTTGTTGTAATCAGCAAAGGTGAGAGTGTTGAGCAGCTTGCCCGGCGCGGTAGGACGAATCTTAGCCAGCAGGTTTGCCACCTTCATTCCCGCGTCGCCCTTAGCCCCTGGCCACGACACGGTGCCCATGATAATGACGCCGGTAAGCCCCTCTCCGTACTTGGCGATGTAGTTACGAGTCAGAAGCGACCCCATGGAGTGGCCGAGAATATAGTGCTTGCTGCCTGGGAATTCAGCATCAACATACTGGCGCACCGCGTGGAGGTCTTCGAGAATCAAGTTCCAGCCACCGTAGTCAGCGAAGTAGCCCGGGATACCAGCATCCGTCTTGGTCATACCGTGGCCGCGATGGTCGTGCGCGACGACGGCATAGCCCTGGGATACGAGGTACTCGGCGAACTTGGCGTAGCGGTTGGCGCACTCGACCATGCCGTGGACAATCTGCACCACTCCCTTAGGAGTAATGGGCGCGCCCTTGTCATTTTCTGGAACCCAGCGCAACACATTCAATGTGGCACCTGGGCGAGAAAGCGAAGTCCTAACAGCCGATGTCACGTCGGGCACCTTTCGCGTAGAGGTTTCGATACTTACCGCTCATCGTACCGAGGAAGTTGGCTGCTCACTGGTGCTTTCGCCAACAAACAAAGAAAAACTCTGCCCCCCAAAGTGACAGAGTTTTTCAAGGGACCTTACGTCTTTACGTTTTTGCGTTTACACGTTTCGCGCGTGACGCTCGCGAAGCTACAGAATCTCGCCCGGCTTGTAGGTCGCGGCCTCTGGGTACTTGTCCACGACAGCCTGCACACGTGCAACTACGCGGTCAACCTGGGATTCCGCGGCACCGATGAACGCATGGCGGTTCGCCAGAGCGTCGGCAAGCCCTGCGGCATCCAGCGGGAAACGCTCATCTGCAGCGAGACGTTCAGTGAGATTCTGCTCAGCGCCCTTTTCGCGCATATCCAGTGCGGTGGCGACGGCGTGCTCCTTGATGATCTCGTGGGCTTCCTCGCGGCCCATACCAGCGCGAACGGCTGCCATGAGGATCTTGGTGGAAGCCAGGAACGGCAGGTAGCGCTCCAGCTCACGGTCGATCATGGCCGGGAATGCACCGTACTCGGACAGGACGGTGAGGAAGGTTTCGAACATGCCGTCCATGGCGAAGAAGGCATCCGGCAGTGCAACGCGGCGAACCACGGAGCAGGAAACGTCACCTTCGTTCCACTGAGTACCGGCGTATTCGGAGAGCATGGTCATGTAGCCGCGCAGAATGACCTGGAAACCGTGGACGCGCTCACAGGAGCGGGCGTTCATCTTGTGCGGCATGGCGGAAGAGCCGACCTGGCCTTCCTTGAAGCCCTCAGTGACGGTCTCATTACCGGCCATCAGGCGGATGGTGGTGGCCAGCGACGCCGGGCCTGCACCGAGCTCGACCAGCGCGGACAGAGCGTCGAAGTCGAGGGTGCGCGGGTAGACCTGACCAACGGAGTCAAAGACGCGGTCGAAGCCGAGGCCTTCAGCGATTTCGTTTTCCAGGGAGGCCAGTGCGGACTCATCACCGTCAAGCAGATCCAGCATGTCCTGGGCGGTACCCATCGGGCCCTTGATGCCGCGCAGTGGGTAGCGGGAAATCAGGTCTTCTACACGCTCGATGCCCAGCAGCATCTCGTCCGCAGCGGAGGCGAAGCGCTTACCCAGGGTCGTTGCCTGTGCGGCGACGTTGTGGGAGCGACCTGCCATGACCAGCGATTGGTACTCGGAGGCCTTCTCCGCAGTGCGGGCGGCAACGGCAACAGCCTTGTCGCGCACGACTTTCAGCGACTGCAGAACCTGCAGCTGCTCGACGTTCTCAGTCAGGTCACGCGAGGTCATGCCCTTGTGGATGTGCTCAGTGCCAGCCAGGTCGCAGAACTCTTCAATGCGGGCCTTCACATCGTGGCGAGTAATATGCTCACGGGCGGCAATGGAGTCGAGGTCAACCTGATCGATGACCTTCTCATACGCCTCGATAGTGCCCTCCGGCACCTCAATTCCGCGGGCGACCTGAGCCTTCAGAACGGCAATCCAGAGCTTGCGCTCGAGGATGATCTTGTACTCAGGGCTCCACAACTCCGCCAGGGTCGCAGAGGCGTATCGGTTAGCAAGGACGTTTGCGATCTTCTTTTTCTCAGCCACGCCCTCAAGTATTCCATGACCACTGCATCCGCGGTTATCTAGGCCATGGATGACCACGCATTTCTTCCACGCCCTCGTTGAATTTGCGCATCAATCGCACGAACTCCGCGAGCTCCGAGTCTTCCCAGTCATGCGTAATGTCATCGACGGTATTCTTACGCGCCTCAATCTCCCGGTGCAGCAGCTCTAGCCCCTTGTCGGTCGCGCTATGCACCTTCGCGCTTGACGACGGCGCGGGCCTCTTCGCGATATACCCCTGCCGCATGGCGGCGGCCAGCTGGCGGTGCACCGTAGAAATGTCCAGCCCCAGCGCATCGGAGAGCTCGGCGACTGTCATATCCGGCTGCGCTTCCAGCCTAGCCAGCAGTGCTGCGGCGGAGCGATCCAGCAGGATGTCCTTGCGATGTGGCCGGTAGCCGCTGGAGCTCACCCGGGATAGCAGCATGTTCTCGTAAACGAGCGCGGCCAGGTCGTCGTTTCGCACGGTGGCAGTCAATCCTCTTGTCGCCTTTATGTCGGCCCTTTTATGGGCCTGCGGGATGTATCTGTTTGTTGAACAGCTCCTATTCTAGCGCGCCGCGGATGGGGTTAAGGCCGAAAAAGCGCGTTTGCATCATACAAACCGATTGTTATAATTCGAGCCCTAACTGCATTTTTGCACGATACAAATACCGGAAAGCAGTTTTGCCAAAGCACTAATTCCACGATCGTTTTCAAACGAGAAAAGAGACCGTATCTTCAGCATGACAACGCATACGACCACACAGAACAGGCACAAACAGGACGCGCAGCACGGGCAGGACAAGCTCTTCTCCCCCGCGTTCATCATCAGCTGGCTGATTAACTTCAGCATGTACCTGGTGTTCTACCTTTCAATCACAGTCATGGCACTCTACGCCGTCCAGCGCTTCTCCGCCTCCGATGCCGCCGGTGGCTTCGCCGCCAGTTCTTTCGTGGTCGGCGCCACCATCGCGCGTCTCTTTTCCGGCTACTTGGTGGACACCTTCGGTGGTCGCAGAATCATGCTTGGCTCGCTCGCTGTCATCGTGGCAGCCTGTGCCGCCTACATGTGGGCCGCATCCCTGCCGGTCCTGATTGCAATCCGCATCATCCACGGCCTGACCTACGCTTTCGCTTCCACCGCCGTGATGGCCGCCGCCCAGACCGCTATTCCGGCTTCGCGCCGCGCAGAGGGTACTGGCTATATCTCGCTCGGCACCACCCTGGCCACAGCGATTGGCCCAGCTCTCGGCCTGGCCCTTATTGGTTCGGTCGGCTACAGCGTCCTCTTTGCCACAGCCCTCGGCCTGTCCATTGTCGGACTGGTGCTGGCACTCTTTCTGCCACAACACAACGAGCCTGCCACTGCGGCAACCAAGGACGAGGCCACCGAGGATTCGTCGGCAAGCGAGACGAAGCGCACATTTTCCTTCGATGACATCATGACGCCGAGAGTGGTGCCAATCGGCCTGTTCATGCTGCTCATCGGCCTGGCGTATGCGGGCGTGATTACATTCCTGAACCGATACTCACAGCTGAGCGGCCTGGCTAGAGGCGCCAGCTTCTTCTTCATCGCCTATGCGGTGGCGATGATGGCGGCGCGTTTCTCACTGGGACGCCTACAAGATCGCCGCGGCGACAACCCCGTCATCGCCATCGGCCTGGTGTGCTTCACCATCTCACTGCTTGTTCTGGCTTTCGCAACCGCTGACTGGCACGTTATCGCCGCCGGTGCGCTCTGCGGCCTGGGCTACGGCACGCTGATGCCGGCCTGCCAGACCATCTCCGTGCACCTGGCCCCGGCACACAAGTTGGGCACGGGCATCTCGACGCTGCTCCTGCTTGTCGACGCAGGCATCGGCCTCGGCCCGATTGTTTTGGGTTCGGTAGCCGCCACTATGGGATTCGACAAGATGTACGCAGGCCTGGCGGTCGTGGTGGTTCTCGCGGCCGTTTTCTACTGGTTCGTGCATGGCCGCAAGCCTGTTGCACAACGCCATCGCGTGGATCTTTAGAACTAATTGGTGTGCAGTCACTTTTCACAGGTGAATATCGCACAAGGAACACCGATAGCAGTGATGTGTCGTGAGTCACCTATACTTTTTCACATGACTGAATCATCCACACCACAGAGCATGATTTCGATTGCCGGGGTGAATAAGCACTACGGCGACTACCACGCTTTGCGTGATATCAACCTGGAAATCCCAGCTGGTCAGGTCGTAGTCATCCTCGGCCCCTCCGGCTCCGGTAAGTCCACACTGTGTCGAACCATCAACCGCCTGGAAACCATCGACAGCGGCGAAATTCGCATCAACGGCAAGCTTCTTCCCGAAGAGGGCAAGGAACTCACCCGCCTGCGCGCTGAGGTTGGCATGGTTTTCCAGCAGTTCAACCTTTTCAGCCACATGACCATTCGGGACAACGTCACGCTGGCGCCGATGAAGGTCCGCAAGCTCTCTAAGGCCGAGGCTCGCGAACGTGCTGACAAGCTGCTCGCCCGTGTCGGCATTGCGGAACAGGCTGACAAGTATCCGGCGCAGCTCTCCGGCGGTCAGCAGCAGCGCGTCGCCATCGCACGCGCCCTGGCTATGGACCCGAAGGTCATGCTTTTCGACGAGCCCACCTCGGCACTCGACCCGGAAATGATTAACGAGGTCCTCGATGTCATGACCGATTTGGCCAAGGGCGGCATGACCATGGTCTGCGTCACCCACGAGATGAGCTTCGCCCGCCGCGTGGCCGACCGCATCCTGTTCATGGCCGACGGTGCGATTGTCGAAGACACCGACCCGGAGACCTTCTTCACCAACCCGCAGAGCGATCGTGCCAAGGACTTCTTGGCCAAGATCGTCGGACACTAGGCGGGGCTGGTCACCATGAAGCTTTCACTATTACGAGGAGGCCGGGGACGCAGTCGCAACCAGGGCCGCCGAGGTGTCGTCGGCAAGCGAGTTGCGGCGGCTGTCGTAGCTGTTGCCACGACGATGAGCCTCGCGGCCTGCGGTAGCGGCGGACCCCGAAACCTGCTGGCCGATATCGAAGCCGGGCACGTGACGCTGGGTACGAAGTTTGACCAGCCGGGCCTCGGTGAGCGCACTCCGGACCGTGAGTTCGCGGGCGTCGACAACGATGTTTCCCGCTACGTCATTGAGTACATCGCCAACAAGAACGGTTGGGATGTGCCCGAGATGGAGTGGCGCGAGACCCCGTCCGCTCAGCGCGAGACGCTGATTAACAACGGCGAGGTCAACATGATCGCCGCCACCTACTCCATCAACGCTGGCCGCCTGGCTGCCGTCGACTTCGCCGGCCCGTACCTGGTCACGCACCAGGCACTGTTGGTGCGCGGTTCCGAGGGCATCCAGGGGCTTGACGACGTCGCCCCGGGCACTCGCCTGTGTTCTGTATCCGGCTCCACCCCAGCGCAGAAAGTCAAGGACGCTCTACCGGAGGTGCAGCTGCAGGAGTTCGATACCTACGCCGCGTGCGCGGAAGGTGTGAAGCAGGGTGTCGTCGATGCCCTGACCACCGATGCGACCATTCTCGCGGGCTTCGCCCAGCGCTACAAGGAGCGCTTCGGCGACGACTTCCGCGTGGTCGAGCTGCGCAACCCCGATGGTTCCTACTGGACCAATGAGTACTACGGCATCGGTCTGCCCAAGGGTGATGATGCCAGCCGTGAGGCCATCAATGAGGCGCTGGAGTCGCTGTACGACACCGGTGAGCTTCAGAAGATCCTGAAGAAGCATTTGGGCGACAAGTTCGAGCTCGACGACAAGCCGGCAATCGGCGATCTGTCGTTCGTAGAGAAGAAGTAGGAAGGGGTGCGAGCAAACAATGAATCCAGAACTATGGAGTGAAATGGGGCCGGAACTACTTCCGGCTTTCTGGGTAACCATCAAACTGACGATTGCCTCAGCAATTGGTTCCCTGATCTTTGGCACGCTTCTCACCGCTATGCGCGTGAGCCCCGTGGGAATCCTGCGTACCCTGTCGACCTGGTACATCAACATCGTCCGCAATACCCCGCTGACGTTGATCGTGCTGCTGGCCTCGATGGGTCTCTACTACAACTTGGGTCTGCTGCTGGCCGCAGAGAATGACTCCTTCATTGTCAAGCAGAACTTCCGTCTGGCGGTGCTGGCGTTTGTTGCCTACACCTCCTGCTTTGTCGCCGAATCCCTGCGCGCCGGTATCAATACCGTGCCGTTCGGACAGGCCGAAGCCGCCCGCTCCCTGGGCTTGAGCTTTGGCCAGAGCTTCCGCTACATCATCTTCCCGCAGGCATTCCGTGGCGCTATTGTGCCGCTCGGCAACACCCTGATTGCGCTGACGAAGAACACCACGATTGCCTCGGTAATCGGTGTGGCTGAAGCGTCGCTGCTGATGAAGACGATGACCGAAAACTACGCCAGCGATATCCTGATTATCTTCGGCATCATCGCTGTCGGCTTTATTATTCTGACTCTGCCGACCGGCCTGTTCTTCGGCTGGGCTGGCAAGCGATGGGCGGTGAAGCGCTAATGGCTACTCGCGCAACAGTTCTTTATGACGCGCCGGGCCCCAAGGCTCAGCGCTTCAATCGACTTCTCACCTGGATCGTGGCCGCAATCACCGTTGCGGTCCTCGCCTGGGTGGGAATGACGCTGGCCAATAAGGGCCAGTTCGAGGCCAATAAATGGTCGTTCTTCCTCGAATCCACAACCTGGACCACCTACATCCTGCCCGGCCTGGTCAGCACCATTGTCGCGGCTGTGGCGTCAATTGTTCTGGCGCTGGTAATTGGCGCTCTTCTGGGCGTCGGCAGGCTGAGCCCGGTCGCACCGGTGCGCTGGTTCTGCTCGGTGATTGTCGAGTTCTTCCGCGCCATCCCGGTGCTGGTGCTCATGCTGTTTGCCTACTCGGTGTTCGCCATCTGGCAGCTCTTCCCGTCGAATTACCTCGGCTTTGCCGCTGTTGTGTTTGGTCTGACCATGTACAACGGCTCCGTCATTGGCGAGACACTGCGCTCCGGCATCGAATCGCTGCCGAAGGGCCAGCGTGAGGCCGCAATTGCGCTGGGTCTCTCCCACCGCCAGACGATGGTCACCATTTTGCTGCCGCAGGCAGTCGCCGCCATGTTGCCGGCGATTATCTCGCAGATGGTCATTGCGCTGAAGGACTCCGCACTGGGCTACATGATTGGCTACGTCGAGGTTGTCCGCTCCGGCCGCCAGCTTGGCGAGTACTACGGCGCCATGATTCCATCGCTGGTCGTCGTGGCGATCATTCTCATTGCCATCAACTTCGGTCTGGCCAACCTTGCCGAGCGTATCGAAAGCCAGCTCCGCGCCGGCCGCGCCCGCCGCAACATCATTGCGAAGGTCCCGCATCAGCCTGACGTCGGTGTCACCACCAAGGACCAGGCCAACGTGGATTGGCACGATGAGGACTACAAGGACCTCCGAGGCACCTACGAGTAGAGCTAATCACGGCTTACTGCCGCACTCGCTTTACGACGAACACAGCGACGCCGCCCACGGAAACTGCTAAAGGTTTCCGCTGGGCGGCGTTTTTGTTTGCCTACGGCCTTTGCCTTCGCTCTTATCGATGAGCTACTCACTGATGGCCACGCTACAGCGCATCAATAGGTGAATAGCGTGGCCACAAGTGCCGGGCATCTTTTGCTGCTTACCCCAATGCGAGTTACTGACTGCGTTTATGACAGCGGCGGCGGGGCGATGCGAGTTACTGACTGCGTTTATGACGAAAATGGCCCGAAAAATGGCTTGAAAGTGTCATAAACTCACACAGTTTCACATTTGCAGCCCGTAGTTTGTCGGGTTGTCCGCTTTGCTACTTAACGCCGGGTTGTGGAGCTGCCGCAGTTGGGGATTTTACATCACCATCTAATGGTTCCTTTGGAGGGGACGTCGTTGTTCTTCATCTGGCCTGCACATATGGAGTATCGGGGTCTGTTTCGTGTCACCTAGAAAGCAAACCAAGACCCAGTTACCACTTGCGAGTGCCATTCCGGTGGATTGAATGAAAAATGGCGGGAATACAGGAGTTCTCCTATATTCCCGCCGTCTCCTTTTAGGAGCTAGCAATGCGGCTCGAAAGCCTTGGTATCACTAGTTTTCATTCTGCGAGTGGCGCTTACGAACCGCTAGCAAAATACCACCAGCCAGCAACAGCATTGCTGCGATTCCTAGCGTGCCAGCGACCTTAGCGCCGGTGACAGCCAGAGAAGACCCACCCTTGGAGCTGGAGCTCGAGGTGCTGCCACCCGAGCTGCTGTGGCCCGAGGTATTTCCACTGGAGGAGCTTCCACCAGAGAGGCTACCGCTGGAGGAGCTTCCGCCCTTGGAGCTGGAGCCCGAAGTGCTACCACCCTTGGAGCTAGAGCCCGAGGAGCTAGAACCTGAGCTGCTTCCACCCTTTGAGCTGGAGCCCGAAGAGGAACCGCCCTTAGAGCTGGAGCTCGAGGAACTTCCGTCCTTACCCGGCTTGCCTGGCTTGTCATCGGGCTTGCCTGGCTTATCGCCCGGCTTGTCGGGCTTACCCGGCTTGTCGGAATCACCTGGCTTGCCTGGCTTGTCGGGCTTACCCGGCTTGTCGGAATCACCTGGCTTGCCTGGCTTGTCCGGCTTACCCGGCTTGTCGGAATCACCTGGCTTGCCTGGCTTGTCCGGCTTACCCGGCTTGTCGGAATCACCTGGCTTGCCTGGCTTGTCCGGCTTGCCTGGCTTGTCCGGCTTGCTTGGCTTGTCACCTGGCTTACCCGGCTTGGTCGGGTCAGTCGGTTCGTTCGGCTTGGTCGGGTCAGTCGGCTCGCTCGGGTCCGTCGGCTCAGTCGGCTCGCAGTCGAGCTTGGTGCCCACGCGAATCACACGATCCTGCTTCTCCTTGAGAACCTCTTCAGAAGTTTCCGGCTCGCCCACAAACTCACCGTCCTCGAGATTCCAGGTGTTGGTGATTTCCTTCTCACCAGTGACACCAGGCTGATCCTCAATAACCTTGCCGGCTTCGAGGGTCTCGTCGTACTCGATGATGGTATCGAACGGAATCGGCGCAGTGTGCTTATCCGTCAGCTGGGCCTCACCCTCAGCAGGACCGACCTCGACAATGCGGTCGACAGGATCGCTGATTGTCTCAGACGAATCCTCCTTGACCACATTGCCGTCGCTGTCAACCGTAATCGTGACAGTGTGCTTGACCTCGCCTGGAGTTCCCTCCTGAACAACCTTGGTTTCGCCAGGCTCCAGATCCGGGTTAGTACTGACCAGGGTGTCGAACGGAGTCTTTTCAATCCACGAGTCAGACGTGGTCACCGGCTCACACTTTTCAGTCGGCTCACTCGGGTCCGTCGGCTCACTCGGGTCCGTCGGCTCAGTCGGCTCAGTCGGCTCGCTCGGGTCAACAGGAGGCGTCGGCTCGCACTTGCACTTAGTGCCCACGCGAATCTTTCGATCCTGCTTGTCCTTAGTAACGGTCTCCGAAATCTCCGGATCACCTACCGGCTCACCGTTCTCGAGCTTCCAGGTCTTGGTGATTTCCTTCTCACCGAACTCACCGGCCTGTTCCTCGACAACCCTGCCGACTTCCAGGTTCGGGTCGTACTCAATGAGGGTGTCGTACGGAATCTTCTCCGTGTGCTTATCCGTTAATGCGGTCTCGCGGCCCTTGGCCGGGCCAACCTCGATGATCTGGTTTACCGGGTCGCTGATTTTCTCAGAGGACTCATCCGTGGAGATTTCCCCGTTGTCAGCATTCACCTTAACGGTGTGCTTGATTTCGCCCTGCTTACCTTCCTGGACGACCTTGGTCTCACCAGGCTTCAGCTCAGGGTTGACCCGAACCTCGACCTCGAACGGAGTCTTTTCAGTCCACTCGATGGTCGTGGATGCAGGCTTGCCCTTGGTACCGACCTTGATGATCTTCTTGACCGGCTCAGCCACTCGCACGGTTTCGGTCTTGGAATCCACAACCGTCGAGTTTTCGATGGTCTGGGTCGTTGTGACCTTGTCCTTGCCTAGCTTGCCTTCCTGGACAGTCTCCTGCGTGCCGGCTTCCAGATTCTCGTCGAAGATGATCTCAGTCTCAAACGGGACGTCTACCTCGTACTCAGTAGTGTGAGTGCCCACGGTCTTCGTGCCAACACGGATAACCTGCTTGACCGGCTCCTTGGTGCGCTCAGTGGTCACCTTAGGGTCGCCGGACGGCTTGCCGTCCACAATCTTCTGAGTCGAAGTTTCGACCTCAGTTCCGAGCTGACCCTCCTGATCGACGACCTGAGTACCCTTTTCCAGGGTGTCGTCGAAAACAATTTCAGTCTCAAACGGAATCGGCTTCTCGGTCTTGGTCACCAGTTCCGATGGCTCCACGCCGGGACCATACTCAACAATGCGAGTAACAGGTTCCTTCGTGGTCTTCTCCTCGGTTACCTCAGCCTTGTCGCCCTTCGCGGTGAAGTTAGCAGTAAAGGTCTTCTCACCGTTCTCGCCTTCCTGGACAACCCTGATTTCACCAGGTGCCAGGTCCGGGTTCTCGCGAACCTCGGTCGGGTACGGAATCGGAACCGTCCAAGTTACAGTCTCGGCGCTTTCGCTTTCAGTAACCTTGGTTCCGATGACGACGACCTCATTAACCGGCGCCTCGGTCTGCTCCCACTGGCCGTCCTTGGTCATCTTTTCCTTGCCAGGAACGCCCTTGGTTTCAACCTTGTACTCGCCGGCAGGAATGGTGTCGTCGTACTTGTACTCGACCTTGAACGGGACCTCACGCGTCGGAACGTCGACAACGTTAACCACAGCGTAAGCGGTATCCGTAGAGCCGTCCTCGTAGGTCACGGTGACCGGAATCTTGACCTGGTCACCCGGCTTCGCATCCGCAGGGGCGGTTGCGGTGATCTCGCCATTGTCGTCAATACTGACAGTCCAACCAGCCGGAACTTCGCCCAGCTCGTATGGGTTGTCCTTGGCGACGTTTACGTTATCCGGCTTGTCGAGGTTTAACGGCAGCTTTGCGGTATCCCCCGGGTACACCGTCTCTGTTGGGTAAGACGGATCTGCTTCCCAGGCATTAGTCAGCTTCACGACGGTAGTAACCGGCGTCTGAGTAGCACGACCGCCTGGGGCATTAACCGTCACGGTGACGGTATTCTTGTCGCCCGGCTTCGCATCGGCCGGCGGAGTCGAGGTAACGACACCGGTGTTCGGGTCAACCTTGTACTCCCAGCCGTCAACATTCTGAGTGAGGACCGGCTTGCCGTCTTTCTGTCCGAAGGAGAAAGTAGAGCCCTCCGGCGGACCGTCGACATGATGTTCGACGGACTGACCCGGTCCAGTGGTCTGGACATCGTAGTTTGCCTGCAGGTCACCCTTAATAACGACAACGGTGCCTACAACCGTCTGCGGCTTCTGCTTGCCCTCATCACTGTAGTGCGCGAGGACTGGGACATTAAGAATGTCTCCTTCGTGCGCGTCCCTCGGAATGGTGGTCTTAATCTCACCAGTCTTCTCATCAACGTAGACAGTCCACGTCTTGCCATCCTCGCTCTTAAGGGTGGTCTGGTTAGTACCGTCCTCGAAGGTGTAGCGCGTCGGAGCCTCGTCGGAGGTGTTTCCGCTCAGCCCGCGCTCGGGGAGTTCCGGAGTGAGGCTGACGTTCGCATTTGGCTGACCAGTTACAGTGTCGTAAGTCGGGATCTTGATGTCCACGATGGCCTGGAACTGGACCTCGATCTCATCGGTGGTCTGGTCCGGATAGGTCGCCTTCACCTTTGGAGTGATGACGGTTCCCGGCGCGACAGAGTCGTCCGCCTTCGCGGTGACCTTACCTGTGTCGTCGACCTTGACGGTCCACCCTTCCGGGACAGTGGACGGGTCAATCTCAAACTTGGCCGGGTGAACCGGCTTATGGCCCTTCATGATGGACTTGGTGGTGATCTGAGAGGTGATGTCTTCATTCACCTTGCCCTTGGCAAGACCCGGGCGCACCAGGTCAGTGACCTGGGTATTGTTCGGGTCGACCACGACGAGCAGCTCAAGTTCATCGGTGGAGCCATTCGAGTATTCCACTATGACCTTCGGGCGTGCGAAGGTGCCCGGCTTCGGGTTTTCCGGAGCGGTGACGGTGACGTTGTAGTCCTCGTCCATCTCGACGGTCCAACCCTCGTAGACGTACTTCTCGTCCAGCTCGACCTTGGCCTCGAAGCCGCCGTCACCCTTCTTCTTCACCAGGTCCTTGATCTTATCTGGTACCTGCTTGAAGACGACCTTCTGCGGCTCGGTTGCCAAGGGGCCGGTTGCGCTATCGACGCCCGAGATGATCGAAGCATCTTCCTTGTCATACTTCGGGGAGTGGTACTCCGTGTCATCCAGGGAGAACGCCTTGGAGTCGATGACGTTTGCCTTGTTGTAGCGCGTCAGCGAGTTGGAGCTGTTGAAGGCTCCGTCATGCTCGATAAACTCATTGTGGCTCTTAGCTGCAGCCTGGAGCTGGTCCACGCTACGCGGCTTTGCCAGAACGGAGAAGTTCACGTTCTTATCAGTTGCCAGGTCGGTACCGCGGTACTCAGGCCAGGTGAAGAAAATCTCGCCGGTCGCTTCGTCGATACGCAGGTTCTTGGTGCCACCGGAGGCCGCTGGGTCGGTGGTACCGATGAACTTGCCGTTGCCGTCGTAGGCCTCCACGACCATGCGGGACATCGAATCATCCGTGCCGCCGCCCGTCACAGCAGGAACGTTAATCTTACCGACCTTGGTTTCCTCACCGGGGACGATAACGTGCTTTTCGAAGCTCTCCCACGAGACCGTGATCGGGTTACATTCGATGTTCTCGCTCGGCCACGGATTTACGACAGCCGCAAAGGTTGCGGAGTCTCCCTGAGTGGCAAACGGAGCGGAAGTGCGCGCTTGCTTGTAGTTGCTCTGCCAGGCATAACGCACCGGGTTAGCGGCAGTGGCCTCAGCGAACTGCTTGACTTTCGCGTCGGTCAGTTCCGCGTTTAGGTTCAGGTTTCGCTGTCGCCCAGAAGCAGTAATATCGAGGATTTCGTCGGCCTTGTGGGTGACTACCTCGCCCGGAAGAAAGGTCTGACCGGCCCCCATAGAGGGGACCTGTCTCGCATCGAGAACCACCGACAACAACCCTGAATTGGTAAAGCTCCAATCAGCGAACGTGCGGTCCTTCGAGTTATCGAAGGAGACGCTCAAACCCCACAGTGTTTTCGAAGGGCTGTCAGCCGCAGGTTCCAAGGTGTTCCAGCTGAAACCAGCCTGGCTGCCCTCCGAAGTGCTCTCCGAGACAACACACGAACCGGCCGGGAGGTCGGAGGCCTTCTGGGCGTCCTTCTCCACCGCGCCGGACTTGTCGCGGATACCGCCGGAGAGTTCTGCAGCTACCGCCTCCGGCTGTGAAGAGACAAAATTCGGAGCAACTCCGATCGCGCTACCAACTACGGCTGCGACTGTTAGCACAGCCAAAGGAGCGCGTACGGAGCGCTTCTTTAACGCTTCCGGTAATTTCATACGCATTTTGCGTCCTTATCCAATTTTCCTATCCTTACCCACCTGGTACGGGCCCGCTGGCACCTCACCGAGTCTGTTAGCGAGACTTTGAGGATCAACACTTGGATGTTCACCACCCAGAAAGCTCGGTGACACTTAACCGCAAACCGTAAAAAAAGGGTGCACCCACAGTTTAGCATGCAAAATTAATGCCATAAATCCTGGTGACACCCCCATAGACCCCTGAAATTTCGGCGAAAGCAACGCTTGGCAAACTGGCACAACGAATACAAAACACCGCCCACCGAAACTACTTTTGGTTTCCGTGGGCGGCGTTTTCTTAGTTGGCTTTGCTTCGCTCCTATCGATGCGCTACTCACTGATGGCCACGCTACAGCGCAACGATAGGTGAATAGCGTGGCCACAAGTGCCGGGCACTACTGCGACCGTGCTCTCCTACGACTCAGACTTGGTCTCCGACTCCTCTGGCCTCTCGGATTCCGACTTTTCGCCAGACTCAAACTCACCTTCAACGACCACATCGGACTGAATAACCAGGCGCCCCTCTTCATCGTGGGTGTACTCAAAGCGCGGCAGCTCATTGCCCTCTTCGTCGTAGCCCGGCGCGGGCGCTGCTTCGTGCTTCTCCAGCTTCTCCGGAGTATCGGTCTTCTTCCACTGGCGAGTAACCGGCTTGCGCACGGCCATATGGTCATCGCTCATGCCCTTGACCAGGGAGTACATCATGATGAAGTGGAGGAAGAAGAACGGCACACCAATGACAATCACCGCGGATTGCAGCGCTTCCAGTGCAGTTTCACCAGAAATCAGCAGCAGAGAAGCTGCCACAGCACCGATCATGATGCCCCACAGGACTCGGTAGAAGGTCGGAGCCTTGTTTTCCTCACCGGTGGACATCATGTCCATCACCATCGAAGCGGAGTCAATGGAGGTGACGAAGAAGATCATGATCACAAAGAGCGCAAACACACTGACAAGGGTTGCCAGTGGGTACTGCTCCAGCAGGATAAATAGAGCCGGCGAGGGATCCCCTCCTTCGACGACTGGTTCCGTCAGAATGCCCGGCTGCTCATTTTCCAGTTCGAAGCCAGCGCGGCCGAAGATAGAGAACCACATGATTGACACGATTGTCGGCAGTGCAATCACACCGGCAATGAACTGACGGACTGTACGGCCGCGGGAAATACGGGCGACGAACATGCCCACAAATGGCGACCAGCAGATTGTCCAGGCCCAATAGAAGACCGTCCAGGCGCCCTGTTTCCAATTCGGGTTGACGTCGTAGGAGTCAGTCCAGAACATGATGCGCGGCAACGCATCCAAGTAGACACCTGTCGTATCGACGGTCTGGCGCAGCAGCGTCAATGTCGGGCCCATGAGCAGCACGAAGACCATCAATGCCATGGCTGCCCAAATGTTGGCATTGGACAACACCTTAATACCTTTGTCCAGACCGCGGGCCACGGAAATCGAGGCAATCACAATAATGATGGCAATCAGAATGAGCTGCACCATCGAGCTTTCCGGGGTACCGATTACACGTGCAGCACCGGAGTTAATCTGCAGCGCACCCATGCCCACCGATACCGCGATACCGACGACGGTACCGATGATGGCGACGGCGTCGATAAGCTTGCCCGGCCATGAGTAGATGCGGGTACCGAGCAGCGGCGCGAAGATGGAGGAGACGCGCGGCGGCAGGTGACGCTTGTAAATGAAGTACCCCAGCGCG
The DNA here is from genome assembly GCF_040743205.1 of Corynebacterium sp. 045007. NCBI lineage: Bacteria > Bacillati > Actinomycetota > Actinomycetes > Mycobacteriales > Corynebacteriaceae > Corynebacterium > Corynebacterium sp. 045007. The sequence goes on from NZ_JBFLKW010000012.1 coordinate 60,081, forward strand.
AGCCCCGGCAGCGCCATGATGACCCACATGTGAATACCCAGGTGGTAGATGGTAAATGCCATCGCAGTGTTCTGAGCTTCGCGGCTCATCGGCTCTTGACCGAACGGCGGGTTGTAAGCGTGGTTGAGCGGTTCAGCCACGCCCCAGAACATCAGCATGGAGCCAGTACCACCGGCGAAGAGCATGCCGAACCACTCGGCGATGGTGTATTCGGGCTCTTCGTCATCATCGCCAAGCTGGATGCGTCCGTAGCGGGACACAAACAAGCCGATGAGGAAGATAAAGCTTGCCGAGACACCACCGATGAACAGCCAGCCCATGTTAGACGTAACCCAATCGGAAGCGGCCGAGTAGGCATCCCGAGCGGTATCCCCCAGCGCTATGGTCACTGCCACAAAGAGGACAATGAAACCCATCGCCGTCGTGAAGATCAACGGGTCGGTCGGCAGGTTCTTAAGAAAACCGCCCGACTTCTTTTCTTGCGTTTTTACTTGTGGCGTTTGTGTAGATCCCATTATCGGGGTCAGCGCCTTTCACTTCTAGATTGTTTGTCTCAGAAAAGACAGCTCGGAAGACACATTCCTCCCAAGTCGGTTATCTACGTTACAAAAGGAAGCCCAGTCATTCTCAATAACTAAGCCTTTGTTCTGTAATTGCGACTTTTTCCTTCGAGTTCACGCTGGTTTAACTGAACGTCAAAGTGGAAAACCTATCGTTCGACTCCATGCAGCTTTCCCGTCGCAGCGCTCTACGTTTAGGCGCATCCACCGCACTTGCCACTTCAGTCACGCTCGCTCATGCCTCTAGAGCTGCGGCTTCAGCTACACCGGGTTCGCCGTCACTGGCCTCCCCAGGGTTACTGCGTTCTCGGCCACAGCTCACCCACGGCGTTGCAAGTGGCGATATCCGCGGCGACGGCGCATTGATTTGGGCTCGCTCAGACCGCCCCGCCCATATGGTGGTTGAAACTGCTGCAACTGAGAGCTTCCAGAATGCCAAGGTATTCCGCAGTAACTCTCTGTTAACTCCAGACACTGACGGCACCGGACGTCTACGTGTCGTCGGTCTCGAACCGGGGCAGGAAATCTTCTATCGTGTCACGCTCGAAGAGGCAGATACTGGAATCTGCTCTGATCCCGTTATCGGCACCTTCCGTACTGCCCCAAACCGCGCATCCAACATCCGCCTGCACTGGTCCGGCGATGTCGCAGGTCAGGGTTGGGGAATTAACGACGAAATCGGTGGATACACCGGCTTTTCCACCATGATGGAGCGCAATCCAGACCTATTCATTCACTCAGGCGATACCTGCTATGCCGACGGTCCGCTGGATGAATCCGTCACGCTTTCCGACGGCACTGTGTGGCGCAACCATGTCACTCCGGCCAAATCCAAGGTTGCTGAAACCCTCGAAGAGTATCGTGGCCAGTACTCCTACAACCTCATGGACAAGAACTACTTGGCCTTCAATGCGCAGGTTCCGCAGCTAGTCCAGTGGGATGACCACGAAACAGTCAACAACTGGTACCCCAACGAAGTCCTAGACGATGATCGCTATACCGAGCGCGATGTCAACACCCTGGCCAAGCGTGCCTACCAGGCCTTCCATGAGTGGCAGCCAATTGATCAACAAATGGCTGTAGATGGGCGCGTCTACCGCAAGGTTTCCTACGGCCCGTTGCTAGACATATTCATTCTGGATATGCGCAGTTACAAGGGAGAAAACACTTCCAATAATCCGCGCTCGACAACCGAAGAACCAATCCTTGGCGAAAAGCAGACCAACTGGTTAATCGACTCCCTCAAGGACTCCCGCGCGACGTGGAAGATTGTTGCTAATGACCTACCGCTTGGAATCATCGTCCCCGACGGCGACGATGGTGACCAAGAAAGCGTATCCAATGGTGCCGCCGGTGCACCTGCAGGACGTGAACGTGAAATCGCCCGCCTGCTCAGCGCCATTAAAGATGTTTCAAATGTCGTCTGGCTCACCGCCGATGTGCACTACACCGCGGCTCACCACTACAGCCCAGAGCGCGCACAGTTCACCGACTTCGCACCCTTCTGGGAATTCGTCTCCGGTCCTCTCCACGCGGGCGCATTCGGCCCCAACGAAATGGATTCGACCTTCGGGCCGAAGGTGGAGTACGTCCACGCACCGGGTAAAGACAATGCCAACGCCGACCCCACACAGGACTTCCAGCACTTCGGCGAAGTCGATATCGACGGCGACTCACGCGAGATGACCGTCCGTCTGCTCACCACTCGTGGCACCGAGTTGTGGTCGACAACGCTGAAGCCGCAGGCGTAGGCACACTGTTCAACAGCGCGTGGCGGTAGCCACTAATTAGTGCGTTCCGCCACGCTTTACGACGGTCTCCTGCCCCGCAGCCTGCCAGGCCACGATGCCTCCGTCCAGGTTGATGAGCTCCGGCGTGGCGCCATCAGCCTCGGAATCGCTGGCCAGAAGCTCAATTGCCTGTTGCGAGCGGGCTCCCGAGTGGCAGTGAATCAGAACTCGTGGGTAGTTCGACTGGAGGTTCCGCTCAGCCCACGCTTCGCGAATCGCAGCCCACCCACGGCTGCGAATGTTGCCGAGTGGCACAAGCACAGATCCGGCAATGGCAGCCTCCGCGTGTTCTTCAGGCTCGCGTACATCGATGAGAGGCACACCCTCGGCAAGAAGCTCGTGCGCCGTGTTGGGGCCAATGCTGCGCATGCTCTGCGCCGGGGCCTCCTCATCCTCGGTCCACGAAGCTGCGCACACCTGCGCAATTTCGGTCAAGTCGGAAACGGGTTCGCGCTCCGGGTCGGCTGCAAAGGACAGTGTGCGGGTGGTTGCCTCCAGGGCGTCGATAAGCACGAGTTTGCCGACGGCGACCTTGCCGACACCAGTGAGCACCTTGATAGCTTCGACGACCATCATGGAGCCGATCTGTCCGACCATTGCGCCGAGGACACCGCCTGCGGCGCACGACGGCACGGAGCCGGGATCGGGGATGTCGGGGTAAAGATCGCGAAGCATGGGGCCGTGGCCAGGCCAGAAGACGGACAGTTGCCCTGCGAACTGCAGAATCGTGGCCCAGACCAGTGGCGTTCGGGTCAACTCCGCGGCATCGGAGGACAGGTAGCGCGTGGCGAAGTTGTCCGCGCCGTCGAGCACTACATCGTGAGTGGCGAAGAGCTCCTCAGCATTGTCGACGCTTAACCTGCCGACGATTGCGGTCACCGATGCCTCGGAGTCAAGGCGCCGCACGGCATCCGCGGCGGATTCGGCCTTCGGGCGACCAATGTCGGACTCACGGTGAATGACCTGGCGCTGAAGATTGGATTCGTCGACCACGTCATCGTCAATGATGGTGATGTGCCCGACCCCTGCCCCGGCCAGGTACAACAGCGCAGGCGATCCCAAGCCGCCAGCTCCGATAACGAGGACGCGGGAGGCTCGCAAAGTTCGCTGACCCTCGGCACCAAAGCCCGGCAGTGTTAGGTGCCGTGCGTACCGGCGCAGGTCGCGGTCCGAAAGATTGACACCCTGCTCCGCCATTACAGAGAATCCTGCTCGCGTGCGCCGCTGACGCGCTCAGTGATGATTCCCTCAAACGACGAGCTCGCCTGGGCTAGTCGACGCCGTGGAATGCGGCCGGACTCGCGAGCAGTCAGTCCTGCCTCAACGCCGAAGCGCATCGCCGTGGCCATGCCCACCGGATCATGTGCACGGGTCACTGCGGATGCCAGCAGCACTGCATCGCAGCCAAGTTCCATCGCCTGAGCTGCCTCAGACGCGGTACCGATGCCCGCATCCAGGATGATGGGCACATTCGCGCGGTCCACAATCAGCTCGATGTTGTGTGGGTTAAGAATGCCCAGACCAGTGCCAATCGGCGAGCCCGCCGGCATGACAGCTGCACAGCCCAGATCTTCCAGCCGCTTGGCCAGCGCCGGATCGTCGTTGGTGTAAGCGAAGACGACGAAGTCGTCAGCTACCAACTGCTCCGCTGCCGCAACCAGCTCGACCGGGTCCGGCAGCAGCGTGTCCTCGTCGGCGATGACCTCGAGCTTCAGCAGGTTGGTTTCCAGCGCCTCGCGGGCCAACTGCGCAGTCAGCACCGCGTCACGAGCGGTATAGCACCCCGCAGTATTCGGCAGCGCCGCAATATTGTTGCGCTGCAGAATCTCAAAAACGTTCTGCTTCGTACCGGGCGTAAAACGGCGCATCGCCACCGTAGTCAGCTCGGTGCCCGAAGCCACCAGCGCGCGCTCCAGCGTATCCATGCTGGTCGCACCGCCAGTTCCCATAATCAGACGGGAGTTCAACTCCAGTCCGCCAATGCGCAGCGGTTCGCGTGTAAGTCCGCTCGCCGCCCCGGTTTCGTTTGCCTGTGCGGACATCTTTGCTTGTGCGGAATTCTCGGTCATCTCTAGCCTCCCTGAACTGCTGTCACGATGTCGATGGCGCCTGCCACGGGTGTGGTCGTCCACTTGGCACGCGGGATTACCGCGCCATCCACGGCTACCGCGATTCCCAGGCGGGTGCCGTCCGCGGCGGTGCCGTCGTCGTTAAGCGCGTGCCCCGTGTGCTTTGCGACGAGATCTGCGACCATCTCCCCCGCAGCCGGTGTGTAGCCTTCGCCATTGAGTGTTGTGGTGGACATAAGCGAGCCTCCTCTAATCGCTGAAGCGGAATGGATTGACGGCGGAAAGAAGCGCCGGGTCGTTGTCAGTTTCTCGACCTGCGACGACATCGGCCGTGAGCTTGGAACCGATGGCGGTAAGCAGAATGCCGTGGCGGAAGTAGCCGGTCGACACGGTCAGTCCTGGAGCCACGCGACCAATCATGGGGACATCGTCTGGGGAGCCAGGCCGGGCGCGGGCGGTCATCTCGTAGATTTCGCAGTCGAGAATGCCGGGCACCAGGCGGTATGCGTCGCGGAGTAGCTGGTGGACTCCTTCGGCGGAGACACCGGTCAGGTCATCTTCACGCGAGGTTGCGCCGAGCACGACGGTGCCGTCGGCACGCGGGACGATATAAACCGGACGCCCCTGAACCACACCGCGAATAGTGCGAGTGACCAGTGGCTGTAAGCGCTCCGGTACACGCAGCCGCAGCACATCCCCATAGACCGGGCGCAGCGGCAGATTCAGATTCTCCGGCAGCCCCGCGATGTCAGCAGTGTTCAGCCCCGCAGCCAGAACGACCTCATCGGCGAGGTAGTCATTTCGGTCCGTACCGCGCAGCCCAATGGCTTGGCGGGGGTCGGCATCGGAAGCGTAAATAACCTCTTCCGCGCGGGTGCGGATGACGCGGTCTCCCAGAATGGTCAGCAACGCCTCGGCGAGCAGACGCGGATTGACCTGGTGATCTCCCGGAATATCCACCGCACCAACACAGCCCGGCCCCAGTGCCGGTTCTGCCCGGCGCGCCTCGGTGGCAGTGATGCGGTTAATCTCCATGCCCATGTCATGCTGCAGCTCAACGAGCTCGCTGAGTGTCTGCCGGTCAGCGGCATCGCCCGCACAAACAAACGTGGAATTCTCGATGTAGCCGACATCGTGGCCCGATTCCTCGGCGATGGCGAGGGCAAAGTCGCGGTAAAGCTTGCCCGACTCCACCATCAGCGGATACAGCGTCGGCTGATCCCACACGACTTCGGCCACCGGCGCCAGCATGCCAGCTGCGGCGAAGGTTGCGCCGGAAACGGGCTCGGCATCGAGGACGGTCACATCGAATCCCTGGCGGAGTAGTCTCCATGCCGTCGCCAAGCCGATAATGCCCGCGCCTGCGATAACAACGCTCGACGACGTCTCCCCTGTGCCGCCCTCACTTGTCGAGGCAGCACCCATAGCGGCAGCATTCACTGCCATTCCTCCCTCCGGCGGCATAACCCGCATCAGGTAAAAGCGGTCGGCGTTACTCGCCCTCTCAGCCAGCGGCATCTCATCGATACCGAGTACGGCTCCCGCGGAACGTGGTACTCCCCCATCATATGACTTCGGACTCACCGCCACGACACCGCATCCCCAACCTCGCCTAACATGGGGACATGAACGCCTCATCAGCCGCCACTCGCACAACACGACGCGCCCTGCTTGCCGACGCCCGCCTGTACCTCTGCACCGACTCGCGCGCATCCCGCGGTGATCTGCGCGAATTCCTGCACGCCTGTTACGAAGGCGGCACCGACATCATCCAGCTGCGCGACAAGAAAGTCGACACCCGCGACGAGATTGCCGCTGTGGAGACCCTCGCCGAGGTCGCCGCTGAACACGGCAAGCTCTTCGCCGTCAATGACCGCGCCGACATTGCCGCACTGACCGGCGCAGACATCCTGCATGTGGGCCAGGAGGACCTCACCACCGAGCAGGCCCGCCAGATCGTTGGCCCCGAGGTTCTCATCGGCCGATCCAACCGAAATCTGGACATGTTCGCCGCCTCGCTTGCCGACGATGGCATCGATTACGCGGTAATCGGTCCGGTGTATGCCACCCCGACGAAGCCCGACCGTCAACCCGTCGGAGTCGAGATGGTCTGTGAAGCTGCGGCACTCGTGCGGAGGGCGCGTGCACAGGGTTCAGCGGAGTCCCACCAAGATTCCGTGGCCGATATTGTGCGCCCGCACGACCGCGGCGCAAGTGACCCGGTAAAGCCATGGTGGGCAATCGGCGGTATCAACGCCGAGACCGCCGGCGAAGTTATCGCCGCTGGTGCGGAGCGCATTGTGGTGGTTCGCGCACTGACCGATGCGGAGAATCCGGAAGAGGCAGCGCGTGCTCTGCGCGCTGTGGTTTCACCAAGGAGCTAGGACCATGAGGATTCTTTCCCACAAGGACGAACTTCTCGCTCAGGCCAAAAGCAACAGTAATGGCCGCGCTGCGGAAATTGTTGTCCACGACGGCCCGCTACGCCAGACTCTCATCGCACTGACTGAAGGAACTGAGCTTTCCGCCCATAACTCGCCGCCCGCAGCCTCGATGCTTGTGCTTGTTGGCGAAGTTGAAATCACCGGTGCCGATAAAACCACGATTTCCGAGGGCAATCTCAAAGTGCTCACCCACGTCAAGCACGGAGTGAAGGCTCTAGCGGATTCCGTCTTCCTACTGACAACGGTCACGGGAGTCGAAGGAATCGACAGCCACGGCGACAAGTAGCAATCAACGCCTACTCTCCGGCGAACGTCTCCAACTGCCGAATGGCGCCCGAGACAATCAACAGGTCACCTGCGGTAATGCGGTCGTCGGCAAGCGCAGGGCGGAAGCGCTGACCGCGCTTTTGCACGGCGACAACCGTAATCGGTGCGCTCTGGTTAATCTCCGCCACGGTCTTATCCAGGCAATGGATCGGCGGCGCGACCTTACCGACTGCGTAGTCGCGATCGAACTCAAGGAAGTCCTGGACCTTGCCGCCGATTAGGTGCGCAATACGACGGCCAGTGTCGGCCTCCGGGCGAATGACATGGTGCACACCGATCTGGCCCAGAATCTTGGCGTGAGCCTGGTTATCAGCTTTCGCCCAAATCAGCGGTACATCCATGTCCACCAGCGCGGACGCGGTCAGTAACGACGCTTCGATATCACTGCCGATTGCAATGACCACGCGTTCGGCTTCATCGACACCGAGCTGCTTCAGTACTTCCGGCATGGTGGTGTCGGCGGTGACCACGTGGTCGAAGGTCGAGGACAGCTCCTGAACCACCTTTTCGCGATGGTCTACGCAGAGAACCTCGATACCGCCAGCGACCAGCTCCTCGCCGAGCGCCTGTCCGAAACGCCCCATGCCAAGGATTACAACAGGAGAAGAGCTGACTTGGTCGGCGAAATGCTCTGCAAAACCAGCAAACGGGTTGAATTTCGAGTTAGCCAATGAAGGGCCTTTCTTCCGGATATTCGTAGATGCGCTGGCGTGGGCGGGCGGCCAAGGCCGTCGCCAAAGCGATCGGGCCAACACGTCCGGTGAACATCAGCACGATGAAGATTGCCTGTGCTGCCACCGGCAGATTAGCGGTTATGCCTGTGGATAGGCCTACCGTGGCGAAGGCACTGACTACTTCAAAAAGGATTTGATCAGTAGAAAACTGTGGCGCTAGGAAACTGACGGCGATCACTGCCAGAAAAACCTGGCCAATACCGAATGCAAGAACGACGAGGGCCTGACGCAGCACCTTTGGATTGAGGCGCCGCCGAGCCACGGACACGGAGGTGTCACCGCGAATCTCCGCGAGAACGGCGGCGAGAATGACTGCCGACGTCGTGATTTTCACGCCACCTGCAGTACCACCGGTGCCGCCGCCAATGAACATGAGGAAGTCAGTGCCCAGCAGTGTCGATGGGTGGAAGTCCGCGTAATCGAGCGCGTTGAACCCCGCGGTACGCGGGCTCACACTAGCGAAGAATGAGTTGAGTATCTTCTCCCCTGTAGTGAATCCAGACATGGCATTGGACCACTCACCAAATGCCACCATGATTGTGCCCAAAGCAATCAGCAGGATGGTGCCTTTGATAGTGAAGCGAGTAGTCAGAGACCAGCGTTTAGGCAACTGCCCTCGCGTGCGGACACTAAGCCACGCTTTCAGGTGTCGCCAAGCCTCGAGCAGAACAGAAAAACCCAGACCACCAACGATAAGAGAGAAGGCCAACGGCAAAAGTATCCAGGCATCACTGCGGAACCCAATGACGTTGTCCGTATACAGAGCAAAACCGGCATTGTTGAAGCTTGAGATGGCATGGAACAAGCCCTCCCACGCAGCTCTCCCCCAGCCGTACCCATAACCTAGGTGGAACCGCAGCATAAGTGCCACTGCCACAACAAACTCCACCAACAGCGTGAAGCTAACGGCAGCACGGACAACCCACGAGATCTCGCCCATGTCCATACCGCGGCCCTCAACGCGCGCACCGGCACGGCGGTTCAGGCCGAGCCTTCCTGCTACGAAGAGGCCAAAAAGAGAAGCCAAGGTCATGAACCCGAGGCCACCCAGCTGAATCAACAACATGATGACGACTTTGCCGAAGGTTGACCAATGGGTAGCCGTATCTACGGTGATCAATCCGGTCAGGCTCGTTGCCGAGGTGGCTGTGAACAGCGCATCAGACAGCGCCGTGGGCAGGCACATATCCCCAGGGCTCGGGGCACACTGCCCCGTGGGGTGGCTATTGGCTGCCGAAATCGGCAGCATTAACAAAACCGTGCCAACGGTTATGAGGGCGACATAACACCACACCACCAACGTCGTGGGACGAACTCCCCGACGTGATTTAGTGGTCTGCCGCGACAGCGTAATCACCATCGAAACGTTAGTCCTCGTGGCCAGCGGTGTCGAGGGGATCCGAGAATTCTGCCCCTTACGCGTACCCGACTAATAGGGGAACTGCCTTACGCCCCATGCACAGTTGCAATATCCGTACACAATTCGCGCTTAATCCCCGCCCCCACACCCCACCCCGCTTTGGCTACTGCGGAAACCTTGAGTTATGGTCAGATTCATGATGACACCCCTGATGAACACACCCGCGCCGTGCGGCGCACAGTGGTGGTGGCTCGCTTAAGTCTGCGAGCAACGTCACGTCATCTCATTAATGTCGACGGCAAACCCGTCAAGTACGAGCTCGCAAGAAGATAAATCTGGCGGGCTCTTTTCTTTTATCGGTTCGAGACTTTTATCGGTTCGACAAAGAGAACCAGGGCCCGCTGAAATAAACAACAGCAACGAAAGGCCCCCTCAATGACTGATTACAACCCCAGCGCGGATGCCATCGCCAAGGCTTCAGCACCGACTGCAACTAGGGTGCCGTCGGCAAGCGTTAACGGCGCGGGCGAGGTGCGCGAAACCCTCTTACCTGCATTTTTCGGTCGCTTCGGCGGACAGGAAGTGCCAGAGTTCCTGCTGCCAGCTCTCGATGAACTGGAAGCGGCTTACATCGAGGCGATGAGCGATCCGGAGTTCCAGCGCGAGCTGGAAGAACTGCGTCGCGATTTCCTCGGCCGCGCGACCCCGCTGTTCGAATGCCGTCGTCTATCCACGCCGAACACGACGATTGTGCTGAAACGCGAGGATTTGAACCACGGCGGCGCGCACAAGGGCAACAACGTGGTCGGCCAGGCGCTGCTGGCAAAGCGCATGGGAAAAACCCGCCTCATTGCTGAGACGGGTGCAGGCCAGCACGGCACGGCCACCGCGATGGCCGCAGCGCTGCTGGGACTTGAGTGCGAGATTTACATGGGCGCGCACGATGTCGCCCGCCAGCACCCCAATGTCGAGCGCATGGAGCTCATGGGCGCGAAGGTCGTTCCCGTCACCACCGGCGAGGCCGGTTTGAAAGATGCTATTGACGAGGCACTGGTCGAGTGGAGCAAGACTCTCGACTCCACTTTCTACCTGCTGGGCACCGCCGCCGGTCCGCACCCATTCCCCACTATCGTGCGTGAATTCCAGCAGGTCATCTCGGAGGAATCACGCAGCCAGATGGTCGAGCGTTACGGCAAGCTTCCCGACGCTGTGATCGCAGCCGTCGGTGGCGGCTCCAACGCCATCGGTGCATTTGCTAACTACATCGACGACTCCGATGTCGCCCTCATTGGCGTCGAGCCCGCAGGTGAGGGACTCGACACCGATCGTCACGGCGCGCCCATCAATGCGGGCAAGACTGGCGTCCTTCACGGCATGCGCTCATTTGTCATGCTTTCCGACGACGGCGAGGTGTTGCCATCGCACTCCATCTCGGCGGGCTTGGATTACCCGTCTGTTGGCCCGGAGCACGGCATGCTGAAGGAGAATGGCCGCGCCAGCTATGTCGGGATTACCGACGAGGAGGCGCTGGAAGCGTTCCAGCTGCTCAGCCGCATGGAGGGCATTATTCCGGCGATGGAATCCTCGCATGCGCTGGCGCAGGCCATTAAAATTGCGCGACTCCGTGAAACCGACCCTGCCGCTGGTAGCGAGCTCGGGCTGCCGGTTCACGAAGGCGATGAGCCTTTGCTGTTGCTCGTGAACCTGTCGGGTCGCGGTGATAAGGATATGGAGCAGGTCCGGGAGTACCTGAACCAGTAGGAATAACCAGTAGGGATTGCTTCCCCACTAGCTGCCTAGCAGGAATCGGACCAAAGCTAATTCTTGTTAGGCAGCGCGGCGGTCGTCGGCGGCGATGCCCTGGTTCGGGTTCGCCTCCACGATGGCTTCGGCAAGCAGCGATGCCAGCGCATCCTGCTTAGATTCCTTGCCGTCCCGGAAAATCGGGGACACAGTATCCATAATCTCGTTGAATGCGTTCATCAGAGGTCACCTCTCTTAAGATCTCTTTGATCTTTATTGTTGGACTTCTCCAACCGATTCTTTGCGATTCCGCAGTTGAAACAATGTTTCATCGAACCGATTGGAACTTATGACTTGCAACCGTAGACCACAACACAAGACCTGGCAAGCACTAAACTTTATTTTTAGTTAACCTTTTGTTAACTTTTGGACGTTTTTTAGCGCAATCACTGCACCACAAACAGCGCCCCTCAGCGCCACCCCAAGCCTCGCTTCACCGCTCCCGACAACGGTTTCAAAAATCACGCTTTTACACAGCCAAAAACAGGGCGCGGAAGCATCTTTCGGTCGGACATAAACTATCCCCACTAAAAGCGCTTGCAACCATCGTTGAACATGAGTTACACACCGCGCTCAATCGTCACCCCGTGCGGGGATAGCCGCCAACTCCTCAGAGGCCAACCCCATCGGCAATTAAAGAAAAAGGGTCCCCTGCCAGCGGAAATAGACCACCGACAGAGCTGCCGGCTGTCAAAGATGCTGCCACGAAGGCCACCCCACTCCACTATCGCCCCAACCCCAGCCTCACTTGATGTGACCGCAGCCACAGAGCCCTCAATCTGAGGCGGTTTTCCGCCTTTACAGCGAACGGGCGATCAAGAAAACAGAGGCCCAACGGCCCCTTCCAGGAATGCCCCAACATCGGCTCTACCTGTGGCCGCCGGTAGAGGATTTAAAGCAGCGATTTGCTCGTCGAGCTCCCTATCTCGACCGGCTGAAAAACACCCCTGAAAGGGTGAGGTAAATCACACCGTGAGCGCCACTAAAGCCGCTTTAACCACGACCAGTAAATACCCCAATACGCCGAACAGCCTCTTCCATCTCGGACGTCTCACCGGCGAAGCAGAGGCGAACCCACTCATGGCCGTTCTCTGTGTCGAAGTCGATTCCAGGGGCAACGGCCACGCCCGTTGCAGCCAACAGTTCCCGTGCCCATGTCATGGAGTCGACGGAGTTCGGGTCGTCGTAAAGCCCTGCGATATTGGCGTAGATATAGAAACCGCCGTCGGGCGGAGCGATATTACCGAGACCGACGCGGGGCAGCCCCTCGAGCAAAACGTCGCGGTTGCGTGCGTAACGCGTCACGTGCGAATTGAGCTCGGCAATGGACTCGGGGCTGAACGCTTCCACCGCCGCTGCCTGCGAAATTGCCGGTGGACAGACAGTGAGGTTGGCTTCGAGGCGATCAAGCGGCGCACGCAGCCACTTGGGAACGATGAGCCAGCCGACGCGCCAGCCGGTCATCGAGAAGTACTTACTGACACTGCCAACCACGACCGCCGCGTCGGAGAACTCGCGTGCAGACGCACACTGTCGGCCATAAGTAATGCCGTGATAAATCTCGTCGGAAATGAGCAGGCAATCGTGCTGCTCACACCACTTCGCAATGGCACGCAGCTCGTCGGCATCGATAATGGTGCCAGTGGGATTATCCGGACTGGTGACAATCACGGCCTTGGGCACGCGCGGAAGTGCCTGCAGGTGCTGGGCAGTGAGTTGGAAACGAGTCTCGGGACCGCAGTCGATCTCAACAATGTTGGCGCCGAGCGCCTGCAGCGTATTGCGGTATGCGGGATAGCCCGGGCGCGCGAGCACAATATCGTCGCCGACGTCGAGCGCTGCGAGGAAGAGTGCCACGAAACCGCCGGAAGAACCGGTAGTGATGACAACATCAGCGGCCTCCGTGGCCGTGCCGTAGTTTTCACGATGCCAGGCGGCGATGGTTTCACGCAGCTCAGGCGTGCCGACGGCCGCTGTGTAGCCTAGAACCTGATTTTCTAAATCAGCACGCGCACGGGCAATCGCGGCAGCCGGGGCCGCGGTCGCGGGCTGTCCCACGCAGAGGAATAGAGCATCACCGTGAGTACGCTGACGCTCCTGTGCGAGCGCGAGAACATCCATCACATGGAAGGGTGCGACCTCACAGCGGCGGGATGCTAGGTCGCGCTGGGGCTGGGATGCCTGCGGTGACTGCGAGGAGTTTAACGGCTGCGGTGACTGCGACGACTTTGGCAACTGCGGAGATTCGGCGTGCATACCTTCATCTTTGCAGCCACCGAGGCCACCCGGGAAATCCAGTTCAACCCGGGTGGGTGCACCAGTGAGGTATCCGAGTGCAGCCTGACCGCCTCGGGCATTATTTAGATGGAAATGCGGCCCTCAACTGCAGGTAGTGCAATGTCGGTGCGGTAGTGCGAGCCCTCGAGCTTAATGGTCTTGATGGTCTCGTACGCCTTGTCGCGGGCCTCTTCCAGCGTGTCACCAACGCCGATAACGTTGAGCACACGACCACCAGCGGAGACCAGCTCACCTGCAGCGTTGCGGGCAGTACCAGCGTGGAGAATGCCATCTTCCTCGCGGCCAGGCTCTGCACCTTCAATGACATCACCCGTGCGAGTCGATACCGGGTAGCCTTCAGCGGCCAGTACAACAGTCAGAGCGTAACCATCACGCCAAGACAGCGGACCGAAGTCCGCCAATGTTCCGGTAGCAGCGGCGTTGAGCAGCTGCGCCACCGGGGACTCCAGCAGCGCCAGCACGGCCTGGGTCTCCGGGTCACCGAAACGGCAGTTGAACTCAATGACAGCCGGGCCGTCCTCGCCCCAGGTCAGACCCGCGTACAGCAGACCCTGGAACGGGCAGCCGCGAGCAGCCATTTCACGAGCGACCGGTTCGCAGACCTCGGCGACAATGCGCTCAGTTGCGCCTTCCGGCAGCCAGGACAGCGGGCTGTAAGCACCCATGCCACCGGTGTTCGGCCCCTCGTCATTATTACCGACGCGCTTGTGATCCTGAGCCGGCAACAGCGGGACGACGGTTTCGCCGTCGACCAGGCAGAACAGGGAAACTTCCGGGCCGTCCAGGAAGGACTCCAGCAGCACCGGGTTACCGGCTGCCAGCACCGCCTTTGCGTGTTCGAGAGCCTCAGCGCGGTCCTTAGTGACCACGACTCCCTTGCCAGCAGCCAGACCGTCATCCTTCACGACCCAGTTCGGGCCAAAGCGGTCAATGGCGGCCTCGATGTCTTCGTCGGAAGCCTCCGGTTGGATGGCCTCTGCCGAGGCGGTCTTTACCCCAGCCGCCTTCATGACGTCCTTAGCGAAAGCCTTGGACCCCTCAATCCGAGCTGCATCAGCGTTCGGTCCGAAGACTGCGAAACCAGCGTCGCGCAGCGCGTCTGCCACACCCGCGACCAGCGGAACCTCAGGGCCAATAACAACCAAATCGGCCCCAATTTCCTTGGCCAGCGCAACAGCGCCAGCGGGGTCATCCACGACCAGTGGATGCATGGTTGCAATTTCACTCATACCCGCATTACCAGGGGCTACGTGAAGATCAGTAGCCTGCGGGTCCTTACTCATTGCGTACAACAGGGCGTGCTCACGGGCACCGGAGCCAATTACGAGGATGCGCATAGCAATCATCTTACTAATCAGCCCGGATAACTCTCATCGCACCCAACCCCTCAATCCGCTATTCGGGTTACCCTTGGCACATGAGCACAGTATTTACCAAAATCATCAACGGTGAACTCCCCGGTCGTTTTGTCTACCGCGATGACAAGGTCGTCGCATTTTTGACCATCGAGCCAATTGCGCCTGGTCATACGCTGGTCGTCCCTGTTGAAGAGGTGGACAAGTGGACGGACGCCTCGCCTGAGCTATGGGCTCACCTCAATGAGGTTGCCCAGAAGGTTGGTCAGGCTGTTGTCTCCGCTTTTGACGCTCCGCGTGCTGGCTATCTCATCGCCGGCTTCGAGGTTCCCCACACCCACATTCATATCTTCCCTGCCCACGATATGTCCGGGTACAACCTACAGTCGGTAGATCGCAATCCTTCCGCAGAGTCCATGGATGAGGCCGCCGCTAAGCTACGGGAGGCCCTCGGGACTGACGAAGACGGAAAGTTGGTGCGCTAATCGCCGCTTCAAACGAGGATTTTCGGGAAGAACAACTTCCGGTAGTCCCTGCCCCTGAAGCGCAGGAACCGGAGGCGCAACAACCGGCTGCAGCTGAAGGATCAGCATCGCTTCCCTATGCCATCTTCCGTCCGCTGCGCGGTGTTTTCGAAGATAACTGGGGAGCCAAAGTATCCAAGTCCCGGCCGTGGCCGGTCATCCTCCTGCACGGAACAGGCCAGGTCAAGGGCATTTGGGAGGCCCTTGGCGGTCAGTTGCGGGAGGATGGCTGGGCTGTCTTCGCGCCAGACTTTGGGCACCGCGCAACAGACCCCATCAATCAGTCCATCGACATGCTCGTGCCCTACATCAAGGCTGTCCTGCACGCCACTGACGCAAAGCACGCCGTTATCGTGGGGCACTCGCAAGGCGGCTTAATCGCCACCCTGCTTTCTCTACGCATTTCCAAGTACATCAAGCATGTTGTCTGTCTTGCCGCCCCCAATCACGGCACCAACCTGGGCGGCATCGCTTCCGGCATCACTAAGATTCCCGGCACGAGGTCGCTGATGAGCAACTTTGTTCAGAGCTACTGGGGCGTTTCCGGCTTGGAACAGCTCACGGGCTCAAAGATGGTTTTGAACTCCAATTCCCACGATATTCTCGGCCCCGGCGTTACTTACACCTGTATTGCCACTAAGTATGACCAGCTCATTTCCCCGCCACAGTCCTGTTTCTTGGATGATGGTGACACAGGCATGGTCACCAATCTCTATGTGCAGGACACGTTCCCTCAAGCCATCGTTTTGCATGAGCAGATGGCACACGATTGGCGTCCCCGCACTCTTACTCGCGAGGCACTATTCAAGCTGGTAGGCGAGGATTTTGACCCAACCGAGCATGCGGAATAGACCGCTCCTAACGCGGATTTTCCCGCCGACAGCCGCTCGCCCGTCCCAGCCAAATCCGAGTCCGGCAGCAGGGAACCTCAGCGACCCCGTTCCGGTTATCGCATTACATGGCACGCTCGATAGTCCCGGCGCGTGGGCACCGCTTGCCGACGGACTCCGTTCCCTCGGCCGCCGAGTCTATGTACCGGCCTACGGAAACCGCGGCACTGCTGCCCTTGCGGATTCTGTCGCCGAAGTCGAGGACTATATCAACGGAGTTTGCGCTGAAACGAACTCGGACACGGTCGACATTGTGGCTCACTCTCAGGGTGGGCTATTGGCTTTCCTGTTATTTACACGCCTAGCGAACCTTGAATACGAGCGCATTTCATTTCGCCGTGTCATCAGCGTGTCGGGCTCTGTCGGCGGCGTAAATCTGACTGGAATTTCCCGCATTTTGGGCTGGCGAAATGGGTCTCTTGCCCGCTGGCTAATGGGACAGGCTTTAGCCGATCAAATTGCGGTAGCGGCAGAAAAATATGACCTTCCTGCCGCCAACACTGCCCCACACCTCCGAGGGCGCAAGGCAGCTGCACCTGACTGGATTAACGTCATCAGCCACCATGACAGTCTGGTCATTCCGTGGTCCGATACCGCGCAGAGTTTCCTGCCGGACAGTCGAACTGTTTTGCTCGAATCCGAGCTGGAGGGCAGGTCTGTTGCGCATTGGAAGCAGCAAACAGACCCCGAAGTGATCGATCTGATCACTCGGCTATTGGCGTAGAGCTTCGACCTAGAACTTGGTCAACGACTCGCGCGCGGTGACGACATCCGCAAGCAGCTGCTGCGCAGCTGGCGAGGGGTTATCGGAGGTGAGGGCCTCGATGACGACGTCGGGAAGCCCTGCGGCGCGGTAGTCGTCGACAGTGACATCGCCGTACTCAAGGACGCCGTGGAGCCATGCGACTGCACGCGACTCTGGCGAAATGCAGCGTCGTGCGGTGCGTTCCTGCTGAACGAGCACATCGCGGTTTTCCACCCCGCGCATCCCCAGCCGCGCAAGAGTGCGAGCAGCAGAGATAAGGTTCTCACCGGCAACACGATCCTGCTGATTCGGGTTGGCCGGCGGCTTCTTCCGACCACGACGGCGCACGTAGAGCTCCTGCTGGCCAATACCGACCAGAGAACCATCGCGGTTTCGGATTACAGAGGTGTATGGAACGACCGTCGAATAGCCGCCTTCTGTTTCCGCCTTAAGCTTTTCGACCATCTCATCCGGCACCTCTACCTCGAGGTACGCACCGTTCTTACCTGGGCGAATGAACTCAAACGAACCAGTTCGCGTCCACGCCTCGTACTTATTGACGTCCAGGCGCTGCATAACCAGCGTGCCAAACAGCACATCCGTCATCGAAAACAGCGCACCGCCAAATGCCGCGCCATGCATATTCGCAGTCAGAGCGTTCAGGCGCAGCTCCAATCGCCCCTCAGACCAGTCATCCGCAATCTCGGTGATACGGATGCCGGTGCCAAACAGCGGCGGCCAAATGTTCAGCAAGAACTTTGCCTTAGCCGGGGACATCTCTTTCTCAGCAAGTTTGTACAGGGTGCGTCGCAGCGAGGGACCAATAGACATAACTACTTACATTAGGTGCTGACCGGACAGACGCGGGTATTATTGTCCGAAAACAAAAGTGTGTCGGCTTCAGCACATGCTTTACGACGGCTCCCGCGCCCCACCTTTTATTAAGACAACGACTATTTAGGCAGCAAACCGTTCCGCCAGCGTATTGACGCGCCGAGTAAAGTAATCCCGCAATTGCGCGTAGCGAGGATAGCCATAAATGCCGCGGTCAGCCGGGTCATCATATTCCCAGCGCTCCGTCTCTACATCTGGTGCGATGTAGTCCGAAACGTCGATTTTCCCCACAACAATGACCACATCCGCACTGTCCGCGAGAGATGGCGTGAGCTGATGAGGATCCCCATCACACCGTGCCCCCACCTCACAGAGTGCACGCCGCGCGTCTTCATCCAGACCGCGGTCATCATCATCGATGCTGATACCTGCTGACAAAACTGTCAGGCCCGGGGCAGCTTGCCGCAGCAGCCCTTCTAGTACGCGTGAGAGTCCCATGTTTGAACTACTGACAAAGAGCACCTCTGACATGGCTCTATCGTAGAATATTTTTCTCAGAGAAATCACCCCAGCCTGTGGGGTTTTCTGGAGGATTTTACAGAAAAATGCCAAAAGCGCCCATAGCGCAGGCCCTTCCCCGAGACCAGCCCTATCGACGCTTATGACTTAAAAACAAAGCCCACTTTACATACGCGTGTAACTCCTGTGAAGCATGGGGCTAGAGTTGCAGATGTGAAAGCTCCGTGGCCTGTGATTTTCCGGCTGTCGGCGTTGCGCTGTCCTGCTGTCGGTGTTGCGCTGTCCTGCTGGCGGCGTTGCGCTGTCCTATCGATGCAATATTCACCTATCGATACGCAGCAGCGTGGCCATAAGTGAATAGCTCATCCATATGTTGACCGGGACTTCCGACAACGTGCGCATAAGTGAAAGAAAATTCCCCCGCCCCAGCCCCCGACAGGCATTTGCCCTTTAATCAGTCTTCAAACGCACCCTTTGTTCCCCGCCCGACCTCCTTAAACCGGATAAAATTGGCGGGGCCGATCGCTCGCGAATAGGAGAATCACCGTGACCGACTCTCGCGATATTAAACCTTTTGCATCCAACCGCGGCCCCAAAGTGACCTCCATCGGTGCCATCATCGGCGCAGCAGCAGTGGGCGGCCTGCTTCTCGGAGGTGTCGGTGCGGGCACCTGCTTGGCGGTCTTTGATTCGCCCGAGCGCTCTGACTACGTCATGCAGCCCGCGCAGCGTGAAGTGCAGGCTGACATCATGGACTCAGACGATGTGCTCACCCCGGAGGAAGAACAGCGCATGCTTCGCGATGTCTCCCGGATCGCCGCCCCTGACGTGGTCCAAGGGCTGCACTACATGGTCTTTGCCGAGAACAAGGAAAACGTTAATGACTCCGTAGAGGAGTACCTGCGCGATAACCACCAGGAGCTCATCGGCAAGGATAAGTTTGCTGATGGCCAGGTCTTCGTCGGCGTGGGCCTTGATCCGCGCCAAGCCTTCGTCTTCGCGGGTGAGGACGTGGCTGCTCAAATGAAGCTACGCAAGAATGACAGCCATCTGAAACAGTCCATCGAAGCAATTAAGCCGGGCGTGCGGGATGACAACATTCCTGCTGGCCTCTTTGCTGGCGCAGCGGCTGCAATCGACGTAGACCGTGCTGCGGATACTCAGTACGAGGGCGCAAAAGAGGACCGGATGGCGGCGGCCGTTGGCCTCGGGGTGGCGGGCCTGAGCGTTGGCGGCGCTGGTGTCGGCCTCGCCGGCGGTGTACGCCGCAGCCGGCAGAAGAAGACACAGCAGGCACGCGAGGACTGGGACTACGTGTCGCAGACCTACACCGATGTGGCGCAACGGCTAAGGGAGATTGATATTCGAGCGCACTCGCTCCAATCAGGGCTGGTGGATGAGCGCCTGCGCCAGGACTGGGAGGGTTTGCGCGATGACTTCCTAGCAATCGATAGCCAGGTTGGTTTCCTCATGTCGATTCCGGCGGATGCGCCAGATGAGCAATTCCGCTCACACTCCGAGCTCATCGCCAACGCGCGCCAACTGTGCGAGCGCGTGGAAACCGCTGAGGCCAATATTGAAAAGCTGCACCGCATTGAGAACGCTGATGCGGATGCTCGCCGCTATGAACTCTACGAGCTGGAGAAGGATCTGGCACAGGCAGGCTACTTGGCCGCAAGCATCGACTCGGCGCTTGAGCGCCACGCGAAGGAGTTGGAAGATGCCGCCACTGAATTATCCAAGGAACCACACCATCCGCAGTTCATGGAGCGCTACCTAGAACTCTTGGATCGCTCCGCGCTCTTGTCGGAGCACGTGCAGTCCCAGCTGCAGAAGCGCAATGAGGCCGACGAGCGCCCCGAGCGCACGCGCATCTACGACTCTGATTTCTTCGCTGGCTCTGGCTACCACGGCTACGTGCCCTTCTATGTCGTGAGCACCTGGGATAGCGATGCCACCACTGCCCGCGACAGCTCTTCCAGTAGCGGTGGCGTCAACAGCGGGTTTAGCTCAGGGTTTTCCGGTTCAGGCGGTTCTTCCAGCTTCTAAGCCGACTTACGGGACAGAGGGGATGCGGACGTTCTGTTAGACGATTTCACCCCTCACGCTACTTAACCCCTACATTTTCCCCTTTAAACCAAAGAACCCCAGGCCGGAAAACTTCCCGACCTGGAGTTTTGGAGCCGGAAACGGGACTCGAACCCGTAACCTACCGTTAGGGTACCCTGTAAAGGTTTGACCTATAATGCCATTTATGCCTGTCAAAGCCGTTTCTCGCGCCACACAGGGACACCTCCCCTACTAATTTTTGAGGAAAGTCTTTGGGGAAGTGCGGAGTTTTCCGAAGTAGACCCGCAGCTGGACATACGCCACAGCCTGAGTACAAGACTTAACCGGCGGTGGCTACACGGTGTCGACTAGGGGCCACACACCCCTTGCCCCAGCAACCCCTGCCCGTCGCACCCCTACCCCCCACGCATAAAAATGGACTGGGATTGCCCCCAACCCCTCAATTCCGGTTACTGCTCCTGCCACCCCACGTCGTCGGGTGTGACATCCCGGCGCGGGCCCAGTCGCGCAGCGCTCGCCACTGGTATCTCGGATGCAGTACCGCAGATACCCGTCGAAGAGCTGGACGCCTATCTACCAGTCCCGCAGCAGCCCGCCACTCTGCAAATCCCACAACCCCGACCCATAAGCTAGGGCTTTGTCATGCCTTCTGCACCGAGGCAGACGCTCATACCCTTCGACAGGCCGGCGAGGCGGTAGGCGGCTAGCGGGTCCCAGGCACCCGCGGCAAGCCGCCCGGCGCGGGCAACGGCGCCCCTCAATGGGCGAACACAATTGGTAAATTGGTCGTTTCAGGCTATCAATAGTGTCGCAATGAGAGCGCCTAGTGAAATAGCGAGCATCCCTAAGCAATTGACCCAAAACTCGCTACCTAGAAACTTGGCTCGGATATGTGCGATTGCTGCGGTGCAGAAGTAGGCAATGACTCCAACCATCGTCGCTATTCCAATGCCTGGTATCCAGAGCCCAATAATGAGTCCACTTGCTGCTAGGCACTTGATAACGATAAGAGCCCACCACCACTCTGTAGGAAGTCGTACTCCTCTGAGGCAGGCCTCGATGAATGCTACGGGTTTGAGCGAGAGTACCGCGTCTCCGAACAAAATGGCTGCAAGAATGATGGAGGGCCAAGCAGGCGAAGATTCGAGAATCATTATTTTACTCCGTACGCGATTTTAAGACGGGAGATGGAACTGTTCGCGTGAATGGATAGTTCGTCGGTGTCGTATGCACCGGCAGCCCAGCCAAGAAGCAACCCAAGATAAATGTTGTAAAGGATTGTCGCGAACTCTTTAGCGTCATCTTTAGGGAGCATATTGCCTAGGCGCAACACGATTTCATCTACCAAGAGAGTTCGAAGCTCGTTGAGAATCTCTCCGTTGTCTCCCTGTGTGATTAGGGCAGCGCCATACGCTTTCGATAATTCTTCCTGCCCAGTAAACATTTTCAGGAAAGGAGCGAGAACGTCGAGAAGGTTGTCTGATTGTCGACGGAGCTCATCGTGCATGACGGTGATTCGATGTCCGATGGTCTGAATCAACAGCGACTGCTTGCTCCCGACGTTCATAACGGTTCCAACGCTGACGTTAGCTTTCTGCGCGATGGCACGCACATTTGTATCCGCGTACCCGACTGACACAAAAAGGGCATAGGCGGTATCCAAGACTTTATTGCGCGTCGCCTCCTTTTGAGTAGCACGACTTGATTGAACTTGTTCACTGAACATGTTCAAATCGTATCGCTACATCAATCTACGGTCAAGTAGCGATGTGGTTATCCAAGTACATTGCTGTCATGAGAGGCGAGCGGGTTTCCTGCTTACAAGGAGGAAAGTTATAGCTGATCGTCACACACCTACATGTTTTTGCCAGACCAGCTTCTCGGGCCAATAGACTCAAGGATTGCCGAGCGCTTGGCCGATAAGCCTACGAGCTTGTTCCACGGCCAACGCACGACAGGGGCACCGACGACGCGGGTACTGCCTATGCGTGACGACCCATCCGGCACATACCCCCACCCTGGCAAAACTCTGGCCGGGCTCTAACATGGGCAGGCTTGCCGCACCTCGCCGGCGACGATGTGGCGCAGGCCGACCGGGAGCTGCTGCCTGCGGTGATTTCCTATCACGACCTCCGTCACACGGTAGCGACCGCCATGGCTGCAACGGGCAACGCGGCGCTGGCCACCTTGCAACTGGGCCATGCCTCCGCCTCGACTACGGAGGCCGCCTACATCAACCGCGCGGGAGATGTTGACAACTCCGCAATCATTGAAGCGTTCGCTGCCGACGCGCTGGCAATTTTCGGCGGCTAGTCGCTGCCCTCCTGCCGCCGCCCCTGCGCCCTCTTGGCGGGTTAAGTAAAGAAAAGTGTGTCCGCATGCCACCATAACCCCAGACCACACACCACAAATCACCAAAGAATAGCTCCCCGAAAGCTATTACCC
>NZ_JBFLKW010000013.1:0-80693 GCF_040743205.1 Corynebacterium sp. 045007
CCTGGGCGAAATGCGCCTGGTAAGCAGAGTTTTTGAAATGTAAGGCCTTTGAATAAGACAAAAGGCTGCCTCATCGCTAACTTTGCAACAGTGCCTCTGAGCGCCCTTTCCAGTCAGAACCCGCAGGCCGATCTTGCGGTCTGACAGCTCCTTCACCGTGTTGACCAGATGGGCAAGCGATCGTCCGAGGCGATCGAGCTTCCAGACCACCAGCACATCGCCGTCACGCAATGACTTGAGGCAGGCAGTCAAGCCAGGGCGATCATCACGACCGCCGGAAGCAAGATCATCATAGATATTGTCCCGTTCGACACCTGCGGCGCGCAAGGCGTCGTGCTGCAGGTCGAGAGACTGCGAGCCATCGGCTTTGGAGACGCGGGCATATCCGATCAGCATGTATCACAAACGTTGGTTTGAGGCGGCGCTTCGGCCACGATTGCATTGACCTCTGGAAATGTATCTCAACCAGCTTCATAAACAAAGCGTCTTGAACGCTATCAGATTTTGAAAAAGGAACATGTATGCCGCGTCGCGTCACTCTAACCGATCGGCAGAAAGACGCGCTGTTGCGCTTGCCGACTTCACAGACGGATTTGCTCAAGCACTATACGCTGAGTGATGAAGACTTTGGGCATATCAGGCTGCGTCGGCGCGCTCACAACAGGTTCGGCTTCGCCCTGCAATTGTGTGTCCTGCGCTATCCCGGCCGGGTGCTGGCTCCAGGCGAACTGATCCCTGCAGAGGTCATCGAATTTATCGGAGCGCAGCTTGGCCTGGGTGCCGACGATCTCGTAGACTATGCTGCCCGCGAGGAAACACGGCACGAGCATCTTGCCGAGTTACGGGGGCTCTACGGCTTCCGCACCTTCTCCGGACGTGGTGCGAGCGAGCTGAAGGAATGGTTGTTCCGAGAAGCCGAGATGGCGGTGTCGAACGAGGATATCGCCCGTCGCTTCGTAGCCGAGTGCCGACGCACCCGCACTGTCCTTCCCGCGACATCCACGATCGAGCGGCTTTGTGCCGCGGCTCTCGTCGATGCCGAGCGACGCATCGAGACGAGGATCGCCAGTCGGCTGCCTATGTCGATCCGAGAACAGTTGCTGGCATTGCTCGAGGAGACGGCTGATGATCGGGTGACCCGTTTTGTGTGGCTGCGCCAGTTCGAGCCTGGCTCGAACTCTTCGTCGGCCAACCGGCTGCTCGACCGGCTCGAATATCTGCAACGCGTCGATCTCCCCGAGGATCTGCTTGCCGGCGTTCCTGCCCATCGGGTGACTCGTCTGCGCAGGCAGGGTGAACGGTATTATGCCGACGGCATGCGCGATCTCCCGGAGGACAGGCGGCTTGCGATCTTGGCTGTTTGCGTCTCGGAATGGCAGGCGATGTTGGCCGACGCAGTGGTCGAAACCCACGACCGGATCGTCGGCCGTCTCTACCGTGCTTCGGAGCGTATTTGCCATGCAAAGGTCGCAGACGAAGCGGGGGTGGTGCGTGACACCCTGAAATCCTTCGCCGAGATCGGGGGCGCCCTGGTCGATGCACAGGATGATGGCCAGCCGCTGGGCGATGTCATCGCGAGTGGGTCAGGGTGGGACGGCTTAAAAACCCTTGTTGCAATGGCAACCAGGCTGACCGCCACCATGGCCGACGATCCGCTCAATCATGTGCTCGACGGTTATCACCGCTTCCGCCGATACGCTCCACGCATGTTGCGCCTGCTCGATCTGCGAGCTGCGCCCGTTGCACTGCCGCTTCTGGAAGCGGTGACGGCCCTTCGTACCGGTTTGAACGATGCCGCGATGACCAGCTTCTTGCGGCCCAGCTCGAAATGGCATCGCCACCTTCGGGCCCAGAGGGCTGGCGACGCTCGCCTATGGGAGATCGCGGTGCTGTTCCATCTGCGCGATGCGTTCCGCTCCGGAGATGTCTGGCTTACTAGGTCCCGGCGCTATGGCGATCTGAAACACGCACTCGTTCCGGCACAAGCCATCGCGGAAGGCGGTCGTCTCGCTGTGCCATTGCGGCCGGAGGAATGGCTGGCAGACCGGCAAGCTCGCCTCGACATGCGGTTGCGCGAGCTTGGCCGTGCCGCTCGCGCAGGCACGATCCCGGGCGGGTCGATTGAAAACGGCGTTCTGCATATCGAGAAACTCGAAGCCGCCGCGCCGACAGGCGCCGAAGATCTGGTGCTCGATCTCTACAAGCAGATCCCGCCCACGCGCATCACCGATCTCCTGCTGGAGGTGGATGCGGCGACCGGCTTCACCGAAGCGTTCACCCATCTGCGCACAGGAGCACCCTGCGCTGACCGGATCGGGCTAATGAACGTTATCTTGGCGGAAGGGATCAACCTCGGCTTGCGCAAAATGGCGGATGCGACAAACACCCACACCTTCTGGGAATTGATCCGCATTGGACGGTGGCATGTCGAGGGCGAAGCCTATGACCGGGCGCTGGCCATGGTGGTCGAGGCACAGGCAGCGTTAGCCATGGCCCGGTTCTGGGGCATGGGCACGTCGGCTTCGAGCGACGGACAGTTCTTCGTCGCTACAGAGCAAGGTGAGGCCATGAACCTGGTCAACGCGAAATATGGCAATACCCCGGGCCTGAAAGCCTATAGCCACGTCTCCGACCAATATGCGCCGTTCGCAACCCAGGTGATTCCTGCAACGGCAAGCGAAGCGCCTTACATCCTCGATGGCCTGCTGATGAACGATTCTGGACGCCATATCCGCGAGCAGTTCACCGACACGGGCGGCTTCACCGATCACGTCTTTGCCGCATGTGCCATTCTCGGCTACCGGTTCGCTCCGCGCATCCGCGACCTGCCATCCAAACGGCTCTACGCGTTCAATCCGTCGGCCGCCCCGGCGCACCTGCGAGCGTTGATCGGCGGAAAGGTCAACCAAGCCATGATCGAGCGCAATTGGCCCGACATCCTGCGCATCGCCGCCACCATTGCTGCCGGGACCGTCGCGCCAAGCCAGATTCTGCGGAAACTCGCCTCCTATCCGCGGCAGAACGAGCTCGCGACAGCCCTGCGGGAAGTCGGTCGCGTCGAGCGCACCCTGTTCATGATCGACTGGATTCTGGATGCCGAACTCCAACGGCGTGCCCAGATCGGGCTCAACAAAGGCGAAGCTCATCATGCGCTGAAGCGGGCAATCAGCTTCCACCGCCGCGGTGAAATCCGCGACCGTTCCGCCGAAGGCCAGCATTACCGCATCGCCGGCATGAATCTGCTCGCCGCCATCATCATCTTCTGGAACACCATGAAGCTCGGCGAGGTCGTTGCAAACCAGAAACGCGATGGAAAGCTGCTATCGCCCGATCTCTTGGCCCATGTTTCGCCGCTCGGATGGGAACACATCAATCTCACCGGAGAATATCGCTGGCCAAAGCCTTAGCGTAGGATTCCGCCCCCTCCCGCAAACGACCCCAAGATGTTCATGGTCTCCCCGATCACTGCCCGGAAATGGGCAGGCCGCTACCGGGAAGAGGGTGAGTTTGGGATGCAGGATCGCTCCAGCAAGCCGCACCGGATCCCAGGCAGGACGCCCGAGCATGTCAAGAAGAAGATCATCAACCTGCGCTGGCGGCTTCGACTGGGGCCAGCCCAGATCGCTGCGCGACTTGGTCTCTCGACGTCGACTGTTCACGCGGTCCTCGTCCGTTGCCGCGTGAACCGCCTCTCGCATATCGATCGTGTCACTGGCGAGCCATTGCGGCGATATGAGCATCCTCATCCGGGATCGTTGATTCATGTCGATGTCACGAAGTTCGGCAACATCCCCGACGGCGGTGGACATCGTTACGTAGGTCGGCAGCAAGGCGCACGGAACAAGCTCGCGACTCCGGGATTACCACGAGGAAAAGATCACAAGCCGCGCACCGGGACGGCGTTCGTTCACACAGTCATCGACGACCACTCCCGCGTCGCATACGCAGAAATCTGGTCGGATGAGCAGGCGAGCACAGCGGTGGGAGTTCTCGAACGCGCCGTGGCCTGGTTCGCCGAACGAGGCGTGACCGTCGAGCGAGTCCTATCCGACAACGGGTCGGCATACAGATCCCACGCATGGAGGGACTTCTGCGCTCGGCTCGGCATCCGACACAAGCGGACACGCCCCTACCGGCCGCAGACGAACGGGAAGATCGAGCGATTCCACCGCACGCTCGGGGACGGCTGGGCCTATGCCAGGTTTTACGGTTCAGAGGCCGAACGACGCCTGGCGCTGCCCGGCTGGCTCCACTTCTACAACCACCACCGACACCACTCTGCGATTGGCGGCGTACCCTTCGACCGACTCAACAACGTCCCTGGACATCACACCTAGGCGAAAGAGCCTCGGCGCTTCCTTCACCTAAGGAGCCCGCGTGACTGCACAAACCCGTTCCATCGTTGTCGCCGCAATGGTTGTGACTGACCCGGTGGGGCGGGTTTTGTGCGTTCGTAAGCGGGGCACGGATACGTTCATGCTGCCCGGCGGCAAGTTCGAGCCGGGTGAGTCCGTCGATAACCCGGAGGTCACCGCCGCGCGCGAGGTCTCCGAGGAGCTCGGCGTGGACATCGAGCTATCGCAACTGCGTCCGTGGAATATCGCCCGCGCAGCCGCCGCCAACGAGGCGGGCTTCGAGGTCGTCGGCCACCATGTGCGCTATGTCGGAGAGTTCACCGATGAGCTGGCGAACGTTCAGCCCCATGCCGAGATTGAAGAGGTCCGCTGGCTCGACCCCTGGCTGCCGACCGGGAAAATCGCCCCTATGCTGGCCGAGACCACTCTGCCGAAGCTCCGCGAAGAGCTGCCGCAGCTTGCCGCTGGCCGTGAACAGCCACAGCGCGCACTGTCGTCACTAACTGTTTTCTGCGGCTCCGGCTTTGGCAACGATCCCGCCTGGCGCGTCACCGCCGAACGCCTCGGCCAGACACTCGCGAAAAATCGGGTGGAGCTCGTCTACGGTGGCGCGGCGATTGGTCTTATGGGCACGGTTGCTAACGCAGCGCTTGACGACGGCGGCAGTGTCACCGGTGTCATCCCCGAGGTCCTGGTCAAGAAGGAAATTGCCCATCCGCGGCTGACTCACCTGGAAACTGTTGCGACTATGCCCGACCGCAAGTCGCGCATGTATGAGCTTGGCGATGCTTTTGTTGCGCTCCCCGGCGGCGCGGGCACGCTGGAGGAGTTCTTCGAAGTGTGGACCCAGCAGCACCTGGGGATTCATGCCAAGCCAGTGGCATTGCTGGGACCTTCGGGCTTTTGGGAGCCGCTGTTGGCTCTGCTCCGCAACGTTGTGGATGCGGGTTTTGTGCGGCCGGAGCTTCTCGATGCGCTTATTGTCGTCGACGACGTCGACAAGCTCCTGCCTGCGTTGATTGCGTGGCGTGCGGGTCGGACGAAGTTTTAGCCTGCCCCAGACCCCACAACATACTGCTAGTGAGCAGCAGCCAGCTGTTGCAGCTCAGCGTCGGTGCCGTTGAAGACGTCCTCGTCCACGTTGGTCGGGATGCCATCGACGCGGCCGGTGGAGGAACGCTGCCAGAAGGCCATGCTCTCCCAACCGCCCGGCAGTGAGGTCGGAGCGCTGTCTTCGTAGGCGGCGAGCCACAGCGGGTAGTCAGTGAAGTCGGTCGAGTTACCCATCGGGTTCTGCCAGAACCAACGGTAGGTGTAAATCATCGGGGTTTCGCCGGTCTTTTCCTCTACGCGCTCGAGGAAGTCCTTGGTCCACTTCTGCAGCTGGGTCGGGTTGAGGCCATTATCCAGCTCGATGTCCAGCACCGGCGGCAGTGTCTTGTCTGTGGAGATTTGCTCATCGCGCTGCTGCAGTGCTTCTACGTACTGGTCAGCCTGCGCAATTGCAGAGCGATCCGGGTGTGCCTTGTGGTAGCTGCCCACATACAGACCGGCCTTCGCTGCAGCGATGGAGTCCTCGAGGAAGTACTTCTGGTCACCTTCGACACCGTCGGTGGCCTTGATGAAAGCGAACTTCTGGCCGCTGGCTGCGACCTCGTCCCATTTCAGTGCGACGCCACCTGGGCGCTGCCACTTGGAGACGTCCACGCCGGTCGGCCCCATGTTGAAGCCAGAGCGAGCCGAGTTAGACGATGCGCTGGTAGCCGGACCAGTTGACGAACCGTTGGCGTCAGAGCCCTGCGACTCCTGAACAGTCAAAAAGTCGAGCGAGCCCTTGGAATCAGCAGCGGACGGGTTGGAGTGTGCAGATGCATCCTGTGTTTGTGCGTCTGCCGGTGCAATAGCACCCAAGGTCAGCGGCGCAACGGCCACGATACTTGCCAAAGTGGCGCGTCCCGGGCGCCGCTTCAGCACCGCGTTCGCGGAAAGTGGAAGAAATTTCATGGTTTGCACCTTACCCCCTAAACCACTTCAGCCCCATTCGTAAGCCTAAACTTATTCCACCCCTCCAGTCACAGCTTCAATCCGCCCTTGCCCCTAGACTGGCGGCATGACAAATAGCACTAATACTGAGACCCAGTCCGCAACGTCCCAATTCTCAACAACTCCTCGCCCGCAGGATGACCTCTACTTGGCCACCAACGGTGAGTGGATTAGCAATCACGTCATCCCGGCTGACCGCCCCATCGATGGCGCCTTTTACAAGCTGCGGGATGAGGCGGAGGAAAACGTCCGCGAGCTCATCACCACTGCCGCCGATGCGGATCCGAATTCCCGCGTCGCTCGCTTGTACAACTCTTTTATGGACGAAGCCGCTATTAATAACGCCGGCGCAGCTCCTCTCGCGCAGGATTTAGAAATGATCGCCTCCGCCGAGAACGCGCATGAGCTGGCGTTGGCTCTCGGCCGCCTCGACCGCCTCGGTGTCGGTGGTGCGCTCGGGTACTGGGTAGAGAAGGATTCCGGCTCGGACCTGGATGCTCTCTATCTGTTGCAGTCGGGCCTCGGCCTCCCGGATGAGGCTTACTACCGCGAGCCGGGTCACGCCGACACCCTCGCTGCCTATGAACAGCATGTTGCCGCTATGTTGAAGCTTCTCTCCTCGCATGACGACGGCGCGGGGGACCTCTCCACCGCGCTTGCTGCATTCGAGTTGGTGGACCCGGCCGCTGCGGCGGCGCGCATCGTGGCTTTTGAAAAGCGTATTGCCGCTGGTCACTGGAATGTGGTCGATACCCGCGATGCACTGAAGACCTATAACAAGACGGCCATTTCTGACCTCCCCACCGGCTTCCCGGTCGCGGAGTGGCTCGCGGCCACCGGTGTCAATGAGACGAACCAGACTGCCATCGACACCATCGTGGTGATGATGCCGTCGTACTTCGAGCACTTGAGCAAGTTGTGGCAGGACACTGACCTGGCAGATCTGCGCCTGTGGGCACTGTGGCGCGTCCTCCACCAGCGCGCCGCCTACCTGTCGGATGACTTCTCTGCGGAGAGCTTTAACTTCTACGGCCGCACCCTGCAGGGTTCGACCGAGCAGCGTGCACGCTGGAAGCGTGGTGTTGCCTTTGCGGATGGGGCGGTTGGACATGACGTCGGCAAGCTGTATGCGGAAAAGCACTTCCCTCCGGAGTACAAGGAGCAGGTCCTGGAACTGGTGGACTACCTGCTGGCGGCGTACCGGGAGCGAATTTCGAAGCTGCCGTGGATGACGAAGGCGACACAGGAGCGGGCGCTGGAGAAGCTGTCGCTGTTTAAGGCCAAGATTGGCTACCCGGAGCGTTGGCGTGATTACTCGGCGATGGAGCTCGGGGATTCGCTGATGGACAATGCTCGCGCTGCCAGCGCTTTTGCGCATGATTATGAGGTGGCAAAACTGGGCACCCCGGCCAATCGCGATGAGTGGCATGGCACTCCGCAGACGGTCAATGCCTTCTACAATCCGGTGGTCAATGACATCACGTTCCCAGCTGCGATTTTGCAGTCGCCGTTCTTCTCACCGGACGCTTCCCCGGCGGAGAACTTCGGTGGCATCGGTGCGGTTATTGGTCACGAGATTGGGCATGGTTTTGATGACCAGGGCTCGCAGTATGACGGTCACGGCAACCTTCACCAGTGGTGGACCGATGAGGATCGCGCAGCTTTTGAGAAGCTGACCTCCGCACTGGTGGATCAGTACGAGGGCCTGGTTCCGCAGGCTCTGCGCGAGCAGGCCGAGGAGGGCACTGACCTACCTGGTGTCAACGGTCGCTTTACCCTGGGCGAGAACATCGGTGACTTGGGCGGGCTTGGTATTGCTGTCGTCGCTTTCCGCCGTTTCCTCGCTGCCCGCGGAAAGGAACTCGGGTTGGAGGACACCCCCGAGACCTACCGTGACCTGTTCAAGCAGTGGGCACTGGTCTGGCGTTCCAAGATTCGTCCGGAGTTTGCACGTCAGCTGCTTGCCATTGACCCGCACTCGCCGGCGGAGTTCCGCTGCAACGTCATTGCCAGCAACATCGATGAGTTCCATGAGGCCTTCGGCACTTCAGCGGGGGACGGCATGTGGCGTGAGCCGAATGAGCGCGTGAATATCTGGTAATTCTGCGGGAACCCAACCTGCGCTGCGTTACCCTCCGATGCCTTCCGCAGCCTCCGGGGACAGCCAACGCCTCACCGTTTACTACAAATGCAAAAGCTGACTTTTTGTTTTTGCAAACGTGGAACTAAAATCACAGGTGAGGCGCACGCTTTCCCGATGATCAAATCGGGCAGGGCCCCAATCAAGCGAGGTTCCTGTTACAAGTGCGCTTGCTAAGTGCTCTTGCTGGAGGAGGCCGCTGTGGACACTCGCGACATCCAAGCACTCACCGCCGTCAAACTCTATTACGGCGAGGGGCTCACACAGTCTCAGGTTGCAGCCGAACTCGGGGTTTCCCGTCCAACGGTCTCTAAACTGCTCAACCTTGGCCGCGAGCGTGGTTACGTGCGCATTGAGATCCACGATCCGCGAGAGGAAGCCTCAGAGACCGCTACGCAGATGCGGGATCGCTACAAGTTGAACGATGTGCGCCTGGCGCAACCGGCACGCGCTGGCAACGCGGTCTTGCTCCGCGAGTTGGGGCGTGTGGGCGCCGAGCTTCTCGACGAGCTGGTGGTCGACGGTACCCTTCTCGGTGTTTCGTGGGGCAAGACCATGTACTCCGTATCCACGCAACTGAAGTCCAAGGATGTCTCGGGCGTGGAAATTGTGCAGCTCAAGGGCGGAATGAGTCATTCCGATAAGTCGACGAATGACATCCGCACTATTGGCGGGTTCTGCCACGCTTTCCATGCCTATGCCCGCACATTGCCGCTGCCGGTGATTTTCGATTCGGTCGAGACCAAGCGCATCGTGGAACAGGATCGGTTCATCGCCAGCGTATTGGCGCTTGGCCGGACGGTGGACATTGCCGTTTTCACTGTCGGCGCAGTCGACCATGATTCACTGGCCTTGAACTTGGGGCAGCTGTCGGCAACCGAAAAGGACTTACTCGTGGAGCGCGCAGTGGGCGATGCCTGCTCACGCTTCTACCGCCCGGACGGTGGCATTGCGCTGCCAGAGGTCGATGCCCGCACGGTAGGTATCAGCCTCTCTGACCTGCGCCGGATCCCCACTCGGGTACTTGTGGCCGGTGGCGCACACAAGGCCGAGGCTATCGATGTGGCCCTTCGAACAAAGTTGGCCACTCACTTGGTCATTGACGATGCCACCGCCGAGCGCCTACTTTCGCTCGACTCATCGGACTCACTGGGCTCGCCAGACTCACCCCCTAGCTCCACCCCTCCCTCTGCCACGGATTAGCTGTCTCGGGACGCATCAGTACAAAGAACTGACACCCGGGCCTGAGAAGCGCCTCTGCCCTCTTCGACCGATAGACTTAAGCGAGCCTGCATGTCAGCGCATATGTCGCACACGTACCGCAGCCGCTGTCAGGTCGGAGAGGACGATTCTTTAGGTGTCACCAGCACAGCAGATCAAGCACACACTTCAGGCCTACGAGTCGGCAGATGCATCTTTTGCTCAGTCCGCGAAGAAATTGCCATCCGTGGGATGGAAAGGAGCGCTCTACGCTCTCAAGCGTGCGGGTATCGAGTTTTTCTTGGAGCTCGGTTTCGACGCTGCCGCGAAGTTGACCTACTACACTGTGTTGACCTTCGCGCCTGCACTGCTGGCGATTTACTCAATTGCCACGCTGATGCTGGCCGGCTATACAGAAGACCTCAACCGACTGACCGAGGATTTCATCCGCAGCTACATCCCGGCTGAGTATGCCGAACCGATTCGCAATGTCATCTCAACGATTATCGGCTCCGCCACGGGCGGTCTTGTCGCACTGACTATCGGTATTGTTCTTGCGCTGATTTCGTCGTCGGCCTACACACGCGCATTTTCGCGCACGGGTAACTCCATCTATGGCGTTTCCGAAGGTCGCACGCTTATTCGCTACCACCTGCTCATGGTCGCCATTACGCTATTGCTGCTCATTGGCACGGTGGTGCTGCTTATTGCGATTATTGTCAATGACCAGCTAGTTATCACCATCGTCGAACCGGTTGCCCGCCCGTTGGGCATTGAATCGACCACGCGACAGGTCATTGACTTCTGCATCTCCGTCTGGAGTTGGCTGCGCTGGCCGGTCATTATCGTCATGTCGATGATCCTGATTGGCTCGCTGTACTACTTCACACCGAACGTGCGCATGCGCAAATTCCGCTGGCTCAGTACCGGTTCGGCACTGGCAATTATCAGCTCGCTGATTATTGGCAAGGCATTGCAGCTTTACCTGTTCAACTTTGCGGCTTCAAACCCCTACGGCGCCATGGGTGCCGTCATTGCTCTCATGACTGCACTTTGGGGCATTAATGTCGTCGTGGTCTTCGGCTTTAAGCTGGATGCCGAGGTTGAGAGGATGCGCCAACTGCGCGCCGGCCTGCCCGCAGAGCGATACATCCAGCTTCCACCCCGAGCTACCGCGGCCGCCGAGGGCGAGCAGAAGATCCATCAGAATCTAGAAAAGCAGGCGGCCGAATTCCGAACTGAGGAACCCGACCGCCTGGATAAAATGCCAGCAGAAGCAACTGAAGATTTTTCCTCGCAGCCCGCTGCTGAGACTGACCCTGCTACCGATCCGTTCCAGAAGATCGACTAGCAGGGCCAGTAACTAACCACACAGCAAGCACCTAGCTATAGCGCAATCACACCCACAATTGCAGCGTTGAGCAGGTTGGTGCACAGACCCGCAATCAGCGCCAGCGGACCGTTCTTGGCAATCTCACAGCGACGTTCCGGCGATAGCGCACCGAAGGAACCGATCTGAATTGCAATGGAAGACAGGTTGGCGAAGCCAGCCAGGGCGAAGGTCGCCAACATGATGGACTTCGGATCCAGCGAGTCGACGTGCTCCGAGAACGAGGTGTAGCCGACGAACTCGTTCAGAATCGTCTTCTCACCAATGAAGCTACCGACCAGCCCTGCGTTCTCCCACGGCACACCAATCAGCCAGGCAATCGGCGCGAAGATCAGACCGAACAGCCCCTCCAGCGACCAGTTTTCCTGACCGAACCAGCCGCCGATGCCGCCAATCATCGCCGACAGCATCGCAATCACAGCGATGAACGCAATCAACAGACATGCCACAACCACAGCGATACGACCGCCGGCCAACGCACCCGCCCCGAGCGCGTCAATGACGTTCTTCGACTCAGTGTCGCGGACATCCTTCACCGACGCATCCAGATCGGATTCCTCCGTCTCCGGCCAGAAAGTCTTCGCAATCAGCAGCGAGCCCGGCGCGTTCATTACCGATGCCGCCAGCAGGTACTCCAACGGCGCACCGAGCAGGGAGTAACCGATCAAGGTCGATCCGGCCACCGACGCAAAACCGCCCGACATACATGCGAACAGCTCCGACTTGGTCAGTTTCGGAATATACGGCTTAACGACGAGCGGAGCCTCCGACTGCCCGAGGAAAATCACCGTGGAAGCGAAGACGGACTCCACCTTCGAGGTTCCCATAATGAACTTCAGTGCGGACCCGACATATTCAACGAAGTACTGCACTACCCGCAGGTAGTAGAGGGCGCCGAGGACCGCGCCCAGGAAGATGATCACTGGCAGCACGTTGAGCACGAAGACGAAGTTTTTACCCGTGCCGTCGAAAAGATTACCGAAGACAAACGAGGTGCCCTCATTTGTAAAGTCGATCATCTTCTCAATGGCACCGGCCACGCTCTTCAACGCCTGGAAGCCGGGTTCCCACTTCAGCACTACCAGCGCGAACACCGCTTGCAGCAGCAGGCCAACGCCGAGTGTGCGCCAGTTAATGGCTTTCCTGTTCTTTGAGATAGCAATGGCAAATCCGATGACGAGGATGATGCCCAGTAAGCCTTGCAGTCTATCCATGACTAAGGTCTTCTTTCTTGATAAAAGAGGCTGCGGTGATGATGCCTACAGGTCCTCGGGACCAAAGGCGTAAGGGAGAATTTTTTCGAAGTCGATGCTGGCCGGAGCGCCTAAACCACCATTTTCCGGGCGCTCGGATTCCACAATGACACGCTTGCACCCAAATTCGTGCAGGACCTGCCGACAGGCACCACAGGGGTGGCACGGTGCCGCCTTTCGCCCGACAATGGCACAGGCCGCAATCTTATGGTTGCCGCCGTGCTCCGCGACCATGCGGAACACGGCTGTACGCTCTGCGCAGTTGGTCAACCCATAGGACGCATTTTCCACGTTGCAGCCTGTGACCACCGTGCCGTCGTCAAGCAGAAGTGCGGCACCGACCGGAAAACCTGAATAGGGGACGTACGAGTTTTCCGTGGCTGCGTAGGCCTTAGCCAGTAGTTCTTCGTCTGAAATGTAGGACATTGTGCTCTCCCTCCCCGAGCCTGTTCGAGGTGTTTATGCAAACATACTTATGTGGGTACAAATGGAAAGTTGCCTATTGACATTTGTTCTAGTGCTGATGATAATCGGAATCAGCAGAGTTCACAAGACCAATATCGCTAAGCACGATCGCCTATAAAAGGAGCGAACAATGGCTGAAAAGTTCGATGTAGTTGACGTCATCAAGGTAAAGCGTGATGGCGGTGAGCTCAGTCCGGAAGAGATTTCCTGGGTCATTGATGCCTACACTCGCGGTGTCGTGGGCGATGAACAGATGGCGGCGCTGAACATGGCCATCTTCATCCGCGGCATGAACCGTCGCGAGATTGTGGATTGGACTCAGGCGATGATTGACTCGGGCGAGACCATGAGCTTCGCATCGCTGAGCAAGCCCACCACGGACAAGCACTCCACCGGTGGTGTCGGCGACAAGATCACACTGCCGCTGGGCCCACTGGTGTCCTCCTACGGCGTGGCCGTCCCGCAGCTGTCTGGCCGTGGCCTCGGCCACACCGGCGGCACCCTGGACAAGCTGGAATCCATTCCGGGCTGGCAGGCTGATGTTCCGAATGACCGCTTGATGCAGGTCCTGGAGGATTCCGGCGCGGTCGTCGCAGCAGCCGGTGCGGGCCTGGCACCTGCGGATAAGAAGATTTACGCGCTGCGTGACATCACCTCGACGGTGGACTGCATTCCGCTGATTGCCTCGTCGATCATGTCCAAGAAGATTGCGGAGGGCACCTCCAGCTTGGTGCTGGATGTCAAGGTCGGCTCGGGCGCCTTCATGAAGGATCTGAATCAGGCCCGCGAACTGGCCCGCACCATGGTTGACCTGGGCAACGACGCGGGCGTGAACACCCGCGCGCTGCTGACGGACATGTCCACGCCGCTGGGCCTGACCATCGGCAACGCCCTCGAGGTCCGCGAATCGGTGGAGGTTCTCGCCGGCGGCGGCCCCGCAGACGTCGTGGAGCTGACCTGTGAACTGGCCCGAAACATGCTGGAGCTGGCCGGCGTACACGATGCTGACGTGGAGCAGGCTCTGAAGGACGGCCGCGCAATGGATTCGTGGAAGAAGATGATCCGCGCTCAGGGCGGCGATCCGGATGCCGCGTTGCCGGTGGCACCTCACACGCACGATGTGGTTGCGCAGGCCGACGGTTACCTGACCAAGCTGGATGCACTCGCTCTCGGCGTTGGTTCCTGGCGCTTGGGCGCGGGACGTGCTCGTAAGGATGATCCGGTGCAGGCCACTGCCGGTATTGAGATTTTCGCCAAGCCGGGAGACAAGGTGGTCAAGGGCCAGAAGCTGCTCACGCTGCACACTGAAACTCCGGATAAGTTCGAGCGCGCTCTCGAGTCCATCGAGCCAGGCATTGAAATCGGCGACACCGCGCCGACAGCCGAGCACGAGATTATCCTCGATCGCGTGTCCTAGAAAAATTACTGATGGGCTCGCGTCGGCGCCACTTCCCCGCCCCGAGCCCGCCACCTCCCTACCTTGACGCTCTCTCCCAAATTTCCGAAAGGACTTGATTTCTCCCATGACTTCCCGCGCTGATGTTGCCAAGATGATTGACCACACCCTGCTCAAGCCAGAAGCCACCTCTGACCAGGTCAAGGCTCTTATCGCCGAGGCCGCCAAGCTCGGCACCTACTCCATCTGCATCTCCCCCTCGCAGCTCCCAGTCGAGGTGCCTGAGGGCCTGCACATCGCCACTGTCGTCGGCTTCCCCTCCGGCGCGGTGAAGGCCGAGATCAAGGCCGCTGAAGCCGCTCGCGCTGTGGCCGATGGCGCTGAAGAAGTCGACATGGTCATTAACATCGCTTTCGCCAAGGAGCACCGCTTCGACGACCTCGAGGCCGAAATCAAGGCTGTTCGCGACGCCATTCCGGGCAAGATCCTGAAGGTCATCATCGAGTCGGCCGCCCTGACCGATGAGGAAATCATCGCAGCTTGCAAGGCCTCCGAGTCCGCAGGCGCAGACTTCGTCAAGACCTCCACAGGCTTCCACCCGGCCGGCGGCGCTTCCGCTCACGCCGTGAAGCTCATGCGCGAAACCGTGGGCGACCGCCTTGGCGTCAAGGCCTCTGGCGGTATCCGCGATGCCGCTGCCGCTGAGGAAATGATCGCCGCTGGCGCCTCTCGCCTGGGTCTTTCCTCCTCCGCCGCTGTCCTCGACGGTCTGAAGTAGGCGAACCCCGATGCTCTCCGAACAGCTACAAGCCACCATCACCGATTGGATCGCCCACGATCCGGACGAGGCCACCGCCGCCGAGCTCTCTTCGCTTTACGACGAAGCCAAGGCCGCCAACCCCGATGCGATTGCCGAGCTGGAAAGCCGTTTCGCCGGGCCACTCGAATTCGGCACTGCAGGTCTTCGCGGTGTCGTTGCAGCTGGTCAGTCCCGCATGAACCGTGCCACGGTCATCCGTGCCACCGCTGGCCTGGTTGCGCATCTGAAGAACATTGTGGGCGACGACTTCACCGTGGTCATTGGTTGCGATGCCCGCCACGGCTCCGCCGATTTTCACCGCGATGCCGCCGCGGTTGTCGCCGCAGCCGGTGGCAAGGCCCTGGCTCTGCCACAGCAGCTGCCCACACCGGTGACCGCCTTTGCCGTGCGCCACCTCAATGCCGATGCCGGCATCATGGTCACGGCCAGCCACAATCCACCGAAGGACAACGGCTACAAGGTTTACCTCGGTGGCCGCGCGGTGGAGTCGGATTCCCGCCGAGGCGTCCAAATCATCGCGCCCCATGACAAGCAAATTGCGGACGCCATCGCCGCTGCTCCACCGGCTGATGAGGTCCCGCGTGACTTCGATGCCGTCGAGCAGGTTGGTCCTGAACTGCTGGATGCTTA
Organism: Corynebacterium sp. 045007; assembly: GCF_040743205.1. Lineage (NCBI taxonomy): Bacteria > Bacillati > Actinomycetota > Actinomycetes > Mycobacteriales > Corynebacteriaceae > Corynebacterium > Corynebacterium sp. 045007. The sequence continues at coordinate 15,693 of NZ_JBFLKW010000013.1, forward strand.
TGTGAAACGGGCGGCAGCGCTCGCAACGACGTCGTCAAGCGAAGAGAAGCAAGCAGCGAAGATTGTTCTCACCCCGATGCATGGTGTCGGTGGCGAGACCATCGTGCGCACACTGAACGCGGCAGGTTTCTCGAATGTCAGCGTGGTCGAAAAGCAGTTCGCGCCGGATCCGGAGTTCCCGACGGTATCGTTCCCGAACCCGGAGGAAGCCGGTGCGCTGGATCTTGCGTTTGAGCTCGCGCGTGCCGAAGACGCGGATGTCATCATCGCGGCTGACCCGGATGCGGACCGCTGCTCGGTGGCTATTCCGGATAGCGGCGTCGACGGCGGCTGGCGACAGCTCTCCGGCGATGACATCGGTGCGTTTCTGGGTGAAGTCATCGCTGCGGATGCCGAGGCCCGTGGGATTGCGACCGTGACCAATGATGAGGGCGCAGAGTTTCCGGCCACAATGGCTAACTCGATTGTGTCCTCACGCCTGCTGGGCAAGATTGCCGCAGGTCACGGACTGAATTATCGCGCTACACTGACTGGCTTTAAGTGGATTGCTGGTGTGGACGGGCTCGTCTTCGGCTACGAGGAGGCCATTGGCTACTGCACCGATCCGGCAGTCGTGCGAGACAAGGACGGCGTATCTGCGGCGGTGCGTGTCGCCGACGCGGTGGCGCGTCTGAAGGGCCAGGGGCTGGGCATTCAGGACCTGCTGGATGAGGTCGCCTGCGCCCACGGCCTCTACAAGACCGCCCCGTTGACCTTCCGTGTCGAGGACCGCTCGCTGATTACCAAGGGCATGGACACTCTGCGTGCCAACCCGCCTGCACAGCTGGCCGGAGCGAAGGTCACGCAGGTCACGGACATGAATGATGGCCTAGACATGGTCGACGCCAAGGGCGAGAGCTATCACATCCCGCCTACCGACGGCATTCTCATCCTCACCGAGGCCAACGACCGCGTCATTGCCCGACCTTCCGGCACGGAACCGAAGCTGAAGTGCTACCTGGAAGTCGTGCTGCCGGTCGCTTCGGCCGCGATTCCGCACGTGGCCGCGGCCGAGCGGCTCGACCAGATTAAGGCCGAGCTCAAGGAAATCCTGGGGATGTAGCCACTAAGCAGCTACCAGCTACCAGCTACCAGCTACACCCGGCAACAAACTGGGGTGCGCATGAACAAAACGGCCGAAAAATGGCCGTGGGGTTTCACGCGCACCCCAGTTTCGCATGTGCAGCCCGGAGTCTTGGGCCGGCTCACAAGTTACTGACTAGGTTTATGACAAAAACAAGCAGAAATTAGTGCCGAAACTGACATAAACTTAGGCAGTTTCTCGATGGTCACAACCTCATTTGAAGCTCACCACCTCATTTCGGGTCTAGCTAAACCCGTTCTGGCCGCATTTTGCGGACGACATGCGTCTCCTAACATGCTTTACAGTTTTCCCAGTAATACAATAAAAGCCGTTAACCGTGTCCCCAAGGGATGGAGCACCATTCGCTACGTGGGTTGGGCTCATCACAGGGGGAACACTTCCTCCTCGTGATTGGTACGTCCAGCATGTCGCATAACGAGTTCCCCAGCTCAGACCCCAACTACAATTCGAATCCTTCCACCGGTTCTTTCGGCCCCGTGTACCCGAACCAGGCACCTCAACCCCAACCACAGCCGCAGCCCCAATTCGCTGCGCAGCCGGCACCAACTTTCGCTTACGCAGCCCCGGCGTATCCGCAGCAAAGATCAGGTACTTCCGGCGCAATGATTGCGCTCATTTCAGTGCTGGTCGTGGTCCTGATGGGCCTGGTTGGCGCGGTACTTTATGTCACCCTGAGTAAAGATGACTCGGTAACTGCGGCCGACACACAGACGGCTGCCACTACACAGGCCGCTGCCGATGCTTCGAGCCAGCCCAACCCACCGGTCACACAGACTGAGACCGTGGTTGTTCAAGATTCGAGTGGCTCATCCGGTAATTCGGGCTCGTCTCGCTCATCGGGCCTGGCTGGCGGCAACCTCTCCAGCGCATGGAAGGGCACGTCCTCAACGAGCGATCCGTTCGTTCGAAATGTACACAGCGCCTACGTCCGCTACCGCAATTCCACTGGTGCGGAATCCGGCACCATCACGGCCTACAGCCCAACGACTGGCCTGACCTACAACATGTGGTGCCGCCCTGCTGGCGGCAACATCAAGTGCACGGGCGGCCGTAACGCAGTGGTGTACATCGGCTAACGCATACCGCCCCCCGCCACGGTCACAGCACTCCAGTCCGCGACCTACGCCACTGCGTCGTCTAGGCCGCCAGCTAGGTCGTGGAAAATGGCCCGGTTGAGACGAAATGCCTTTTTCGCCTCGTCAACCACGGCATTTTTATCGGCATCCGAAATGCCCAGCTCAGACAGACTCTGTCGGTAGCCGTCGCGGTAGGGCTTAATTTTTCCGATCGCGGAGAAGTCATAGAATCGGGTTCCCTCCGCACCGATGCCGTAGTGCTTGGCCAGCATGGACGCAATCACCTGGCCACCAGAAAGATCGCCCAGGTAGCGAACGTAATGGTGTGCCAATGCGGCGTTGGCGTTACCGTTGCTTTCGATTTCACGAAGCTCGGCCACGTAGTTCTTTGTCGCCTCCACTGGCGAGATCTTTTCCCGCCAGTCAGGCCCCACCAAATGCTCAAGGTCGGCCGCCAGAGCCTCCAGGCGCTCCAGCTGCGTATCGTAGACCGCGCTGACCTGCGGCGATTCCGCAGTGGATCGCACTGCCTGCTCCAACGCTTCGTACACAAAGTAGAGCTGACCAGTTAGATCGATGGCCGCCTGCGCATTCAGTTCACCCGCAAGCAGCCTCGACATGAAGTCGGAGTTCTCCGCTTCACTGTGGACACCCGCAGTCTCCACTTTGAGTCGCTCTGCCAAGGGCTGAGCAGCCAGCTTGTCATCCTTTTTAATCGTGTTTTCAACCATGATTTTCTTCTTTCTCTGCGAGGTTCGGAGACTGGGGTGAGAGATTGTGGCCCGCACGCTGAGGCACCAGCACGGGGTTGCCCGCGGAGTCCTGAAGCACTTCCACACCGATGCCGTAGACTTCGCTGACGGTCTGTGCATCCAGGGTTTCCGCAGGCGGGCCTTGCTTTACGACGCGCCCCTGCGCCACCACCACAACGTGATCGGCATACGCCGCTGCGGCGGACAAATCGTGCAGGACCACGACCACGGCTTTGCCCGCCGCCGCGCGGGCGCGCATCATTCCCATGATTTTTTCGGCGTGGTGGAGGTCCAGGGCCGCGGTCGGTTCGTCGAGAAGCACGACAGGAGTGTCCTGGTAGAACACGCGCGCGCTGTGGACGCGGGCGCGCTCGCCGCCGGAGAGGGTCGGGACTTCCCGGTCAAGGAGGTGCGCGACGTCGCATTCAGTGATGACTTCCGCGAGCAGCTCTTCGTTCGGGCAGCCCCAGGGGTTGCGTCCGAAGTTGATGACTTCGCGGCTGGTGAATGGCACGGACAGTTCTTGGCTCTGCACCAGGACGGCGCGGTAGCGGGCCAGGTCGGCGATGGAGAGCTCGGTAATGGAGTGCTCGCCGATCCGGACGTCGCCGCCACTGAGCTCATGGTCGCCGGAAAGCGCTGCAAGGAGTGTCGACTTTCCAGCACCATTCGGGCCGACCAGCGCGGTGACTTTTCCGGGCTCGGCGACCACGGAAATATCGTTGAGAATGCGGTGACCGTCCAGGGTGATGCTGACATTTTCGGCAGAAATACCCAGGCCAGAGTGAATTTCCATTAGTGCACCGCCCTCTTCGAACGCAGGAGCAGCCAGAAGAACAGCGGGCCACCGACAATCGAGGTGAGCATTCCCAGCGGCAGGTCCGCACCGGTGATCATGGTGCGGGCCGCGAGGTCGGCCAGCGTTGTGGCCAGCGCGCCGCCGAGGATGCATGCGGGAATCAGCGTGCGATGCGCTGGTCCCAGCAGCAGTCGTGCAGCGTGCGGCACGACCAGGCCGATGAAGACGATGATGCCGGAAAATGCCACTCCAGCCGCTACGACCAGGGACGTGCCAAAAATGATGGCGCGACGCAGCGTGACGACGTTAATACCCAGGTGGCGGGCTTGCGCTTCACCAAGACTCAGAATGTCCAGCTTGCGGTAGCTGACCCACATGGCAATTACGGCCGGAACTGTCACCAGCGTAATGATGACAACCTGCGTCCAGGTGGCGCTGGCAAACGAGCCCATCTGCCAGAACACAATGCGGTCGCGGGCAGCTGTGGAGGCTACGAATGTCAGGAGCGACACCAGACCACCACAGATGGAGTTCACAGCCACACCGACCAGAATGATTCGGGCGATATCGCGACCACCGTGCGCATTGGCGGCCACAATAGCCGTGGCCACCGCGCCACCAATAAAAGCTGAGACCGCAATGGCCCAGCTGCTGGCGAAGACACTCAACACTCCGCCGAGCACTCCGGAAAGCCCGGCGGCGGTGCCCAAAACTGTGGCGGTGGCAGCGCCAACGGCGGCGCCGGAGGAAACACCTATGAGGCCGGGTTCGGCAAGTGGGTTGCCGAACACCGCTTGCAGCGCCACACCCGCGAGGGCTAGCCCCGCACCAACGAGGCAGGCCAGCGCGATGCGCGGCAGTCGCACCTGCCACAGCACAGTATCGATGGGCTCTGGCGCATCACCGAGACCGCCATTGAACACTAGCCTCACCATTGAGCTCAGTGATTCGCCGATGGTGGCGCCGAACTGCCCTACGGAGGCCGACCAACCTATTGCCAGCACCAGCGCTAGGGCGAGTCCAATGAAAACGGCCACCTGTCTGAACGGACTAGTTTTGTTCGCGGTTGTCTGCATTGCTCAGCCAGTCACTTCCCCGCAGTCTTGTCAGCGCCATCACCAGCACCGCCACCGTAGAGAGCATCCGCAATGGCGCGAATCGCACGCGGCGACTGCGAGTCAAAGGACAGCAGCTGCGAATCGGGCACGTCCACAACGGACTCATTCTGGCCCGCCGGGGTCTGTGCGATGCCCGGGATTTCCTTCAAGCCTTCAATCCCGCCGACGGACTCCAGGCCACCAGACATAACCAGGATGGTGTCTGGAGCCGCAGCGATGAGCGACTCTGGCGTAATCGGCGTGAACGCACCCTCAATACCCACGCCCTCACCGGCATCAACACCGCCGAGACGAGTGATCAGCGAACGCCCACCGGAATCCGGCCCCGCAATCATGGCCACACCGGTTCCGCGCACGTAGAGGATCATCATCTTGCGGCCATCGGCCTTGGCCTGCGCGTACTCGGTCGCAGCCGCCAGCTCCTTGTCCAGGTGCTCCTTCACCGGGCCAACTTGGTCAGCCAGGCCGACTGCGCCCGCAACTTCGTCGATAAGCGTGTTGATGGTCTCGGGAGTGCGCTCGTCCGACACATGGACGACGGTGATCCCCGCTTTTTCAAACGTGTCGAAGACACGGCTAGGGCCAATCGTGCCATCGGTAATGATGAGCTCCGGCTTCAGCTTCATCACCGACTCAGCATTGACTGCATGTCCGCCAATGGTGAGGTTCGGCAGATCCTTTACCGCCGGGAAATCGGAGGTGGCGTCGCGCCCCACCAGACGGTCTCCGAGACCAAGCGTGTAGACCGCACGACTGAGTGCTCCCGCCCGGTCAAGCGTGAGAATACGCTGGTAGTCCTTGTCCGCCGCCGGTTTCGGGTCTTTCAGCAGCACTTCGGGGTTTTCCGAAGGCAGGTTCGCATGCGCGGCACCGTGAGCGGAAATGTTGTCGGCGCGCGGAACCGTCGTCACGCCAGCGCTTGACGACGATGCCCCCTCCCTCGCGGCATCATCGGAACCACAGGCGACTAGTCCTGCGACTAGGACAACACTCAGCAGTGTTCCGGCAAGACTGCGAACGCGACAGGCAGGCACGATGAACATATTCCCCCTCTGTAAGCTGACGCTGCACGGAGATAGACGACAAAAAGAATGACTAAATAACGACTAACACTAGTAACAAAGAGCTTAGAAAGGACTTTGCTCTACTCACCCAAAGAATCTTAGGCTATCTTTTAGTTCTAGGTTAGCCTACCCTTAAATAAAGATAGTAATTTCTACAGTTTTTCGGAAGGACGTTACCTCCTATGACTACTCGTACACTCCAGCGTCGCGCGGCTTTCCTGGCTATTCCGGCCGTCGCCGCACTTCCACTTCTCGCCGCCTGTGGCGCAGATGACGCGTCCGATGCCGCGCAGGATGCTGCCAGCGCCTCGGAAACCACCAGCTCGGCTGCAGATCAAGAAACCGACGCCAGCGCCGGCGAAGTAACCATGGAGGCCGAGCCGGTCAACGACCTGTCCGAGGGCGATGTCATCTCCGTCGATCTGTCTGGTCTCGACCCCGACTACGGCTACTACGCCGCACTCTGCGCCGCCGAGAAGGCTCCAGGCAACCCCGTCCCGGACTGCACCGGTGACCGCAGTGCCGGCACCCAGTCGCAGCAGTGGATTACCAAGAAGTCCGGCGGCACCACCACCATCGCCGACGACAACACCGCACACTTCGAGCTCAGCGTTGTGCCCACCGGCGAGGCCGTGGACTGCACCCAGCAGGACTGCGTGCTGAAGCTCTTCGGTGACCACAGCGAGGGCTTCGAGGACATCACCGAGATCCCGGTTACTTTCGCTAAGTAGGCCAAACCACACACGCGCAGGCGTCGCAGTCCTAGGCTAAGAGCCATGGAAACCGACCAGCCTGCGACTGCTTTAGAAGCGGCACCGCGCCGCATCACACTCCTGCCCGGCGACGGCATCGGCCCTGAAATCACCGATGCCTGCCGAGGACTCATCGCCGATGTCTTCCCACACTGGGAGCTGACAGAGGCACAAATTGGCTGGTCCCAGTGGTGCGCGCACGGCAATCCCGTCCCGCAGGAAACTTGGGAAACACTCGGACGCAGCGACGCCGCTCTGCTCGCGGCGATTACCTCCAAGCCCGCTCGAGAGGCTGAGGAAGAACTAGCACCGCATCTGCGTGGTACCGGCCTGACTTACCGCTCCCCTGTTCTCCAGCTGCGTCAGCGCCTCGACCTCTTCGCCAACATCCGCCCGGTCACCCTGCCCGGCGCGGCTGTCGACTTCACCATTGTCCGCGAAAACACCGAGGGTCTCTACAGTCACGACTATCTCCTCCCGCCTCACGACGCCCCGGCCGACTCTCCGCACCACCACCTGTGGGCAGAGGTGGTGGAGGACTCGACGGTGGCTCGCGCCGTCGATAAGCGTGGCGACGTTGCGATTTCTTTGCGCGTGACGACGTCCTTTGCGTGGCACCGCCTTGCGCGACAGGCGGCCAAGTTGGCTCTCGCGCGCCAGGCGGCAAACCCCGATTCGGAGGCCACGCCGACGGTGACGGTGGCGGACAAACCGAATATCCTGCGGGACTCTGCGCGTGTGATTCGCGGGGCGGTTGAGCAGGTTGCGGAGGAGTATCCGCAGGTCGCATTCGATTTTTCCAATGCGGATGCCGTGGCAATGCAGCTGGTGACCGACCCGGCGCGCTTTGATGTCATCATCGCGGAGAACCTTATCGGCGACATTCTCAGTGACATCGGCGCTGGGCTGATTGGCGGGCTGGGGCTGGCGGCGTCGGCGAATGTGGGCGATAACTTCGCGGTTTTCGAGCCGGTGCACGGTTCGGCACCTGACATTGCGGGTCGCGGCGTTGCTAACCCGGCTGCGTTTTTGCTCTCAGCGGCAATGTGCGCGGAACATCTTGGGCATCCGACCTCAGAGCTCGCACCGGCCGCCAAGCTGCGCCAGGCCGTCTACGCCGCGACTCGCACCGCGCCGACGCTGGATCTCGGCGGCACCGCAACTACCAGCGACTTTGTGGCTGCGGTGCGGGCGGAGCTGGGGTTGTAGGCATTGACTCAATTAAGAAGCGCAATTAAAGTGGTCGCTATCAATCCCAGCCGTTGACCCTCCGCCAATAAGGAGAGCGCCGATGACTGGGATTACTCATAGGGGGAGGGTCAAGAAGTATGAGTAAAAACAGGTATAACGCTGCGCAGGCTGTGCCTTTACGTGAAATCACTAACGAAGACGATCCTTTACACGTTAACTACACCGGAAAACAGGACCCTGAGGACGACGAAGAAGAGCTCTAGCTCCTACTGGAACTGGCTGAGGTCAATGCCTTCCAGCGGGTCGGACTCGCGGATGTCGTCCTCCGGTGGCAGCGGCACCTCGCAGAGGACCACGGCCGCACCACACGGATCCTGCACGGTTGCCAGCGGACCGAACTCGGTAGCCTGCGGGGCAACGAGCACGGAACCGCCCAGTTCCTCAGCCTTGGCGACAGCGGTGTCGATGTTCTCCACGCCAAGGTAGGCCAGCCAGCCAACGAAGCTCTTATCTGCCGCATCGGTCTGTGCAGCAACCGAGCTGGCTACCAAACCTGCGAACGGCGCCCCGTCTTCCATCGCAACTGCGAAAGTGCCGTGCTCGTTCTTGTTGCGCACTGCGATTTCCCAGCCAAAGAAGTTGTGATAGAAGTCCGCGACCTGCTCAAAGGTCTCCTCCGAGCCTGCGACTAGCTCGAACCACACCGGGGTGCCGGGCTCGCCCGCTGCGATGAAGGCCTGCTCACCCGGCTGTTCCAGCAGCCCAATCAGGCCGCCGGCGGGGTCGGAAACGACGGCCATCGTGGATCCGTCGACAAGCGGAGTCGGTTCCTGGAAGACCTCAGCGCCGAGCTCGCGCGCCTTCTCGACGGCACCAGCGGCGGAGTCGACATGGAAGTTCACGCGCCACTGGTTGACGAAGGCATCCTCAGCGTCCTTATCGGCCTCAAGCAGCACCGACACCGGCATTCCGGACAGCATGGCAACGCGGCGACCAGCGGATGCCTCGCGGGCATCCTCATGGATTGGCGCAGTGTTGCGGTAAGCCCATCCGAGAACACCACGGTAGAAGCGCTCGGTCTTACGCGGTGCAGCGGAGAGCAGATCTACGCGCAGGGGCATGCCAAATTCGGCGGGAAATGCGGGCATGAGTTACAGGTTCCTCCACTTTTCAGGATCAAAGTCATCATCGGCGGTGGCCTCATCAAAGTAGTCATCATCGACTTCATCGGCGGTGGCCACGCGTGCCGACATACCGGCAACAGAGACGACGTCCCCTGGACGCAGCACCTTGCCACGACGAGTGTCGACCTCACCGTTCACGCTGACCTGGCCCTCAGCAATGAGTTCCTTGGCCAGACCGCCCGTTTCCACCAGGTTTGCCAACTTCAGGAATTGCCCGAGACGGATGGACTCATCCCGGATTGCGACATCGATAGGCTCCATGTCCTTAAGTGTGTCATACCCGGTGAAAATGGTCGGGGTTGGTTCGGGTCTGGTTCGGCTTTGGAGGCTTGGGAGACCTGGGAGCCACCCCATTTAAACTTCTATTTCAATAAAAACCTCGAACCGCGACGCAGATGAGGCAGCACACCCTAACATCGTTCTCATGTCTAATTCACGGTCTCCGAAGTGGCCCCGGATCGCCAGCGAAGCGCCACCTCGCCCTCCGCTACGCCATGTTATCGCCGCCTCGGTAGCCGTGAGCCTGCCGCTTATGACCCTGGCACTCATCTCAACTTCTGTCTCTGACCTGCTATTTCTGCCTCCTATTGGCGCTGCCATGGCGCTTATTGTCGGTGCGCCCAACTTGCCTCTGGCTCAGCCACGAAATGTCGTGGTCGGACACCTCATCGGCTGCACGACTGGCATCGCAATTCTGCACATGTTGGGTTCGACCATCATTGCTGCAGCGGTTGCCGCCGGCGTCGCCTTCGCGCTCATGCTTCTTGCTCGCGCGGCGCACTCCCCTGCCACCGCTACCGCTATGGTCACTGTGCTGATGCCACACGGTCATGGGCTTGCCAACGATTTCCGCTTCATAGGCTTCATTTTCGCTTCGTCGATCATGATCGTGATGCTTGGCATCCTCGCAAATCGACTGCGCGGCCTCCGCTATCCCACATACTGGTGGTAGGTGGATTCGGAGCTCAGCCTCGAACCAGCGCCAGGGAAATCTATGGATTCACTACTAGGCATCTTTGCAGCCCCAAATATAGTTCCGTCGCACTTTCTATAGTGATTTCTCGCTTTACGGCGAACACAACCTAGGCTTTCCTAGGTTATGAACTTTTACCTTTCCGAACTGCAACGAGAAAAACTCTAATGGAGCTTTTCGAGACACATCCACCAACGTTTAGATAGCTCGAACCTTTCCCCATTTCTCTAACGGAAAAATAGGCCGCCAAGAGCCTACTACAGAGACCAAGTAAATCCAGCTGAAGAATCACTAGATACAGATAACTTTTTAGTAATGAGAGAAAAGACCAAAAAATTTCAATACTTAAAAGGGAGATATCTGCCGTTGGTTATAGACTCCGAGGACATAACGACACCACGCAATAGCAGAGTCCACTGCTAAATCCGCAGTTACTTTATCGAGTTCTGGAACTTCATTCATTCCATGTCCTGAGTCAGTTTGGCGAGACCTTAGGTCCGCTACACCCTGAACCATCTTATTCAGTCCTCTACGTACCGACTCGAAAGCTTCGCTTGTCATCAAAGCTCCCCCTGATTCGCCAATTCCTAGCATTTTATGCACTTTGGATGCCCTCTCCATCACCCTGAGATCAATGATTTCCGAATCCTTCATTCCCATAGCGGAAAGAATTGCAGCAGCGACTGCTTCAATTACATCCTTCGCGTAACCTACGACTTCCAAGTAGTCATGCTCGATTGTTAAAGCTCGGTTTAGCTTCTTAACTTTTCGCGTAACCCCATCGATTGAAGGCAGATTACTCAAATCGAAAAGATCAAGAGGAACCCCTTCCGGCTCCTCAATCCTCTGACTCTCCAAAGACAACCTAAAACCATCTTCACGGCAAGCGCGGCTGAGATCTTGAATCAAGGCTTCATACCTTAATTCACCCTCCCAGTCGGAATAGTCACTATTCCGAAGCATCTGACTCAAAGCCCGAAGTCCCCGTGATGCTTCTTCTTGGTTGCCCCAGTCCACTCGTTTAGAAAAATTCTGCCCAATTTCAAGCGATGAATAAAGGTTTGGGTTATCCTTCAAAGCTTCAGGGTTCGGAGTATCGGGATGGAAGAACTCGAATCGAGCCCAGCACATATATGTCTCATACGGGGTCAGGAAATCTGTTAAACCCATCGCTGCACCACGGATATTTACGCTGACTAAATCAGGATTTTTCTTAACCATCTTCTTCTCTATCTCCTCTCGTCCTTAACCGCATACCCTCACGCGACCTTCTCCATCTGCTTCTTATCAGCATCTTAACTAGCAGGCCGGAATGAACAGCCTCGTTAAACGATGGTGCTTCGAACGTTGGCACCCATACACAATCGCCCCCTAATCTCTTAGCGTGCAAATTCACTTCGACGCTTTTGCCCTGGCGGTGCCGCTATACGGCATGGGACAATTGTCCTCATGCCAAAGCAGTGGATTAACAACACGACGACCGAAAAAATTGTCATCGTCGGCGCTGGTGGTTTTGGGCGAAACGTGGTCAGCTTCATCAAGGACATCAACGACTACGCAGCAGCCAACGGCCTACCACCGCAGTGGGAAATCCTAGGCATTATTGATGATGGCACCCCAGATATGACCTTTTTCCACAAAATGGGCGTGCAACTCTTGGGCAAAACCGAAATCCTCGCGGACTTGCCCGAGGGGGTTTATTACACAGTCGCAATCGGTAGCGGCGCAGCTCGACGTTCGATTGCGCAACGCGCAGATGCCGAAGGGCTCGTGCCTGCGACTCTGGTCCACCCAGACACCAGCATTGGCGCGCTGGTCTCGCTCGGAGAGGGCACGGTCATCTGCCCCGGGGCACGCTTGACCTGCAATATTGAGGTAGGCAAGCACGCCCAAATCAATATGAATGTCACAATCGGCCACGATGCAGTGCTGCGGGACTACTGCACAATCTTCCCGCTCAATGCCGTGTCGGGCTTTGTCACGCTTGGCGAGGCCTGCACACTAGGCGCCAACTCCGTAATCAACCCCGGCCTCACCGTCGGCGAGGGAGCTTACATCGGATCCGGAGCCGCAGTTACCAGAAACGTCGATGACTACACCGTTGTCGCCGGTGTTCCCGCGGGCGTAATTAAGAACCTGCGTTAGCCGAAACGTCCTTATCCGACGAACCGGTGAACTCGGTCATGGTCACTTGCCCCTCTTCCGAGATCCCTTCACGCTTGAGCACCACCAAGATCGTGTCGAGCAGAATCTTTGCATCGAGCAGTAGCGACCAATTATCCACGTACTGCACGTCGTACTCGAAACGCTCTTCCCAGGTGATGCCATTGCGGCCCGACACCTGGGCAAGCCCCGTAATTCCCGGTGGCACCTCATGGCGGCGTGCTTGGCGCGGCGAATAGCGCTCTAGGTACTTCATTCGCAGCGGACGCGGGCCAACGAGGCTCATATCGCCACGCAGAACGTTAAAGAGCTCCGGGAGCTCATCCAAGCTTGTGGACCGAAGGAATTTTCCTACCTCCGTGAGGCGGGAAGCATCGTCGACAAGCCCCTTTGCCGGATTGACGTGATGCATCGTCCGGAACTTGAGGATATTAAACGGCTTACCATCCTGGCCCGGGCGTTCCTGGCGGAATAGGACTGGCTTTCCCATGGAAAGTCGCACTGCCAGAGCTGTAGCGCCCATAACTGGCGACAGCACAATCAAGCCTGCTGCAGATGCCGCGATGTCGACGCCACGCTTAATTACCCGTTGCGCGCGGATGCTCGGTGAATCCATTGGTTATCTCCTATTTTTCGTTGAACACGTCGCGCAAGAACTCCGCGGCACGCGCATCGACTTCCGCACTGGAACGGTTCCTGACCAGCCATCCGATTGCACCCACTGCACCGGCCGCGGCAAACGACGCTGCCGCAACGCGCAGTTTCTTGTGGTCATTCTGGTTGTCAGGCGCACTTTGCTTGACGACGGCCACCGCTGGCTCCAGCTCCGGCACAACCGGCTCCGCGGTATCGGTGACCATGACTGGTTCGGGCTCGACTGCGGGTTCTGGTTGCGGCTGCTCATCCAGCTCTGGTTCTGCCGATGCTGCGTCCTTGCGCCGTAGGCTCAGCATCGCAAATGCTGCTGCAAAGCCAAATAGCCATAGCGAACGGGAATCGTAGTAGTAGCCGGAAAAAACCTGTGCCACAAGAACCGCTAACGCCACAGCTGCGGTCAGACCAGCTTGAAGAAACTTGAATAGGTGGCGACAGGCGATTGCCAACACAACCAGCACAATCACAAGCAGGCCGATTCCTATGACACCCGCTTCAGACCCGACTGTGTAGAAGATATTGTGCGGATGCTCCAGTGGACGTGAAGACCTCGGTGTCGACAGCACAACGAAGCTATGCAGGCCTCCACCAAAGATGCGGTGTTCACCCATGATTCGGAAAGCTTCATCATGGAGATAACCGCGTCCGGAATCATGCTCTTTTTCGAAGGTCAACTGGATAAAGCGCGTCTTAAAGTACTCTTCAATCTCGGTACCTGCGATGAACCGCGAGTATCCATACGCGACCGCTGCGGCGACTGCGACGTAAAAAACAGTCGCCCACTTCCAACCCCAGTGAAAAAACACAGCTATAGCGGTAAAGAGGACTACCACGGTGGTAGCAACCAGTACACCGCGGCTTCCCGACGCAACGAGACCGTAAGCAAATGGTGCAGCGAACAAGAGAACTGCCCACATGAACTTGCGCCACAGCATAAAAAACACAGCTGCCGCGATGCCGTACAGCATGAAACGGGCAAAGACATTCGGGCCACCGCCGAACGCCGTCATGCGTCCGACATATTTCGGACCAGTAATGCCACCGTAGAGAAAAATAAGCGAGCAAATGGCTACTGCTAACCACAGCCATACCAGTGCCTGAGGATGCAAATAGAACAGTATTGCTGACATCGTGGCGATGAGCCCAAGCGTTATCAACGCAGTAACGACAGGAGCAACTTCGGCAGCTTCGGGGGCCCACAGTCCGGACAGCATCATCCAGAACAACCAGGCATAGAAAGCCACTAATGCCCACACGGCCATCGGCCACTGCTTTACATTGCCAGCGCCTTTCATCGCATTCAGCCAACTCTGGCGCTGCGCTTCTGGGGTGCCGATGGCTGTAAGGATTGCAACGATTACCAAAATCGGCAATGCAAGAGAGAGATCAGGAAGCGCCGAAGAGACGTCCTTCATCGTCGTGTCGCCAACGTAGAGAACACCAGCAAACATTCCCGCGGCCACCACAATAAACAGCGACTGCAGTATTGGTTTTCGCTGTTTTACAGTTTCTCCAGCTACCTCTGTAGAAGTCATCCCAGCACTTCCTTCAAAACACCTATCACCCGCACGACGTCGTCATCGTCCAGCGCCGGACCACTAGGAAGAGTAATGCCACGGGAGAAAAGATTCTCAGCAGTGCCGTTGATGCTGGCTCGTGCGCCCTCGTATACCGGCTGCAGGTGCATCGGCTTCCACAGGTGACGAGCCTCAATGTTGGCATCACCAAGTGCTGCAATCACGCTGTCCGGGGTCAGCACGCCCTTATCGACGGCCTCCTGCGGCAGCACAATTGAGGTCAGCCAGCAGTTTTCGGTGAAACGCTCGTCGGAGTCAGAGAGCAAGCGGGTACCTTTACCAGGGGCATCGTCGTCAAGCGAGGCGAGCAGATCGATGTACGCATCGCGAATCTGGCGGCGGCGAGCAATCATGCCGTCCAGACGCGAGTGCTGCGCCCGCCCCAGTGCGGCAAGGAGATTGGAAAGCCGGTAGTTGTAGCCGATTTCGGTGTGCTCGTACCAAGCGACGGGCTGACGCGCCTGGGTGGACAGGTAGCGCGCGCGAGCGATGAGATCGGCATCATCGGACAGCAGCATGCCACCGCCGGATGTGGTCATAATCTTGTTGCCGTTGAAAGACAGCGCGGCGGCATGGCCGAAACTGCCGGCCGGCTGACCATCGACACTGGCACCGAGCGCCTCGGCGGCGTCCTCGATGAGCGCGATGCCGAGTTCTCCCAGGCGTGGCGCGAAGGCCGGGTAATCGGCGCAGCGGCCAAAGAGGTCCACAATCATCACGGCGGGAACGCTCTTGCCCTCGGTGAGCAGCTCATCGACGGTGCGGAGCAGCAGCTCAGGGTCGATGTTTCCGTCCTCTGCCGCATCGACAAACACCGGCGTAGCGCCGACGTAAGCGATGGCGTTGGTCGTGGCCGCGAAGGTCATGGTGGAAACCGGAATGTAATCGCCTTCCCCAATGCCCAGTGCGAGCAGCGCCAAGTGCAGGCCAGCGGTGCCGGAAGACAGCGCGAGCGCGTGCTCAACACCGCAGCGCTTGGCAATCTCCGCTTCAAACGCGTCTACCTCGGGACCCAGCGGAGCTACCCAACCCGAGTGCAGAGCGCGAACAACGGCCTGTTCTTCTGCTTCGGTGACTGTCGCGAGCGAAAGAAAGATCCGCTCATTGGGCTTGTTAGCGTCGGCGTTAGTCATTACTTCTGCACCTTTCGGACGCGGTTGAGTACCTCGATGAGCTGGGAGTACAGGCTGTCACGGGCAAAACGCTTCTCACCCAGTTCGCGGTTTCGCTGTCCCGCTGCGCGCATCTCATCGCGGTCGGAGATGATCTCAGCGAATCGCTTGGCCGCGTTCGGAATATCGCGCGAGAGACGCCAACCGGCATCGTGCTCGGTTGCGGCTTCCTCCAGCCAGCCACCGTGGTTGAACACCACCGGACGCGATGCGGCCATGGCATCGAAGACCTTGTTCAGGGAGTTTCCCTCCAGGCAGGGGTCATCACGCAGCGGCGATAGCGCGATATCGGCGGCAGACACGTACTTGGCGACATCTTCCTTCGGCTGACGGCCGAGGAACATCGCATCGGCATCGAGGCCAGCGTCCTTGGCGCGCTGGTACAACGCGTCCGAGTCGCTTCCCTGCCCCAGCAGGACAAAGCGCACATTCTCCACGCCATCACGACGCAGCTGCGCCGCCAGATCCACAAGCCACTCCAGTTGGTAGGACATACCAAAACCACCGGCATAGACAGCCACCACGTCATCGCCCCAGCCCTGATCCTTGCGGAAAGCTGCGCGCTGCTCGGCCGGGACATCAAAGCGCTCAAAGTCCGACGCATTCGGAATGACGGTCACACGCTTCTTCCGAGCGACCTCTTTGACGCCATCGGCCATCGACGGCGACAGCGCCACGACCTCGCTCGATGCCGCATAAAATGCCTTCTCCAGCTGCTTGGCCAAGAAAATTGCCACCGGATTATTGAGGTAGCCCAACTTGATCGGCACCTCTGGCCACAGGTCACGGATCTCCGCCACCAACGGCGCACGCTGGGTAAACTTCGCCACAATTCCCGGAACCGCCACAGTCAGCGGGGTCGAGGACGCATAAACAACGTCGGCAGGCACACGGGCAGCGACCGCGGAGGCGCGCACCAGGAAGTTCAAGAAACTGACAATGCGCTCGCGCTTCGACATTTCATTGCGGTACGGAATCGCTAGACGACGCACGTGGATGCCATCAACCGTTTTATCCATGGCCTCATCGCGACCACAGATCATTGTCACGTCGTGGCCTGCAGCGGCCATTCGGCGGGCGAACTCGTACGGTCGGGAACCACCCGGCTCACCGGGGAGAACAAAGTGCTGGTGGATATAAGTGATTCGCATTGTTTAGGCTTCCTCGATTACGTCGACGGGGAGTTCTTCGGTGGTAGTTGATGGATTCTTCTGGCCTTCGCTTGGCCGCATCAGCGCCACTACCGCGACCACGGCTGCTGCAAAATAGACAACTGCGCTGGTCCACGCGAGACCGAGGGCGTCTCCGAGAAGAATGCCAATCGGGTAACAAACGACAGCGATAACGGCGGAAATAAGCTCCACTCGGCCAATTCGACGGGGATTGTCACTGCCGAGAATTTCACCGCACAGGTGTCGGTAGCAGCCGAGCACCACGGCCGCGATAGTCAGTGGCAGCACCAACTCCCGGGCAGGCTCAAACTCATGGCCGAATACCGGCACGATAAGGAAGTAGAGTGCCACACCACCGAGTGCACCAAGTGCGCCGTACGCTGCAGTGACTATGCCAAGGTGTCGGAGCACACGAGATGGGGTGAGTTCGCGACCCCTCTGGTCGCTGGTGCGCTGATCGGCGACTGACTGCGCGATCCAGTACAGCGGTTCCGTCGCCGTCGCCACGACTACGAAAAGACCTAACGACGCCGGTGAGGCCAGCGCCGGCAGCAAAACGCGACCCAAGCGTGTGGTCGTCAGCGGCCCCAGGCCCGATGCGATAAATGGGGCATTTGTTCGAGCCGTCTCTACCACTCCGCCAACACGGGAATCGGTGTGTTTGCGTGACTTCGCTAGCGACCAGATTGCCAGTGGCAGTGCCGGGAAGATATAGGCTGCAGCCCACCAGCGCCAGTCTTCGACTCCGGCGAAATATAGCGCAGCGCTAATAAGCAGTACTGAGCCCTGGAAACCGATGAATACTACGACGAAGAAGGACACTCGATGGCGGCTGATAGCCATGGCACGAACCATGGAAAATGACACGGTAACCAAGGCGACGACGCCGGCCATCGCCGTCCATGGTCCGTAGACGACACCTGCAATGGCACAGGCAATCAGAGCGACTACAGTCATGGCGAAACCACTCGGAATGAGACCGTGGTCGTAATCATCGCGGCGCAGCAAAAGCCGATCGGCCCCAAAGCCGACGAATGGCGCCACAATATAGGCGAACTGCAAAACGGTAGCGACCTCGCCTCGACCGGCGGGCCCCAGCACTCGCGCGGAAAGAATACTGACCACAAAGGCGACGACTGCGGCGAGCGCTGAAGCTGCCGAAATCGTCGCAACTGTTCGAACTCTTTGCGCCAGCTGCCCGGAGTTAGAGGAGCTGGTGGTTGTCACGGTGGGGAGTCATCCTAACTATTTTGCTTTCGAGCTAGCGGTTGCAAGCGATTGTGCACCGGTGGGATGCGCCTCAATACTGCTTTGCGCCCCACCGTGCTCTGCAAGCCAACGACGTGCCGCATCGTGATCATGTGTGCACGGAAGAATCCGCGAATTCAGCCGTTCCGGCTCAACACGTACCTCAGTGATTAGCGGATGACGATCACCGATCTTGGGAACCTCGCGGTCATCAACCAAGTCTTCGGAGATTTTCTCACCTTCGCGAAGGCCCGTGTAGACAATCTCTACGTCTGCGTCATGGAGCCTAATGAGGTTCTCCGCCAGCTCAGCAATCTTGACCGGCTTACCCATCTCCAGCACCAGAGTCTCACCGGACTCTGCAATAACGGTAGCCTGCAGCACCAGCTGCGATGCCTCCGGAATGGTCATGAAGTAGCGCTGAACGTCAGGATGCGTCACCGTCACCGGGCCGCCCTCTTCAATCTGACGCTGGAAAGTCGTAATGACTGAACCGCGCGAGCCAAACACGTTACCGAAGCGGACAGATGCCCAGACACCTTCGTGAGTTTTCCCCATGTGCGCAGTCAGACGTTCCGCAGCGCGCTTGGATTCACCCAGAATCGAGGCCGGGTTCGCAGCCTTGTCCGTGGAAATATTAATAACGGTTGAAACGTTGGCCGCAGCCGCTGCATCCAGGACGTTCTGAGTTCCGATGACATTGGTTTGAACTGCTTCTGCAGGGTAGCTCTCCAACAGCGGCAGGTGCTTGAGAGCTGCAGCATGGTAGACAACATCGGGCTTGCGCTCGGTGAAGATCTGCGTCAGCATTTCCGCGTCACGGATATCAGCCAGGACAGTATCGGAGCCGTCGAGAAGCGCCGAACCCGTCAGAGACAGCTGCGTGGCATGCAAGCCGCCCTCATCGCGATCCAGCATGATCAGTTCTGCCGGCTCAAAGCGGTGAACCTGTCGGCAGATTTCGGAACCGATAGAACCTCCAGCGCCGGTGACCAGCACCTTCTTACCGCGGATTATGGAAGCGACCTTGGATTCATCCAGGTGCAGAGGCTGACGGCCAATGAGGTCGGCGATGTTAATTTCGCGCACCTGCGAGGTAGCGACAGCACCACGGTGGCGCGAGTACTCTTCCACCGGCGGCAGAATGAGCAGGCGCAGCGACGATTCCTCACAAATGTGGTTGAGGACGTTGATGCACTCAGTGGACAGTGGCTCATCAGTCGCAATGATGACCGACTGCGCCGAAGTACGCGATGCGAGCTCACCCAGCTGATCAATTCCACGAATCACGCGGAGACCATGGATACGAGAAATATGGTTCTCGCCGCTTTCTTTGGGATCGACGATTCCAACCAAGTGGAAGCGGTTCTCACGGGAGATACCGGAATCCGTAAGGCTGTTAATAAAGAATTTGGCTCGACGGCCTGCACCGAGAACAATCAAGCGATCATCCGTCTGACGGGAGCCAAAGTTGTTGGTAATCCAGCGAGCGAGAGTTCGGGTATAGATACTTGCCAAAGTTGCGACACAGCCGCCTGCGAACGGAACGTACCACGCAATTTCCGGGAAGGTCTTCAGGATTTGAGCTAACCCAGTGGCTGCGGTAGCGCCGCCCATGCTGATGCTCAGCAGAACAATATCTTCAGTTCGACTGCCGGGCCATACGCGTTGTGGGTTGGTGTACTCCCCGAGCAGCAGGCCGAGCAGGACGATGACGGCCACGGCGACAGCGACAACCAAAAAATTAGTGCCTGATATTTCAGAGAAAGATACCAATTCACCGCGGACGATTCCGTTAGCGGCGGACAGCGCAATCAGCCAGGCGAGTACGTCAAATACGCACCAGGCGAGCTGCTTCCAGTCTCGGATAAACATTCTTATGCCTTTTACTGCTGGTTAAATTTTCTTACGCACAATGCGTTCCACAGGCTTGGCATACTATGCGATATGAACTACATTTACAGCCCCCTACTACAAAGGGCTACCCCATCGTTCGGGTAGCCAAAAAGCCACCTTTACCACTCATCATTCTCCCTGGTAAAACAACGTTTCACCAACTGTTTACTGAAGCTTCAATCTGTTTACATTCATCTAACTAGCTGTACAAACTAGCTTCTAACGTAACCACTTCCTGACGATTGCAATTAATGCAAAATCACCTCTTTATTGAGATATTTATTCAAGGAAGTATTTGCGTGAATACTCAAACAATCGTTTTTGACAAAAGGGTTACACTTCCCCGTGAGCACATCATCAATGCGTCGGGCACGCGCTTTCATCACCCGGAAGCCCTTCCTTGCTGCCCTGATGCTGATTCAAAACCGGATGGGTCAGACACAGAAGACCACACAGTTCTGGCAGGCCCACAAAAACGGCGAAGACCCGACCAAATAAAAGCACTCTTACATGCGCCCATATTAAATGCGCACCCAGTATGCGTATTATTGATATATGTCGTCGCACGCCACACCAGAACCCCAATCCCCCACAACCAAACCGCCTACTAAGCCTGGCAAGAAGCGCCGCATGTCCTGGCATCGCAAGGCCGGTATGCCAGTGCGCTGGTGGTTCGCCTCCATCATTGTGGCAGCACTCATTCACCCTTTCGTCACCGATGGCCGTTGGCTGTTGGTGCATCTCTTTACCCTCGGCGCCGTCACCAACTCCATCCTCATCTGGGGCCGCCACTTCACCGAAAAGCTACTGAAAATCGACGTGCCCGTTGGCAATCGGAAGATTCAGTTGGCAAATATTTACCTGCTCAACGTAGGTATTGTCGCAACGGTCGTCGGCAAGCTCGGTGACTGGTGGCCAGTGACCACCGTCGGCGCGGCGGTCATCGGCGTCGCCGTCGCATGGCATGCGATTTCCCTCGGACGCGACCTGGTAGCGAAGCGCGATCGGCCATTCGCCATCTCCGTTGCGCACTACGTCGCGTCGGCATGCCTACTGCCCATCGGCGCTGCACTCGGCGCCATCCTCGCATCTCCGAAGGGCAAAGCGCTTCACGACGACCTCCTATTGGCACACGAAGCCGTCAACCTCATTGGCTTCCTCGGGCTCGCGGCCTGCGGCACGCTCATCACCATGTTCCCAGCGCTGTGGCGAACCCAGATGTCGCCGCATTCCCGCCCGAAGCTGGCACTAGCAGTACAGCTCATAGGTATCGCAGTTACCGCGATCGGTGCACTGACCAGCTTCAACTGGATCGCCTCGGTCGGCCTTGGCATTATCACTATCGGCTGGGTCATAGCCGCCATCCCGTGGGCACACAACGTCATGACTGTCGCTAAAGACCCGCGCGACCGTCTCAGCTACCCGGCGCTGTCTGTCGCGGCCGCCATCGTATGGCTAATCGGCACACTCGCAGTCGCCACAGTCAAGGCGCTTGACGACGGCTTCGTAATCTCAACCCTCACGCTGCCGCTGGTAATCGGTTTCGGCGCTCAGTTGCTTATCGGCATGATGAGCCAACTCCTGCCCGCAACCATCGGCGGAGGTGCTGGTCCAGTCTCAGCAGGTATGAAGGAACTTGACCGTGCGGGCGCATTCCGCTGGTCGACCATCAATATTGGTCTGGCACTGTGGCTGCTACCACTGCCGTCGTGGACCAAGGTGGCGGTCTCCGCGCTGGTCTCCCTCGCATTAGTGTCCTACCTACCGCTGGTCGGCCGGGCCGCAAAGGCACAGATTGGTGCGCTGAAGGAACGCCAGAAGGCACGAGCTAACAAGGAAGCATCGCCGAAGCCGGTCGAGCTGCAAGCAACCGCGCGTCGTCTCGGTGCTCAAACTACCGCTGCTCTGGCTGTATTAGGCCTGGTAGTATCCGTCGGCGTTGCGCTGAGCGGTAGCGGTGGTGGTACGAGCAGCATGGAAACCACCGGTGATGTTGCGCCCACCGGAGAAACCGTCGAGGTCACGGTCACTGCCAACGATATGACCTATACCCCGAACGTCATTGAGGCGAACCCCGGCGACCGCCTGGTCATCACCATGGTCAACGCGGATTCCCAAGTCCACGATCTGCGCTTGGCCACCGGCGAGGACACCGGCCGAGTCTCCCCCGGCGACTCCGCCACCATCGAAGTGCCGGTCGTCCCTGGCGACATTGACGGTTGGTGCACCATTGCTGGCCACCGCCAGATGGGCATGACGCTCACAGTTAATGCAGGTGGTTCGAATCATTCACACCGCACCGAGCACGGCAGCCACTCCGGCCATGCCACGCCAGGCGCACTCGGGAATGTCGGCGAGCTACCCGGCCCGGATTCCCCCACCATCAACCCGCTATTAGAACCCGCCGAGGACGCCACGGTTCACCACGTCACGCTGCGGGCCAGCGAATTCACTGGCTACGCTGCCCCTGGCGTCGAGCAGCAGCACTGGGTTTACAACGGCAAACCGCTGGGGCCAACTCTGCGCGGCAAGGTGGGCGACGAGTTCGTCGTCACGCTCATTAATGACGGCACCATGAGTCACTCCATCGACTTTCATGCCGGCATCGTTGCACCGGATGAACCTATGCGCGACATTGCCCCTGGTGAACAGCTTGAGTACCGCTTCCGTGCTGACCGGGCGGGTATCTGGATGTACCACTGCGCAACCATGCCCATGTCCATGCACATCGCTGCCGGCATGCACGGTGCTGTCATTATCGACCCACCGAATCTCACCGAAGTCGACCACGAAGTTCTTCTGGTGCAGTCGGAAAGCTACTGGGGCGAGGACGGCCCCGATGCCGACAAGACCATGGCCGAGGACCCCGATATCTACAAGTTCAACGGCTACCCCGACCAGTATCTCACCCACCCAATTCGTATTCGCGCAGGTGAGACGGTACGTTTCTGGGTACTTGCCGCAGGTCCAAACAAGGGCACGAGCTTCCACATCGTCGGCACGCAGTTCCACCGCGTGTACAAGGAGGGCGCGCTTTTGCTTGACGACGGCGTGGGCGGCGCCCAAGCCCTTGACCTCGGTGCCGCGCAGGGTGGTTATGTTGAGGCCGAATTCCCGGAGCCAGGCACGTACCACTTTGTTGACCACCAGATGGTGCATGCCGAAATGGGGGCACGCGGCGACATAGTGGTGAACTAAACCAGGGTTTACAACTTAATTGGAGCGTCTTCTGGCTCCACCGCGCGAGGCAGGTTGGACTCGCCCATCAGGTACTGATCCACGGCCTCGGCGCAGGCGCGGCCTTCGGCGATAGCCCACACAATCAAACTGGCACCGCGGCCATTGTCACCGGCCACGAACACCGGACCGTCGAAGTTCTGCTCGATATCGTGGCGCACGGCGAGGTAGTCGTCGTCACGCATCATCACACCGCGATCGTTGAACTGAATACCCAGCTCATGCGGCAGGCCCCCGCGCTCCGGACCGGAGAAGCCCAGAGCAATGAGAACTAGGTCGGCATCGAGCTCGAAATCCGTGTCCTCCATGGGCACGCGCTTCCCATCGATGACCTCGACCTCGTTGGCGGACAGACCGGTCACGTGACCGTCCTCGCCGTGGAAGGAGACGGTGTTGACGTTGAAGACGCGCTTGCCCAGCGTCTCACCGGTGACGCGAGCGTTAAGGCCGAGCGCCTCGGTAACCTCTGGCGGCTCGGAACCGGTGATGGTGTACTCACCTTCTTCGTGGGCAGTCGCCACGCGCCAGACCAGCGGGTACATCGGCCACGGAGTCGACGCCGCACGGGACTTCGGAGCCCGCGGACGGATATCGAACTGCGTGACGGACGCAGCACCTTGACGCAGCGCGGTACCAAAGCAGTCAATACCGGTGTCGCCACCGCCAATGACGACAACCTTCTTGCCCTTGGCATCAATTGGCGGGCTGTCGAGCTCGCCTACGGCAACGCGGTTGGCACCCGGCAGGTACTCCATAGCCTGGTGAATGCCCTCGAGGTCACGGCCATCAACGGGCAGGTCGCGGGCCAGCGAGGCGCCGGTAGCTAGGACCACTGCATCGAAATCGGCCAGGTCAGCGGCTGTCGGTGAGATGTTGGTGCGGAACTCAGTGCCCTCGATTTCCATCTGCTCAAGGCGACGGTCAAGGAAGTGCTGCTCCATCTTGTAGTCCGGTACACCGTAGCGCATCAGACCACCAATCTTGTCGTCACGCTCGAAGACCGTGACATCATGCCCGGCGCGAGTCAGCTGCTGTGCTGCAGCAAGGCCCGCCGGCCCGGAGCCGATGACAGCGATGTGCTGACCGGTGTCGAAAGTCGGCACAATCGGCTGCACCCAGCCCTCATCGAAGCCGCGTTCAACGATGGCCAGCTCAATATTCTTAATGGTCACCGCATCGTCGTTGATGCCGAGCACACAACCGCCCTCGCACGGAGCCGGACACAGGCGACCGGTCCACTCGGGAAAGTTATTGGTGGCGTGCAAGCGCTCGAAAGCCTCTTGCCAGCGGTTCTGACGAACCAGGTCATTCCACTCCGGAATGATGTTGCCCAGAGGGCAGGCCGAGTGACAAAACGGCACGCCGCAGTCCATGCAGCGGGTCGCCTGCTGTTGCAGGTGCTCCTGACTAGCCTCCTCATAGACCTCTTTCCAGTCCATCAGACGCAGCGGAACCGGGCGATGAGCAGGCTCTTCGCGCTGGAACTTCATGAAACCCTTCGGATCAGCCATTGGTTACTGCCTCCATGATTGCCTCGTTGATGTCAGCGTCGTTGTCCTTTGCCTTCGCGACTACGTCGAGAATTCGGGCGTAATCACGCGGCATAATTTTGATGAACTGTGCAGCCGGGAACCGAGTCTTAGAACCCGTGAGCTTGCGGTGCTTCGACAGCGTTGCCTCCAGCCAGCTGATGTCCTCATCACCCAGCGGCACGATGTCGACCAACTCGGTGTTGATGTTCGCCCGCGTCGCCTCGTTATCCAGCAGGTAGGCGATACCGCCACTCATACCGGCGCCGAAGTTGTGACCGACCGGGCCCGCCACTACGACGCGGCCACCGGTCATGTACTCGCAACCGTGGTTACCGATGCCCTCGACCACGGCCGTGGCACCGGAGTTACGCACACAGAAGCGCTCGCCGACGGTGCCGCGGACGAAGATTTCACCGCTAGTGGCACCGAAACCAATGACGTTGCCGGCAATCGTGTCGGTAGCCACATCCGCGGTCGGCGGGGCCGAACGTGAAGGCCGGACCACAATCTTGCCGCCGCATAGGCCCTTGCCGACGAAGTCGTTGGCATCGCCCTCCAGCTTGATGGTCACACCGGCCGGCAGGAACGCGCCCAGCGAGTTACCGGCGGAACCGAGCAGGTTGACGACGATGGAGTCGTCGGCAAGCCCCTGCTTACCTGCGACCTTGGTGACTTCGTACCCCAGGCGCGTGCCCACGGAACGGTTCACATTGCTGATGGCGTGGTGCAGCGATACCGGTGTCGGCGCCAGCCCATTCGCGCGCGCCGTACGCAGCGCTGGCTGCGCTTCATCGATGAGGCGCTCGTCCAACGCACCCTCGAGCCCGTGGTCCTGCGCCTTCGTGCAGTAGGAATCCTGGTCCGCAAAGAAGGGGCTCTCGGCAACGTGCAGGATTCGCTCCAGGTCAAGCTTTGCGACGCGCGGAAGGTTGCCCAGATCCTTGCGCAGACGCAGGCACTCGGCATGTCCGACCGCTTCATCGATGGTACGGAATCCCAGCTCAGCGAGGTATTCACGGACCTGCTGGGCGATGAAGGTGAAGAAGTTGACCACGTGCTCGGCACGGCCGGTGAACTTGCTCCGCAACTTCGGATTCTGGGTGGCAATACCGACTGGGCAGGTGTCCAGGTGGCAGACGCGCATCATGATGCAGCCCTCAACCACCAGCGGAGCGGTGGCAAAACCAAACTCCTCAGCGCCCAGCAACATCGCGACCACGACATCACGACCGGTCTTGAGCTGGCCATCGCACTGCACGCGGATGCGGTCGCGCAGCCCGTTGAGCATCAGGGTCTGCTGGGTTTCAGCGAGCCCCAGCTCCCACGGACCGCCAGCATGCTTGAGACTGGTCAGTGGCGAGGCACCAGTGCCGCCATCGTGGCCGGAGATCAGCACGACGTCGGCATGCGCCTTCGAGACACCAGCGGCGACGGTACCCACGCCCTGCTCGGAGACGAGCTTGACGTGAATGCGGGCGCGCGGATTGGCGTTCTTGAGGTCGTAGATGAGCTGTGCCAGATCCTCGATTGAGTAGATGTCGTGGTGCGGTGGCGGCGAGATTAGCCCCACGCCCGGGGTGGTGATGCGGACCTCCGCGATCCACGGGTAGACCTTGTTCGGTGGCAACTGGCCACCCTCGCCGGGCTTTGCACCCTGGGCCATCTTGATCTGGATGTCGGTGCAGTTGGACAGGTAGTGGCTGGTCACACCGAAGCGGCCCGATGCGACCTGCTTGATGGCAGAGCGTTTCCAGTCGCCGTTGGCCTCCATTTCGAAACGGTCTGGGTCCTCGCCGCCCTCGCCGGAGTTGGACATCGCACCCAGGCGATTCATAGCGATGGCCAGCGTCTCGTGTGCCTCCGCAGAGATGGAGCCATAGCTCATTGCGCCGGTGGAGAAACGCTTGACGATGCTCGAGACCGGTTCGACCTCTTCAATGTCGATTGGCTCGCGGTCCGAGGCGAACTCGAGCATGCCGCGCAGAGTTGCCAGCTGCTTGGTCTGCGCATCGACCTTGTTGGTGTAGTCGCGGAAGACCGCGTACTGACCAGTGCGGGTGGCATGCTGCAGCGTGTAGATGGTCTCCGGGTTGAACAGGTGGTACTCGCCTTCGCGACGCCACTTGTACTCGCCCCCGAGATCCAGCTCGCGGTGTGCCTGCTCTTCCGGGCGCGGCAGGAATGCGCTGCGGTGGCGCGCGGCAACATCTTCTGCGACCTCGTCGAGACCAATACCTTCCAGCGGAGAAACAGTGCCGGTGAAGTACTCGTCCAGGAACTCCTGCGACAGACCGACGGTGTCGGCCAGCTGAGCGCCACGGTAGGACTGCAGTGAGGCGATACCCATCTTGGACATGACCTTCAGCACGCCCTTGGAGGCAGCCTTGCAGTAGTTCGAGCAGGCCTGATCCAACGTCAGAGCTCCGAGCTGGTCCTTCATGCGCAGCTCATCGATGGTTTCGAAAGCCATGTACGGGTTAATGGCATCGGCGCCAAAGCCCAGCAGCATGGCCATGTGGTGCACCTCGCGGGCGTCGCCAGCCTCAATGATGAGGCTGGCGCGCGTGCGAGTGCGCTCCTCCACCAGGTGGTGGTGAACCGCGGAGGTCAGCAGCAGCGACGGGATAGGGGCAAAGCGCTCGTTGGACTCACGGTCAGACAGCACAATCAGTCGGGCACCACGGTCAATGGCCTCAGAGACCTCACGGCGAACACGACGGATAGCGTTGCGCAGGCCACGGCCACCGCGGGCGACCGGGTACAGGCCGGAGATGACCTCGGCACGGAACTCGGAGTACTCCTCGTTCTTGCCCGCCTGGCACAGGGTGACAAAGTCGTGGTTGTCCAGGATTGGATGCTCAAGCCGGATGCGACGCGCGGCATCGGCAGTGGGCTCCAGGATGTTGGTCTCTGCCCCCAGCAACGTATTCATGCTGGTGATGGACCTTTCGCGCAGCGAGTCCAGCGGCGGGTTGGTCACCTGTGCGAACCGCTGCGAGAAGAAGTCGAACAGCATGCGGGGGCGGTTGGACAGTGCCGCGATTGGCGTGTCCGAGCCCATCGAACCCAGGCCCTCCGCGCCGGTGAG
The DNA here is from genome assembly GCF_040743205.1 of Corynebacterium sp. 045007. Classification (NCBI taxonomy): domain Bacteria; kingdom Bacillati; phylum Actinomycetota; class Actinomycetes; order Mycobacteriales; family Corynebacteriaceae; genus Corynebacterium; species Corynebacterium sp. 045007. The sequence continues at coordinate 43,485 of NZ_JBFLKW010000013.1, forward strand.
TGCCATCGGGCGGATGATTAGGTCAACGTCTTCCTCGGTGATGCCGAAGACGCGCTGCCGCAACACCGCGCGGACATGCGGCATGTACTGGTAGCGCTCTCGTGGCAGGTCGGTGATGTCGACCAGGCCCGCTTTGATCCATTCCTCGTATGGACCGGTGGCGGCCAGCGTGGACTTAATCTCCTTGTCCTCAATAATGCGACCGGCCTTCATGTCCACCAGGAACATGCGCCCCGGCTGCACGCGCGTGCGCTGCACAATCTGCTCCGGCGGGATATCCAGGACACCAGCTTCGGAGGCCATCACCACCAGGCCCTCGTCGGTCACCCAGATGCGCCCCGGGCGCAGACCATTGCGATCCAGGGTGGCACCGATGACCTGGCCGTCGGTAAAGCAGATGGCAGCGGGGCCGTCCCACGGCTCCATCAGGCAGGCGTGGTACTCGTAGAACGCGCGAACCTGCGGGCTGAGATTGTCGTCGTGCTCCCAGGCCTGCGGAACCATCATCATGACCGCGTGCGGGAGACTGCGACCACCGAGATGCAGTAGCTCCAGGGCCTCGTCGAAACGCGCAGTGTCAGAACCGTTGGGGTCGCACACCGGCAGTGCGCGGTCGATGTTTCCCAGCTTGCCAGAGCGAATCAGCGACTCGCGGGCGCGCATCCAGTTCTCGTTGCCGCGCACGGTGTTGATTTCGCCATTGTGAGCGACGTAGCGGTACGGATGTGCCAGCGGCCAGGACGGGAAAGTGTTCGTGGAAAAGCGCGAGTGCACGATGGCGAGCGCGGAAGTGACTTCCTTCTGCTGCAGGTCAAGGTAGAAATCCTTCAGCTGCGGAGTAGTCAGCATGCCCTTGTAGACGATCGTGCGGCTGGACAGCGACGGGAAATACACGGTGTCGCCACCAGAGCCCTCGCCGGCGCCCTGTTCACCCAGCTCACGCTCGCAGCGCTTACGCAGGAAGAACATCTTGCGGTCGAGATCGATATCGCTGAGCTGGCGACCCTCGTAGTTCTTCGCGGTAACGAAGAGCTGACGCAGCACCGGCATAGCCTGGCGAGCCATCTGACCAAGCCCGTCAGCGTTAATCGGCACATCGCGCCATGCCAAGATCTCGATGCCCTCTTCGGCGCAGATGTCTTCAATAGCCCGGATGGCATCGAGGGTGGCCATGCGCGACTGCGGCAGGAACGCAATACCGGTGGCGTAGGTTCCGGCCGGCGGCAAAATAACGCCTTCCTTGCTCAGCTCAGCACGGTAGTAGGCATCCGGAACCTGAATGAGAATGCCGGCACCGTCGCCGATGGTCTTCTCGGCGCCGGCGGCACCGCGGTGGTCGAGGTTGACCAGTGCCTGAATGCCCTTTTCCACAATGTCATGGGTCTGGCGACCGTAAATGTCGGCAACAAAGGCCACGCCACACGCATCATGTTCGTTCGACGGGTGGTAGAGACCTTCCCTCTGAGGACCACGAGGCAATGTGGTCGCTGTTTCGGTCAGAGTCATGGCTGTCTTAGCTGTCATGGCTGTTTTCCCCTTGTAGGTGCAATGTGCCAATTGGGGGACACGGGTTATCTATATTTCCAACTGTTTTAACAATGCACTTTCACCTAGGCGTATTGCAATACGTATTTAGGGAACTAGCTATATTTACCCACCCCCGAAGGAGCTAGAACACCCTTCCCGTTCGACTAAAACCGGGCTTTTACTACCCGCTTTAACGCCATAACCCCCTAATCGAGCTACCACCCCCGCTAACTACGCACAATTGTTCGATTCTTTAGCGCACCTCTCTCCATACCCAATCCGCCCCCACCGCTATGGTTAGCTCCATGCTCGCCAACCGTCGTTTCCGCTCGCCACTGCAGGGCCTCGCCCTCCTTATCGGCGCAGCGACAATCCTCAGCGGCTGCACGGCTCCCACAGCCCCCACTCCAGAGAGCCAGTCATACAGCCCGGCACCGGCACCCGCATTTACGCCCGAGCCAGAGGAACCCGCGCCCGAGATTCCCGAAGTGCCCCACGCCCCCGCCGCCCCGGACACCCCAGCGCCCGGCACATCGCCTATCGACGGCATCCGTAGCGCCCTCAACCAGCTGGAGGTAAAAGGGCGCGCACCGAAAACCGGCTATGCGCGCGATGAGTTCGGGCAACGTTGGAGCGACGACGTCTCTGCCGAGTTTGGGCACAACGGATGTGACACGCGAAACGATATTTTGAATCGTGACCTTATTAATAAGGAGTACAAACCAAATAGCCACGATTGCGTCGTGCTTTCAGGGCAATTACTGGATCCCTATACCGGCACGATGATTGAGTTCCAGCGTGGCCGCGATACCTCTTCTGCCGTTCAAATCGACCATGTCGTAGCCTTAAGCGACGCCTGGCAAAAGGGGGCACAGCAACTCCCGCCCGAGGTTCGGCAGGACTTTGCCAATGACCCCCTCAACCTCTTGGCCGTCGATGGCCCCGCCAATCAACAGAAGCGGGATAGCGATGCCGCATCCTGGGTACCCGCCAATAAGCCATTTCGCTGCCAGTATGTCGCTCGCCAGGTGGCAGTAAAACAGAAATACCACCTGTGGCTCACACAGGCGGAGTACGATGCCATCGACCGTTGGCTCTCTACCTGCACACCAGAGGATGAGCCCACACTTGCCGCCCTAACCCTGAATTAGGGCAACTTCCTCCGACGCTCACCGATGCCGCACACCGAGGCTCAAGCCAGCGAATATGCCACCTATTCAGCTACGCACTCGCAACCTCCGCCCCTCCTAGTCTCGAACATTTCTATTTTTCAGAAGATTCCTAGCCCCCTAATTTCTGGGGGCGACCGCCATTCAGCTACTGCCCGCCCCGTCAAACAAACCAACCGAAAACCCCTGGGTTCATAGAGTTATATACGTCAATATCAGAATTGAATTCGTTACCGCAGTGTTATCCTTTCGTTATATTCACTGCTTCCCGTCGGTTTATAACTGTTTGATAACACTGTATCCTCGAGCCCGTACGCGAAAAGGTATCCGTCGTAAAGCATTGCGCACGCCGACTGCGTATTTTTTACTTTTCTTCGTGGAAACTACTTTTTGACGCGGCACAGGTTTGTTAAAGTCTGGTTGTTACAAAATCGCACTACCGTGACTGATGGTGTCAGTGTGACTAAAGAGTCGCTTGGCGCTATTAATCGCTTGTCCATCATCTTGGAGGATTCTCACCCATGGCAGCTGAAATGAAGGCTCCGGAAGTACCACTTGGGCTCCAAATCAAGGCTTTTGCCCAGTCGATTCCACCACTCCTGCGTACTGGTGCCCTGTACATGACTCCGAAGACGGCGCCGAAGATTCTCGATTACCTGCGTCGCCTGAAGTTCTCCGTCGCCAGCCTGATTTCCATGAGTGCGCTGCGCTACCCGGATCGCCTCGCCCTTGTCGACGATGACGGTGAACTCACCTATTCTCAGCTGCTTGACAACTCTCACGCCCTGGCTCGCGCCTTGATGGACCGTGGCATGACCCAGAAGTCCAGCTTCGGTGTTATCGCACGTAACGGCCGCGGCATTATTCTGCCGATGGCTATCAAGGGCTTCATCGGCTCCGAAATTATGCTGATGAACATCGGCTCCGGCCCGACTCAGATTCGCGGTGTCGTTGACCAGAATAAGGCCAAGTTCCTGTTCGTCGATGACGAGTTCCTGGGCAACCTGCCAGAAGACCTCGACGATGTCACCGTCGTTATTACCTCCGTGACCAAGCCGGAGACCCGCAAGAACGCGGGCAAGAACTTCGTGTTCATGGAAGACCTCATTGAAGAAGGTCGTACATCGAACGCCAAGCTAGATCCGAAGCCGGAGCAGGGACGCATCATCATCATGTCCTCCGGCACCACCGGCATCCCGAAGGGTGTCCTGCGCAATGAGCCCAAGACACCGGCAACCGTGGGTGCAATCGCCGATCGTATTCCGTGGCGCCGCAACATGGTCATTCACCAGTCCGCATCCATGTTCCACGCCTGGGGCTGGGCAAATGTGCTGATTGGCATGGCTACCGGCTCCACCATTGTCACCATGCGTGTCTTCGACCCGAAGAAGGCTGTTGACCAGTGTGAACAGTACGGCTGTAACGGCATGATTTCCGCGGCCTTCTTCCTGCGCCAGATCAAGGATGTTCTGGATGAGGAGCCGAACCGCAAGATTGGCCCGTTCCGCTTCATTGTCTCCTCTGGTAACGCCATCCCGGGCTGGCTCGTCTCCGCGCTGACTCACCGCTTCGGTCCGGTTATCTGTAACTTCTACGGCTCCACCGAGGCCGGCCTGTGCTCCATCGCATCCGGCGCGGACCTCGCAGCCCGCCCGGACTCCGCAGGTCGCCCGGCAATTGGCGCCAAGGTTCGCATCCTGGGTGACGACGGCAAGGAAGTCGAGCCGGGTGAGGTTGGCATGATCCACACCGCTCAGGAGCTCTCCTTCATCGGTTACCTGAACAAGAAGGACAAGTTCACCACCGTCGATGGCCTGTTCCAGATTGGTGACCTCGGCCGTATCGACCAGGACGGCTACCTGTACATCTGTGGTCGCTCCGACGACATGGTGATCAAGGGCGGCGAGAACGTCTTCCCACGCGAGGTCGAAGAAATTCTGGGCCCGGTGCCGGGCATCGCCGATGTCTTCTGCCACGGCAGCAACGAAAACGACGAGATTTTCGCTGACCTGTTCCTCTACGTTGTCCGCGAGGACAATGAGGCCGGCAAGAACCTCACCGAGGACATGCTGCGCGAGTACGTCCGCGAAACTCTGGCCGAGCACTCCACTCCGGACCGCGTCTTCTTCGTCGACTCCCTGCCGCGCAACGCCATCGGCAAGGTTGTCCCGCGCGAGGTCAAGGCAATGCACGAGCGCCTGAATCTGGACGCTCAGTAAGAAGCCTGCACACGAAAGTGTGCCCACCGGCTATCCGCCTGGTGGGCACACTTTTTGCTTGTCTCAGCTACCTTTTGCGCGGCTATCCGCGCGGGCGCACCTGGATTTCATCCACGTTGGCATCCGCTCCGGTATCAACGGCCAGACGTACTGCGGCTGCGATCGATTCAGGCCGCATGAACTTCGTTCCGTCGTAACGCCAATCCGCATCATCACGGTGCCAATTCGACTGCAGCTGAACCTGCATATCGGTATCGACGCGCCCGGGGTGCACGGAGCTGACTCGTACCGCGCCACGCTCTTCCTCGCGCAGCGCATCGGTGAAGGCCCGCAGCGCGAACTTCGACGCCGCATACGGCGAAGTACCAGCTGAAGCGCGAAATCCCGAGCCCGAGTTGATTGTCACCAGCGTGCCCTCCGCCTTGCGCAGCGCTGGCAACAGCTGGCGTGTCAGGTCGGCGACGGCGACGACGTTGATGTCCATAATTCGCGACCAGTCCGCACGCGAAACCTCCGCCACGTCCCCATCGACGTACACGCCCGCCGAGTGCACGAGCACATCCAGCCCGCGCCCACCGAGCGCCTCCAACAGCTTTGCCACTTCCGCGTTTACGGCGTCGGTATCACCCAGATCAGCAACGAATACGCTTGCCGACGGCAACTGCGACGCCACCTTCTCGGCAGACTCAGCACTGGTAGCGCCCACAATGACATGGTGGTCACGGGAGAGATCCTTGGCGACCGCCAGGCCAATACCACGGCTTGCACCCGTGACCAGGGCAATCTTGGTGTCAGCGGCAATATCGATGCTCATGTACGGCTCCTCTATGTAGTCGGTTTACTTCTTCGGCTTCGCGCCGCCCACCTGGTCGATGGGGGTCACCTGCAGGAAGTCAATGTTGACGCGCTTCGGACGGGTGGCCGCGAACACGATGATGTCGGCAACATCATCGGCGGTCAGCGACTCAACGCCATCGTAGACCGCTGCGGCCTTGGTCTCGTCGCCGTCGAAACGCACGAGTGAGAAGTCGGTGTGGACGCGCCCCGGATCGATTTCGGTGACGCGCACGCCATCGGCAGCAACCTCTTGACGCAGGACTTCCACCAGCGCGCGCTCAGCGTGCTTGGCCGCGTTGTAGCCGGCACCGCCGGTGTAGACCTGACGGCCGGCAATCGAGCCGACGGTGAGCACAATGCCGCTGATGGACTTCAATGCGGACAGCAGTGCGCGAGTGACGCGCAGGGTGCCCAGCACGTTGACCTCGTACATCCAGCGCCACTTTTCCTCGACAGCGCCTTCAACCGATTCCATGCCCCAGGCGCCACCGGCGTTGTTAACCAGCACGTCGACGCGCGGTTCGGCCTTAGCCAGCGCCGCCACATCGGCGTCGGAGGTGACGTCAACCTTGTAGACCGTCGCTTCACCACCGGCAGCGCGAATCTCCTCCGCGACAGCCTCGAGCTTGTCCTCGCGGCGGGCTCCCAGCACAACGCGGAAACCTTCAGCTGCGAACTGCTTGGCAGTGGCTGCACCAATACCAGAAGAAGCACCGGTAACTACAGCTACTTTCTTGCCATTAGTTGAAGTTTCAGAGGTCATGGGGGCTCAACTCCTTGCTACATGCGTCTACTAATATCCCCGACTGTAGTCATACGACACCCTCCTGCGCCGAAGACTGCGTGTGCTTTACACCTGATGTTCCACGTGAAACGTATATAAAACTGTGCCGGAATTTTTCCGATTCACCTCATACACAGCCGCTAAAACCGCGATACTGGTTGCATGTCTGACCAGCCTCACTTCCCACATCTTCTCTCCCCTCTCGACGTCGGTCCTCTAACTCTGCGCAATCGCATCATCATGGGATCAATGCACTCCGGCCTGGAAGATCGCACCCGTGATATCCCCAAGCTGGCTGCCTACCTGGGTCGGCGCGCCGAAGGTGGCGTGGGGCTCATCGTCACCGGCGGTTATGCTCCCAACATCGAGGGTTGGCTGACTCCGGCCGGTTCGATGATGGCGTCGAAGCGCATGGCGGACAATCACCGCCGCGTTACTGACCTCGTGCACTCCCACGGCAGCCACATCGTGCTGCAGGTGCTGCACGCCGGTCGTTACAGCTACAGCCCGCTGGCTCGCTCCGCCAATACCGGTCAGTCGCCGATTAGCCCGTTTAAGGCTCACCGCCTCACCGGCTTTGATGTCTCACGCACTATCGGCGCTTATGTCCGCGCCGCGAAGCTCGCAAAGCGCGCCGGTTACGACGGCATCGAGGTTATGGGTTCCGAGGGTTACCTGCTCAACCAGTTCCTGGCCGAGCGCACCAACCACCGCTCGGACAACTGGGGTGGCAGCGCCGAGGCTCGCATGCGCCTGCCCATCGAAATTGTCCGCCGCATTCGCGCCGAGGTGGGCGAGGACTTCCTACTGCAGTACCGCATTTCGCTGCTTGACCTGGTGGAAGACGGCCAGACCTGGTCCGAGACCACTGAACTCGCGCAGCGTCTGGTCGAGGCTGGCGTCGATGTCTTCAACACCGGTATCGGCTGGCACGAAGCACGCGTCCCCACCATCGTTACGTCCGTGCCGCGCGCCGCATTCACGGATCTGACTGGTCGTCTCCGTTCGCTTGTCGACGTCCCGGTGGCAGCCTCCAACCGAATCAACCGCCCCGAGGTTGCGGAGAAGATCCTCGCTGACGGCAATGCGGACCTGATTTCCATGGCCCGCCCACTGCTGGCTGACCCTGACTTCGCCATCAAGGCGGGCGATGGTCGCGCTGACCAGATCAACACCTGTATCGCCTGTAACCAGGCCTGCCTGGACCACACCTTCGCGGCCAAGCGCTCCACCTGTTTGGTCAACCCGAAGGCTGCTTACGAAACCGAGTTGGTATCCGTGCCGGTTGCGAAGGACAAGGCCAAGCGCGTCGCCGTCATCGGCGCTGGTGTGGCTGGACTCGCTTTCGCGGAAGCCGCAGCTCAGCGCGGTCACCACCCGGAGATCTTCGAAGCCGCCGACCAGATTGGTGGCCAGTTCAACCTCGCCGCAAAGATTCCGGGCAAGGAGGACTATGGCGAGACGCTGAAGTACTTCTCCCGTCGCCTGGAGGTCCTCGAAGTTCCGGTTCACCTGAACACGCGTGCCGACGTCGACGAGCTCAAGACCAAGTTTGACCACGTGATTGTGGCCACGGGTGTCACCCCGCGTATCCCGGGCATTGACGGTATCGACCACGAGAAGGTCATTCGTTACGACGAGCTGCTCTCGGGTGCGAAGCAGGCCGGCAACAAGGTGGCCGTCATCGGTGCTGGCGGTATCGGTGTGGACGTGTGTGAATACCTCACTCGCAAGCCGAACCAGACCATCGAAGCCTGGAAGGACGCCTGGGGCGTCGGTGACCCTGCGGAGTTCCGCGCGGGTCTGACCAAGCCGGGCACGGTCTCTGGCGCGGCTGAGGAGTTTGAGGTTGAGCGCGAGGTGCACCTGCTGCAGCGCAAGACCTCCCGCATCGGTAAGGGCCTGGGCAAGACCACTGGTTGGGTTCACCGTGCGGAAATCAAGAAGGCCGGTGTCAAGCAGTACACCGGCGTCACCTACAACCGTATCGATGACGAGGGCCTGCACATCACCATCGACGAAAAGCCACAGGTCATCGCGGTTGACAACGTGATTGTCTGTACTGGTCAGGTATCCAATCTGGACTGCCTGGGCGGAAAGGATCGCGAGAGCGTCACCGGCGATAACTCCAATGTCACCATCATCGGTGGCGCGGACGTGGCCGCTGAGCTGGACGCTAAGCGTGCCATCCGCCAGGCCGTCGAGGTAGCGCTCGCGCTGTAGGGCTAGGGGCTACTACGCCTCGTAGCGGTCGGTGTAGGCGCGCTGCTCGAACTCGAAACGGCCCGGGTGAGCCGGGAACTCACCCGGGACACCGATGGCCAGCAACAGCGCTACCGCCACATCGGTGTCACCGGCACCGATAGCTTTCTTGACCTTCTGCTCACTAAAGCCCGTCATCGGGGAGCTAGCCCAACCAAAGGCGCTGGCAGTGACCATAGCGAAAGAAGCGGCAATCATGGCGTCGCGGATCGCGAACTCGCGGGAGAGACCCTTTTCCTCGCGGGCCTCATGGAAGGAGGTCATCGAGGCCTCCCGCTCGGCAGCGGCAACTTCGTCCCACAGGCCAGTCGCCTTGTTGGCCTCAACCAGGCGCGGAATACCGCGCTTCCAGCCGGTCGGCTCACCAATGAAGGCGAGCAGCAGCGGCGCATTGGCAACCTGCTTCTGACCACCGGCAGCTTCCACTACCTGCTGGCGCACCTCAGGGTCCTCGATGCGCACGATAGCCCGAGACTGAATGTTAAAAGCACTGGGAGCTTCCAGAGATAGCTCCAGGAGGCGGCGCACGTCAGCGTCGTCAAGCGGTTCGTCAGCATAGACGCGCGTGGCACGGCGGTTGCGGATGATGTTCTCAAATTCGGTGGCGAACTGGTCACGCGGAGAATGCGAAGTCATGCATTAAAGAATAACTGTTTGCCAACCTTCGAGTTCGAGCAGCCAGCGCTTCATTTCGCGGCCGCCGGCATAAGATCCGAAAGACCCCGCTCCCCCACTGGCGGGCACCACGCGGTGACAGGGAATCAGAATGCCCAGCGGATTGGTGGCACAGGCCGAGCCGGCAGCTCTGGCGGCACGGGGTGAGCCGGCCATTTCAGCGAGCTCACCGTAGGTCACAACCTGGCCATACGGCACGTCGCGCAGTGCGGTCAGCGCACGAGCGCGGAAAGAATCCTGGGTGAATATGTCGCAGTCCAGCGGCAGCGCAAACTCGCGGCGCTGCCCGGCAAAGTACTCGCGGAACTGCTGCGCTGCCTGTTCCGCCACCGCCTGCGCTTCGGGGTCGGCGGCGCTGGGGTCGTCGTCAAGCACGGGACCTAAGAGATTGACTTCGACGACCCCGCGAGCGGAGGTGGCGATTCCAAGCGCGCCGAAAGGCGTTTCTACCTGGGAAATCGCCATAAAACCTCCTACTTAGCCCTTGTTGGCCTGGAACCAGGCCAACAGCTCGTCCCACTCCTTCTCGTGACCGGAGCGGAAGTAACCACCGTAGCCCACGCCCTTGCCACCAGCCGGCTGAGCCTGGCGCTTTTCAATCTTTTCAGCAGAGCTCATCACATTGGTGATCAGGTCTGCCGAGGACTCCTCAGTCCAGTAATCATCCGGAACGCGGATGGACAGGAACGGCTGCGGAGCCTTGGAGAAGCGGTTAGCGAAGTCGAACTCGGAATCGTCGAAGAAGTAGCCTTCCTTGCGAGCCCAACGAGCCCACTGACGCATGACACCGTTCGGCGGCTCAACAGCTAGACGCCACGCCGACGCCGGAATGTGGCCAGTGATGAAACCGCTAATCGGGCCGAGAATATTGAAGATGAAGAATGCGCGGACCTTGCCCGCCACGGACGGCACCTTGGAAATACGCATACCGCGGCAGTTGACCAACGCCGCTGCGTCATAGGTGCCCTCGGAGCCGGCGTAGACGATGCCGTGACCACCAACCGCGTGGCCGACAGCGAAGTGCGGCACGTCCGGGTAGGTCTCCTTGGCCCACTCGATCACACCCGGAATATCCTTGGTGATCCAGTCCGACATCCGGATGTCTTCATTGTTCTGGTCAGTCTTCAGAGCGGACTGGCCGATTCCGCGGTAGTCATAGGTGATAACGCCGTAGCCCTTTTCTGCCACGGTCTCAGCGAAACGGTGGTAGAAACCCTGCGGCACACCGGTACCGGAGTGAACGGTGATGATGCCGTTGGGAATGTTCTCTGGGTTCTCCTTCGGGCGGAACATGGTTCCGCGCAGCAGGACGCGGTCATTTGCCGGAATAATGATGTCCTGCCGAGGGCACGGCTCCGGCAACTTCGGGCTCTTCGCGGAAAAACGGCTATCCCCAGTGGAAGTGGTTGAGGCTTCGGAGGTCATTTATGCAGTTCCTTCGAGTGGACTTAAACAGTGCATGATTTTGTATACACAATCTTAAAGTGTAAGGCTCATCACTTTCAGCGCTTTCGTGGAATTTGCCTCACACGCGTTACAACTGCACATCCCCATAGGCGCGTTCGTCCTCAATTGGCTCCAGATGCGAGGAGATATGCACACCTGGAAAACGCTCCCGCAGCTCATCTTCCATCGCGGTAAGCACATCGTGACCGCGCTCCACGCTCCACGCGCCCGGCACCAGCACATGGAACTCAATGAACTTCTGATGCCCCGACTCGCGAGTGCGGATTTCGTGGACGTCAATGCCACGACTCCGGTCACGGTGCGAGGCCAAAATCTCATCCACCGCCACGCGGTCGTCGCCCTCCATGGCCTTGTCCATCAGGCCGTTACCGGAATCGCGCAGCAGCTTGTAGCCAGCGACCAGGATGTTTACAGCCACGGCCAGCGCGATAATCGGGTCGAGCCACCACAGGTCGGTAGCCCACACCAGCGCCACACCCGCCAGAACGCCGGCGGAGGTCCACACGTCGGTCATAAGATGCTTGCCGTCGGCGGTCAGAGCCAGGGAGTTGTGTTGGCGCCCGGCCTTAAGCAGAATCAGCGCCACCGCACCATTGATCACCGAGGCAATCACGGTCACGATGAGGCCCAGGCCAATCTGCTCAATCGGCTGCGGGTTCACCAACCGCTCGATGGAGACATAAATAATGGCCGCCGCCGCCACGAAGATCATGGCACCTTCCAGCCCGGCCGAGAAGTACTCTGCCTTGGAATGGCCGAACTCATGGTCGCGGTCTGCGGGCCGCGCGATAACCTTGAGCACGATAATTGCGACAACTGCCGCAACCAGATTGACAATCGACTCCGTCGCGTCGGAAAGCAGGCCCACCGATCCGGTCAGAGTGTAGCCCCAAAACTTCAGCGCGATGGTGACGACCGCCGCCCCCACTGAAAGCCAACCAAAACGAGATAAGTCCTGCATATGCAGGCACTTTACCCGCCTTTCCGGAGTTACTACCAGTTCTATGAGCACCGATTTCCAGTTCAATTTGCAGAACATTTCTGCAGGCCTGCCGTTCGCGTCGCAGCTCGCCTCGCTTGCCGACGCCGTGCGCGACCACGACGTAGTAGTCCAGGCCCCACCGGGTACCGGCAAGACCACTTTGGTTCCACCGGCGGTGGCCAACACCCTGGGCGGCCGCATTGTGGTCACGGCTCCCCGGCGCGTGGCGGTGCGCTCGGCGGCGCGGCGGTTGGCGCAGCTGTCGGGCACCAAGCTCGGTGAGGAAGTTGGCTACTCGGTGCGTGGCGACGCAAAAGTTTCCCGCGCCACCCGCGTGGAGTTTGTCACTCCCGGTGTGCTGCTGCGCCGACTGCTGCGCGACGGCGACGTGGATGCCAGCGCGGTGCTCATCGATGAGGTGCACGAGCGCGGCTTGGACACCGACCTGGTGTTGGCGATGGTGCGCGACTTGCGGGATATCCGCGATGACCTGCGCATTGCCGCTATGTCGGCAACGGTGGACGCGCCGAAGTTCGCGGCCTTGCTCGGCGGCTCCACCCCGGCCCCCATTGTGGCGGCGGAGGCGGAGATCTTCCCGCTGGACATCCGCTACGCGCCCTTTCCGCAACGGCTGGATGCACGCGGTGTGACCGACGACTTCCTGCAGCACGTTGCCGCCCAGGCCAGCACACTCACGGAAGAAGCCGCCGGTGATGTGCTGGTTTTCCTCCCCGGCATCCGCGAGGTGGAACGCTGCGCGGGTTATATCGCGGATTCCTCGGAGGTGGCGGTGCTGACGCTGCACGGCCAGCAGAGCTCCGAGGAGCAGGACCGCGTGTTCCGTCGGCAAGCGGATGGTAGACGCGTAATTGTGTCCACCGCGATTGCGGAATCATCCGTGACTGTGCCGGGCGTGCGCGCCGTTGTCGACGCCTGCCTCGCGCGCGGACCGCGACTCGACATTGCGCGTGGCTTCTCCGGCCTGGTCACCAGCTCGTGTGCGCAGTCCTCCGCGAACCAGCGCGCTGGCCGAGCGGGACGTGAGGGCCCGGGCATCGTGGTGCGCTGCGTCTCCCAGTCGGAATTCGCGTCCTTTCCCGCCTGGCCCGCGCCGGAAATCGAGGTCGCCGACCTGACCCAAGCGCTCCTCGACGCCGCCGCGTGGGGCACGCCGGGGATGCAGGGACTGAAGCTTCTCGACGCCCCACCACCCCACCACGCCGAGGCTGCAAACCGCATTCTCGCTGGCCTGGGCGCTGTTGATGAGGCCGGTGACATCACGGAACTCGGCCGCACCCTGGCTACCCTGCCGGTGCATCCGCGCATGGGACGCGCGCTGCTGACCGCCACGGCCACGATGCCGCAGCACGCTGACGCGGTCGCACGCGCGGTGGAGAAACTCACCGACGCCCGCGGCTTGGCCAAGCAGGTGCGCCGCATTGAGCTGGATACTGCGGCCCCCGCCAACCTGCTGCCCTCGGACATCCCCGCGCTGGTCACGGCCCTGGCGTGGCCGGATTTCATCGGGCGACGCCGCAGTGCGAACTCCGACGAATACCTCTTCACCGGCGGCACCGCAGCGGAACTCGCCCGTGGTTCTGACCTGCGCGGCCACGAGTGGATCGCGGCCGCCGACATCTCGCGGCTCTCCTATGGGCGCGCGCTGATTCGAGACGGCGAGGCGATTGACCTGGAAATCGCCATGCTCGCCGCCGGCCACCTCGCCCACACGGAAACCACGGCGCGCGTCGAACAGGGCCGCGTTCGCGCCCGCGAGCGCGACCTGCTCGGTGCCATCGAGCTGTCCTCCCGCCAGGTCTCCCCGACGCCTGAGCAGTGCATCGCCGCCAACTCCGCCTGGCTTGCCGACGCGCTTGCCGACGCCGCCCCCAACCTCGACCGCGACACCGAACAACTCCGCCGTCGCATGGCCTTTCTCCACACTCATCGCGGTAATCCATGGCCGGATGTCTCCCCCGCAGGGCTAGCGGCCCAGGCCGAGCTCCTCTTTGCCGGCGAGCTGGACCGCCCGACCCCTCCCAAGCTAGATGCCGAGCACCTCCGCCGCCTGCTGCCCTGGCCGGAGGCCACGGACTTCGACCGGCTGGTGCCCGAACGCCTGGAGGTCCCCTCCGGTTCGAAGATTCGCCTGGAGTACCCGGAGGACCCCACGGACCCTGAGGCAAAGATTGTGCTCGCCGTGAAGTTGCAGGAGTGCTTCGGCCTGGCGGAGACCCCGCAGGTATTGGAAAAGCCGGTGACAATGCATTTGCTGTCACCGGCTCAGCGACCACTCGCGGTCACTGGAGACTTGGAAAGTTTCTGGAATGGCGCCTACGCACAGGTTCGCTCCGAGATGCGGGGCCGTTACCCCAAGCACCCGTGGCCGGAGAACCCGTGGGAGGAGCAGGCTACTGCGAGAACGAAGCGTCGTCGTTAAGCAAGCCCGTCGTTAAGCAGCTGCCTGTGCCCGCACGCGACTGGGCTTGCGCCAGAGGTAGATTGCGTAGCCCAGGCAGGTGAAGAAGAGCACGCCGCCCATGATTCCCTGCATGTTGCCGTAGAACCACTGCCCCACATTGGCAGCGTGGCCGAAGTCATTGCCCACGAACACCTCGTACGGTGCCCACCAGTGGGCGATCATGAACAGGACACCGACAATAATGTGCCCGATCTCGCGGACGAAGAGCACCAGCGGCACGAAGACCATGACGATCGACCAGTGGTGGCTGACCGCGTATGGCCCGGCGAAGCTGACCGCCAGCGCAACGAAACCAAGGGCTGCGACATCATAGCCGTTGCGGTGGTAGATCCACGCCACGAAAGCAGCAGCGATGGCACCGATGAGGAAGAAACCGTAGATGCCAATATCGAGCGCGGTACCCTCCACCCCGGCGCGGGCGAGCAGACCACTGAACGCCTGGTTGGCCTCATAGGTCGGGGCGCCACCGCGGTTGCCGGCGAAGAACTCATCGGTCCAGAAGTAGATGGACTCCTTAAAGCGCACGGCGAAACCAATAGCGACGGTCACCAGGAACCAGCAGAAGCTCTTGGCCACGGCCGCAAAGTCACGGCGCATGAGGAACACCAGCGCATATGCCGCGGGGGTGATCTTAATTCCCGCCGCGATACCCACGCCCAGTCCACGCAGTTTCTTGGGCAAAAAGCCCAGCACATCGGAGACCACCAGCAGCGCGAGGAAGACGTTGATCTGCCCGAAGAGCACGTTGGCGCGCAGCGGGTCGAGCAGCATCACAACACCGAGCACGCAGGTAGCCATCAGCTTCGGACGCTCAGAGCCGAGACGAGTGAAGACCATCCACAGCATCGCCCACACCGCCGCCAGCGTGGCGAACGTCCAGATGATCTGCAGGGTCACCGGCCCCGCCCAGGTCAGCGGGTAAAACAGCAGCGCCGCAAACGGTGGGTAGATGAAGCGGAAACCCGATCTGGTGGGAAACTCTGGTGAGTAGAGATCCTGGTCTCGTCGTAGTGCCCAGCCGGCGTCTTGGAAGACCTCGAGGTCCATCATGTAGGCAGTTGCCGCAAGATAGATGAGGTCGATGACAACGACCAGCGACACCAGCCCAAATACAATTGCCAAGATCCGTCTCTGCATGACGGAAAGCGTCGAGAGTCTGTCCATGAGCATGATTCGACACTACCGCACAGTTCTTCCTACTCAGGCCTTAGAGTGGGAGGTATGTTCGTGGAAAACTATCGCAAGGTTCGCTCCGAGATCGACGACGCTTGCCGACGAGCTGGGCGCCAGCCCTCCGAGGTCCGCCTGCTGCCCGTCAGCAAGACTGTGCCTGTCGACGCCCTGGTGGAATCCTGGCCGGAGCTCGCAGCAGCCGGCTGCGCTGGCCTGGCGGAAAACCGCGTCCAGGAAGCGGTGGCCAAGGCGGAGGCATTCCGGGAGGCCTTCGGCGAGAAAGCACCACATATGGCCATCATTGGTCCACTGCAGACGAATAAGGCCGGCCACTTGGTCAGTTGTGCTGATGAGTTTCAGGCTCTGGACCGCCCGAAGGTGGCCGGAGCACTGCAGCGTCGCTTGGCCGATTCCGAGCGCACGCTCGATGTCTTGATTCAGGTCAATGCCTCCCGCGAGCCGCAGAAGTCGGGTCTGGCGCCGAGCCACGCGACGGAGTTTGTCCGCATGTTTGGCCCCGATGGCGAATACCCGAACCTGCGTCTGCGCGGGTTTATGACCATCGCGGCCCAGAATGATCCGAATGTGCGCGAGACCTTCGCGGAGCTGCGGGAGCTGCGGGACAGTCTGCTCGGGGATTTGCCGGACGGTGTCAGCCTCAACGAACTGTCAATGGGTATGTCCGGCGACTACCGCGAAGCCATCGCCGAGGGGGCGACCACCGTGCGTGTGGGACGCGCCATCTTCGGTGAGCGCTCCTATCAGAAATAAAGGTCGCGAAATAGAGGTAATCTCAATGCCATGAGTTCTGATGTCTCCCCGTGCTCCCGTCGTCGTTTCCTCCTGGGAACTGCCGCCACTGCAGCTGGCGCACTCGTAGCCGCTTGTGCACCAAAGTCTGCGGTGGAGAAGGTTGACGCTGCCGACATTCCGGTTGGCGGCGGTGTGGTGATCGGCAATTACGTCGTCACGCAGCCGGAGGAAGGCAAGTTCGCCGCTTTCTCCAGCTCGTGCCCGCACCAGAATGGCCGTATCACTGAGGTCAGCAATGGTGTGATGATTTGCCCGAACCACAACTCTCACTTTGACATTGCTACTGGTGAGGTTGTTTCTGGCCCGTCGCGTAAGCCCGCTGGCCAGGCATCGCTTTCAGCCGAAGGCACTGAGCTGATTGTGGGCCAGAAGTAGGTTCCGGAAGCAGACTAGTGTTCGGTGGGTTCAAGGCCTAGAAGGTCTACGCCAGCCGGCGCCAGCTGGAATCGCAGCGGGCGACGGCTCGTCGGCGTTGCCAGTCCTTGAGCCTCTAACTCGGCGAGATACTTTCGCGCTGTCCGCTTCTCCTTGCCGATGGTGTCGGCGACGTGTTCGAGCTTGATTCCATAATCAGGTCCGAACAACCGAACCTGTGCCAGGACAAACAGCGTCCCGATTTCGTTGTCTGTCAGTGACACGGACAGTGCCTGCTCGGGCGAGTTGGTTAGCTCAGCTACCCGCTGTTCAAGCTTCTCGCACTGGTGGGACTTCATCTGCAGCTCTTCCAGCAAATACTGCTGAGCATTCAGAATGACATCAGCCATCACCTCGACGAAGAACGTGACTTCGCCCCGGTTCATTGGGTCTTCCGTAGTGGTAAAAGCCTTGTAATACTTCGCTTTATCCTCAGCGAGTTGGCGAGAAATAGTCAGCGCTGTGGCAGGTGAGAGTGTCTCCCGCAAAGCCACTGACAGCAGAAAACGCCCCATCCGACCATTGCCGTCATAAAACGGGTGAACGAACTCGAACATGAAATGGCTTGCCAGGATTCGAATAAGCCGATTGTCCTCTGAGGAATTCACCGTTTCCAGGAACTCATTGAGAAGTTGGTGAATGGCAGCTTCACTTTCAACACCGCGATGAATCTGTCGTTGCCCATCGGTAATCGTGACCGTTGATGCTCTAAAGAGTTCACCGTCTAACTCATCCTCGCTGGCAATTTCATCGCCGAGAAGTTGATCGTACTGCTGCCGGATCCCTGTGAGCGTTGTCGGAAACTCAATCCGCTCATCGTTTGCCAGCCGGAAATAGAGCTGACTGAACTCATGAAAGCGCTTGTGCTGGGTTCCCGAAGTGTTGTCCAACGCTTCGGCGACTTCTCGCCGTGTGGAGTGGATTCCCTCAATCTCATTGGTGGCTACCACCTCGGCCAGGAGCAGACTGAAGAGATAGTGAGTCCGCGCTGCACCCGGCAGACGATTCCACAACTGTGAAATCTGCAGCTCTAGAGACAGAATCTTTTCAACCTTGGCTGCGAGATCGCTTGTAATGCAGCAAAAGAGTGGCCACTGCCCCAGCGGAAAGTGCCACTGAATCGTCGACGGGGAGTCTTTGCGTGACTGGTACTCGCTCTCCACTGCCTGTTCCGCATCGTGTGCAGACATGTGGAAGATCCTCTTAAGCGGATAGTGCTTCACGGCGAGTCTCCCCCTTCTGTTTCCAATGCTTTTTACATGATGCTTTCTACATATAGTGCCCTAAAAACGAACCCTTAATGTAAAAAATCACCGTTTTTTACATTAAGGGTTCGTTTCTTGGTGTCTAAATGTACCTTGCTGGCGATTTTCCCCCTACCGCGTTACCCTTACCGCCGCGGCTTCAACCCCGCCACAGCACACGCACCAGCGATGAAGGACAGCGCCACCAGCCACGGAATCAGCCCTGCCCACTCGAAGCGACTGAACACCATGCCGGATACCCAACCGACAATGGACGAGCCCGCGTAGTAGCTGAACAGATACATCGATGACGCCTCGGCGCGGTCGCGCTGTGCCACCAGGCCCACGCCGGACGAGGACAGCGAGTGCGCCACGAAGAACGATGCCGTGAACACGAGCACGCCCACGATCAGCGCGGACAACCACGGCAGCAGCGCCAGCCCCAGGCCCATGCACGCCGCCAGAGTCGCAATGGCGATGAGGCGACGGCGGCTCACCGTCTTCGCCCACACACCCGCGCGTGCCGACGACCACGTGCCCGACAGGTAGAGAATAAATACGAACCCTGCCAGTGCCGGGGAGAGCCCGAACTTATCGCCCAGTCGGAAGCCCAGGTAGTTGTACAGGGAGACAAACGCTCCCATAAACAGGAACGCCAGGGCGCACAGCGCCAGGATGCGCGGGTCGCGCAAATGTCGCGCAATGGCCTGCCCCTCCCCTGCAAACGACAGTTTCTTCGGCTTAAACCTGCGCTGTTGCGGCAGGAAGTACCAGGTCAGAATGGCGAAGATGAACGCCACCGTCGCCGAGACCGCAATCGCCACCCGCCAGGAGGCGAACTCCAGCACAATGGACGGAATGATACGGCCGAGCAGGCCACCGACCGTCGTGCCCGAGATATACAGCCCCATCACGCGACTGACGTGGTCGGCGTGGACTTCCTCACTGACATACGCCATAGCCACTGCGGGCACACCGGCAATGACAATGCCCTGCAACAGGCGCAGCGCAATCATCGAACCGATGCCCGGCGCGATTGACACCACGAGCCCCAGTAGCGTTGCCACAAATGCGCTGATGACGATGACGCGCCTGCGCCCAAAGCGTTCCGACAAAATGGACACCGGGATAATCGCACAGGCCAAGCCACCGGTGGTGGCGGATACCGTCAGCGCGGCGGTGGCGGGGTCGACCGATAGCTCGTCGGAAAGCGTGGGCAGTAGCGCCTGCGTTGCGTAGAGCGCTTGGAACGATGCCAGGCCAGCGAAAAGCACAGCAATAAGCGCGCGACGGAATCCGGGATCTTCTGGCCGTAGTCCTTCGATCTGTTCGGGGTTTTCGTTAGCGCTAGTCACTTGTCCTACGTTAGCCCTCCCTCCAAACCCCTCGCTGGATACCCGGATCTGAAAAACCTTTTTAATTCGCGCGCGGTATCGCGTTCGTTTTATTAGTTTCGTAGGCATGACTACTTCTCCTGCACAGCCGCAAAGTCGCAACCACGACCGCGAGTACGACATCGTCGTCTACGGTGCCACGGGTTTCGTGGGCCGCTTGATTGTGGACTATCTGGCTAACCACGCCGGTCAGACGAAGGTGGCGCTCGCGGGCAGGAATGCCCAGAAGCTTGCCGACGTCGCGGAGAACGCAGGCGTATCGGACTGGCCGGTCATTGTTGCGGATGCCGCCGACCAGCAGGCAGTGGCAAAGCTTGCGGCCAGTACAAAGGTGGTGCTGACCGTTGTTGGACCGTACGCGAAGTACGGTCGCACCCTGGTGGCCGAGTGCGCCAAGGCCGGCACTCACTATGTCGACCTGTGTGGCGAGGTGCTGTTCGTCCACGACTCCATCGCGAACAATCACGAGGTAGCGCAGCAGACCGGGGCGAAGATTGTCCACTCCTGTGGCTTCGACTCGATTCCCTCCGATGTCGCTGTCCGGGAGCTCCACGAGGCGGCCCACACCAAGCTCGGTGAGACGACCCTGCTGTTCAAGCATGTCAAGGGTGGTGTCTCCGGCGGAACTATCGATTCGGTTCGCGTTCAAATTGAACAGGCCAAGAAGGATCCCAAGCTGCGTCGCATCATCGCCGATCAGTACGCGCTGGCTGAGCCGGGCCCCGACCAGGGTAAGTTCGGCGTCGACCTGCGCCCGGCGCGCTTCCGCCGCCACTGGCGAGCCCCCTTCTTCATGGCGCCCTTCAATACCCGCGTTGTTCAGCGCTCAGCGATGCTGGCGGATTACGGTGATTCCTTCCGCTACCGCGAACTGCTCAATGTCGGCCGTGGCCCGAGGGCTTTCGTCCGCGCAAATATTTTTGCGGCTGTCTGCAGGTTGGCGCTGGCGGCGATGGCGTTCGGGCCGACGGCCAAGCTCATTGATAAGAAGCTGCCGAAGCCGGGTGAGGGCCCGAGCGCTGAAGAACAGGCCGAGGGTCGCTTCACCATCGAGGCCTACACTGTCGATACCTCCGGCATTCACTGGCGTTCCAAGGTGTCTCTCGAGGAAGACCCGGGGTACGCAGGCACCGCGATTATGATTTCCAGCGCCGCCCTCGCACTCGTCCACGACGATCTGCCGGACGCTACCGGCGTGCTCACTCCTACTGTCGCGCTTGGCGACGCCCTGTCCCGCCGTCTCCGCGCGGGCGGCATGACCATTGAGGCGGTGCAGGCTCGATGATTGATGGCCTGACCGGTGCTTTTGCAAATATCACCCGCGGACCGAAACTGCCGAGTGTAGGTGGCGGCCGTGCGTTAGTGACCGGCGCTTCCTCCGGCATCGGCTGGG
The DNA here is from genome assembly GCF_040743205.1 of Corynebacterium sp. 045007. Lineage (NCBI taxonomy): Bacteria > Bacillati > Actinomycetota > Actinomycetes > Mycobacteriales > Corynebacteriaceae > Corynebacterium > Corynebacterium sp. 045007. The sequence goes on from NZ_JBFLKW010000013.1 coordinate 64,320, forward strand.
CATGCGCGGAGGCACTGGTCAAGGCCGGTTTCGAGGTCGTTGGTACGTCCCGCAGGGGCGCGGAGGCGCCGCACCCCGGGGGCGTGCAGATGGTGGCGCTCGACATGTCCAGCGCCGACGACATCGCTGCTGTGGTCGCCCACGGGCCTTACGACGTCGTCGTCGCCAACGCCGGTGAGAGCCAGTCGGGCGCTTTCGAGGAGCTACCCCGCGAGGCGCTTGAGCGTCTCTTCCAAGTCAATGTTCTGGGGCAGGTGGAGCTGTTACAGCAGCTGCTACCCGGCATGCGCGAGGCCGGTCGTGGCCGAATTGTGCTGGTTGGCTCGATGCTCGGCGGGTTGCCGCTGTCCTACCGTTCTTCCTATGTGGCGACGAAGGCCGCTATCCGCGGCTTTGGGCTTTCGTTGCGCGGTGAAGTCGCGCAGTTCGGTATTGGGGTGACGGTTGTCGAGCCGGGTGCCATCAACACGGGGATTTCTACACGTCGGACGACGTATGGCGATGAGGGTTCCGTTTACGCTGCTGATGTCCACCGCATGCTGACGAAGTTGAATGCCAATGAGAAAGGTGGCATTCCCGCTTCTGAGATTGCTGAGGTGGTTATGCGCGAAGTGGCTGCCGAGCGACCTTTGGCTCTGGTGGCGCGGGGGTCGTCGGCAAGCGTTGCAGTGCCCTTCATGCGGCGAATCCCGACGCAAGCGATGTTGACCATCATGCGCCGGGTGCACGGGCTGCGGTGAGTTAATCGGCGACGGCGCGCATCTCGACGGCCTGCGCGCACGCCTCCGCGGCTTCGTGGGCTAGGTTGATGGCCTCTTGCTCGTCTGCGACTCGGACGATCCAAAAAGCTGACGGGAACGTCATCGCGTTGTAGTACGGCAGATCGCTATGTGAACCATCCGGCAGCACCGTCATGGCATCCTCCGGCGGTACCAGCCCGCCGGACATAACCCAGTGGCCTTCGTCCTGGAGCTTCTGATTGAAGCGTCCAATCCGTTCAAAGGCAGCGTGCATTTCCTCATCAGAGTCATACGCGTTGATATCTCTGCGGCCATGGACCGTGAAAAAGTACTGCACACCAAGCTCCTGGGTTTCGTTTTGCTAAGTGTAACAGATTGAGTGGGGATGGAACCGGGAATTTGTGAGGAATTTAGAGCTTTGGTTGAGCGTTTTTGCGGCCAGGGCCTAGTTCTCCTGTTGCGCGGCGGCGGCTCGCTGTGCCCTAATCTCCGCTACCTGCTGCTTGCGGGTATTGAAACCCATGCGCCACGGGGCGGCTAGACCTGAGTCGGGGGCATGCGGGTTATCGCGCCAAGATTTGCCCTCGTTGTAGGCCTGCGCGCCCTCACGGTATGCGGCGGACTGCTGAGAAAAAGTTGGATACGGCTGTTCGTCAGCCTGCCTGGCCTGCGCACCGACCGATTTCATTCTCGCGCGCAGTTCCTTGATTTTGCTCTTCACCCTTTCGTCATGCTGTTCCTGCTGCTCTGCGATCTCAGCGAGTGCTTGCTGCTCGGTGATGGGGTCGCACCAGTCTTCCTGACCGTCATCTTTGTAGATACTGCCGCTGTGATCCCAATACCTTGTCATGCGTTTACCCTCCTGAGTGTTTTTCATGGGTGTGACTACGCCGTTAGGTACAGGGAACCCGAAGGCGACAGAACCTACACTAACCTCTCCGCAGCTTCCGCCAGGCCCAATCAACAATCACGAAGCCAACAAGCGTCACACCAAACAGTGGTGCAACCACCGAGTAGGCAATCAGCAATGCCACAACAGCCGCCGCAACACCCGGGCGAATGTCCCGCCAACGCGTCGGCGCCGGGAGCCTGCCAGGACGGCCACCTCGACCGCGTCCAAACCACATCGCGTACCCGCGCACAATCATCGCCAACAGAGCGACACCGATTAGTGCCAAGACCAGCTGATTCACCCACCCGAACAGGATGCCCATGTGCGCGTTAATCAGCCATTCAGTCAGCTTCGCCGGCAGCGGCCAGTCCGCAAAATGAATCCGATCGACCATCGCTCCGGTCGAACCGTCAACGGTGACGGTCTCAATGCCCATCCGCCATTCCTCGCGGGCTTCCTTGGCCATCCACACCGTGCCAGCCTCCGGTGGTGTCAGTTCGACTTTCCCGGACAGGCCCTCGGCACGTGCGAGGTTCATAACACTATCTGCCTCTGACCAGTCATAATTCGCTGGTGCAGTCGCAGTCATGGCTGGTTTCGGTGCGTACCAGTCCATCGTCTCGCGCAGCTTTGCGATGCCCGTTCCAGCCACCCACGACCACGTCAGGCCGGTGACGGTCAGGAACAGAAGTCCAACGCTAACCGCCACACCAACATTCGCGTGACGACGCATATGATGCGCCCTCTTACTTGTTCCTTGTGTCCGCTTGCGACGCGAACGGTCCCACCAGAGCCAGAGGCCACCGATAGCCAGTGCGCCCATCCAGGATGCTGCCGTCTCGGAGTAGAGGCGACCAAAGTTGCTATCAATCCAGAGCCGGCGGTGCCCTTCCGAGATCCACGCCCGCAGTGGCAGCGCCGCCGAGGAACCGTATTGCACCAGGTCACCCTTGATGCTCAGGTCGCCTGGGTCGACGAACACCGCATGTCGGTAGGACTCCGACTTCAGCTGCTCGTCATTGAACATGACTCGCGTTGTCTGCCCCGGCTTTTCCGGGACCTGCACTGCGGTCACCGGCAGGTCAGGGTGCACGCGCTGCGCGACCTCAACCTGCTTTTCCAGCGGTTGTGCGGGAAGGCTTGATGTTGCGGTTAGCTCTTCGTGGTAAACCACCTTTTCTATGCTCGGGGCGAGGGCATACGCCACGCCTGTGATAGCTGCAATAACGAGTAGTGGCGCAACGAGGATGCCTGCAACGACATGGATTCGGTGCAGTAATGCTCGTGGCCCACCATTTTTCTGAGTCTGTGCGACGGGGTTTGCGGCTGGCGTTCCAGCGGCATCGCCTGTGGCTATTGAAGTCATGCCTTATTAGTCGGACGAACTGCCCCAGTTGTTCCCCAGCAAGCTCACTTTTATTACTTCCAGGGGTAGCCATTCGGCCACGCACCTCGTTGTCGGCCACCTTGTGCGCAACTACCCGTCGTTAAGCACGCGTACCCTCGTAGACATGGCTTATCCAGACGTGTACCACGCCGATGACAACCGCTATGAGACAATGCCGTACAACCGCTCCGGCAGCACGGGGCTGAAGCTTCCAGCCATTACGCTGGGACTTTGGCATAACTTTGGTGATGACCGACCGCTCGAGACGCAGCGTGAAATCCTGCGCACCGCGTTCGACCACGGCGTCACGCACTTCGACCTCGCCAACAATTACGGCCCACCGCAGGGCTCTGCGGAGGCGAATTTCGGTCGCATCATGGCCAAGGATTTCGCTCCTTACCGCGATGAAATGATCATTTCCTCCAAAGCCGGTTGGTACATGCAGGATGGTCCCTACGGCTTCGGCGGCTCGCGGAAGTACCTCGTGGCCAGCTGCGATGCCTCGCTGAAGCGCATGGGCCTGGATTATGTGGACATTTTCTACCACCACCGCCCCGACCCGGATACGCCTATCGAGGAAACCGTCGCCGCCCTCGATTTCCTCGTCCGGTCGGGTCGCGCGCTCTACGTCGGCGTTAGCTCCTACTCCCCCGAGCTCACTCGCCGCGCGCAGAAAATTGCCCGTGAGCTGGGCACACCGCTGACCATTCACCAGCCGAGCTACTCCATGTTCAACCGCTGGATCGAGGACGAGCTGCTGGCAACCTGCGCCGACGAAGGCATGGGCGTCATCGCCTTTTCCGCGCTTGCGCAGGGGCTTCTCACCGACCGCTACTTGGATGGCGTGCCGGAGTCCTCGCGTCTCGGGGCGCACAAGATGAACTCGGGGTTCCTCAACGACGACACGCTCACCGCCATCCGCGAGCTCAACGCCATTGCTTCACGACGAGGCCAGTCCCTGGCACAGATGGCCATCTCGTGGGTGCTCCGCCGTGACGAAGTGACCTCCGCCCTGATCGGCGCATCCTCGGTGGAGCAGCTGAAGAACAGCCTCGGCGCCCTGGAGGCTGCGCCGTTTAGCGATGAAGAACTCGCGGAGATCGACAAGTGGGCCGTCGACCGCGGGATTAATCAGTGGCAGGGCGCTACGGAGTCTGTGTAGGGAGCTCATCGAGCGCCGGCAGCACATATTCAATCAGCTCATCAATCTGCTCTTCCGCATCCCGTTTGGAGGTGCGGAAGTTGATGCTGACGTGGTTGATGCCGAGCTGTCGCTGGGATTGCAGCAGTTCAATGAGCTTGTTGCGTCCAAGTCGGTACCCAAAGTGGCCGCCCTGTGCGGGTGCATCGGGGTCTTCATGCAGGTCAATCCACAGTGATTCCAGGAATGGCTTGAACACGCCCTCGCCACACTCCTGCGCCACCGCTTCCTGCCAGTTGGCGATGTTTTTCTTCTGCATCTCCAGGCCCTTGTGGTACATGAACCAACCGTCGGTATGCGCGGCCTTCCACTCCAGGCTCTGCTGACAGGAGCCGGTGGCCAACAGCGGAACTCGGCGGGCCAGCGGCTTGGGCACCACATCGGATCCGCCCATCTTGCCCTCGGACCAGCGGATGGGCCGGTAGCTGGTGCTGAGGGCCTTTTCATAGACCTCGATATGCTCGCGGAAACGCTCACCCCGCTTGCCTTTGTCCTGGTTAAAGGCGGGAAACTCCTCGGGTCGGTCCCCAGTGGCAACGCCGAAGAGGAAACGACCGTCGGAAAGCCTGTCCAGCGTGGCAGCGCGCTTGGCCATCACCAGCGGATGCTGGAAGGGCACGACGACTGCACCGGTGCCGAGCGCGATGTCGGTGGTGTGTGCGGCGATGTAGCTGAGGTACATCCAGGGGTCGTAGACCTGGCCGACGTCGCCGAATGTTTCCACGCGCAGCGGGATGTCGCGTGCCCACACCGCCGCGATGCCTGCGTGTTCGGCTTTCTGAATCAGCCGAATCTGGTTGCTCAGCGCGTCCTTGGGCTCGGCTTCGGCGTCCTGCTCGATGGGCAGACTCAGCCCTACCGTGAGTCGGCCCGGCGCGAATGTGCGCTGGTAACCGGGTAGTTCGTCGATGGGCTTGTCCGAAAGATCAAACAGCGAGCTCATGGTGCTCCACGGTAGTACAGCTCGAGGTGCGGCACTCGTCGCTAAGCTGGGAGCATGCTTGAGGATGTCATCATCGTCGGTGGCGGCCAAGCTGCCCTCGCTACCGCCTATTACTTGCACAAACACGGCATTGATCCGCTCATTCTGGACAATCAGCCCGCTCCCGGTGGCTCCTGGCGCAATGTCTGGCCCTCACTGACGCTCTTTTCCACCCCGGCCTTTTCCAACCTTCCGGGCATCCAGATGCCCGATTATGACGGTTTCCCGCCCGCTTCCCACGTGATTGACTACCTCAGCTCCTACGAAAAGCGCTACGAACTGCGCGTTCAGCGCCCGGTCGCCGTCACGGACGTCTCCCACGACGGCACCTTCCACCTCACCAGCGATGCCGGTGACTTCGAATCCCGCCAGCTCATCGCCGCCACCGGCAACCGGCCCTTCGTCCCGTATTACCCCGGCACGACCGCCGCAAAACAGTGGCATTCGGCCAACTACCCAGGTCCCGAGCCCTTCGAAGGCTCCCGCGTTGCCGTTGTCGGTGCGGCGAACTCCGGCGCACAAATAGCCTCTGAACTGGTACTTTCCAACATCGACACCACCTGGTTCACCCGCCACGAACCACGCTGGATGCCCAACGACGTCGACGGCCGCGTCCTGTTCAAACGCTACCGCCAGGGCTCCACCGACAGCATCGGCGACATCGTCGTCCTACCGCCCGTCCGCAAAGCCCGCGACTCCGGCGCACTCACCTGGACGCCCATGTTTTCTTCGCTTGACGACGTCCACGCGGACCACCTCATCTGGTGCACCGGTTTCCGCCCAGCGCTCGGCCCTTTCCGCAGCATCGACTCTGACCTCATCGAGTTCGTCGGCTACGGCGACTGGGTTGGCCCCGGTGCCGCCACGATTATGGGCGTTGGCCCCTTCGCTAAGCGCGCGGCCGAGCGGGTGGCTGCCCGTCTGTCAGCATGACCTGCATCAACAGCATGTCCAACCATCGCCCGTTCTTCGTCCCCACCTGCGGCAGTAGCCCAACACGCTGAAAGCCATACTTTTTGTGCAGCGCAATCGACCCCTCGTTGCCGCCTTCAATCGCCGCAACCAGAACGTGCTTTCCCGCCTCACGAGCAGCATTAATGGTCTTGTTCAATAGTGCACCACCATCCATGCGATGCGATCCTCCGCGCTGACGGTGTCATCGTTCCAGATGGCGACGGTGTTGATCACGGCCTCGTTGTAGATCTCCGCGATTGCTGCGGCGTCCTCCCGCGTTGCGTGCCGGATGATCACGGTTTTGCTCCCCACTGCCTGCGCTGTTTCTGTGCTGTTTTCTACAGCTCCGCTTTTATGAAAGCGAGATTACCAAGCTTTCGTTTTCGAACGGGTGTTTTAGTTTTGTTTTCCGTCCGCTAGCTCGCATACAGCTCACACTACCCCCTCAAATATGCAGCTAGATAGCGCTTTACCGCCTCCACCGACCATCTTCGAAAACTCCTCAAAATTCTCTTTCATTTCTCTTTACAAGCCAGAAAAGCGCCTGTAAGATAGCAAGTAAGTTCGAAAGAAAACCGACAACCATTGGAGCACCAGGGGGATCCAATGAAGTCCGAACAAGTACCCGAACCATATTGGGCTCACGAAAATCCTGAAGATGAGCTCTCAGCACTCGCGCGGGCTACCAACCGCGCCCAACTTGAGTTAATTAAAGCCTGCTGCCCTGCAGGTGATGATGACGTTGAAAACCATGCCGCTCGCATCAGCGTTCGGTTGGGAATCACTCGCAGTGAGGCACTACGTATCTGTGACATTGGCCTGTTGCTGGAGAAAATGCCACAGTTGGCGGAATATGCCCGGGAAAGCTGCGCATTATCCATGCGGCAACTCGGCATCATTGCACATGGCGTAGTCGGCATCGAGCCTGATCAAATACCCGATGCAGAGAAGAAGATTCTGGCATTGGTTACGCCACGGAAGCGTCGTCAAGCAATGATTGGTCCTCGCACGCTCACCACCAAAATTGGTGATATTGCTGCGGATTTGGATGACCGCGCTCGTGCCGACGGCACAATTCCCACCATCACCGATACGGAATCGGTGACTCTGGTGGAACGTCCCGACAGCTACTCCCAAATCATTCTCACCCTGCGGCCGGACCGCGCCTATTTTGCCATGTGCGCAATTGAAACGGTCTTCCGCGCGAATGAGGAAATGACGCAGGCGGATGCATTTGTGGAACTCATCCACCAGCGCACCAATGCGGAAGTTGTGCTCAATGTTTTCCGCGAGCCCCACAGTGATGATGCCTGGCTGGACGGCGCCGGCTGGCTTGGCGCGCTGGTCACGGAAGAGTGGATGCAAAAGGTGACGCATGTCCGCCTCTCAGCAGACAGCGCCACCAATGGTTACCGTCCAACTCCAGCGCAGGTCGCCCGCGTCCACGGTCGCGACGGCACGTGTCGCTTCCCCGGCTGCGAAGTCCCAGCATATAAGTGCGATATTGACCATATCGCGCCGTACAACCAGGAAGCCCCCGAAGCCGGTGGCCCCACCGACACACAGAATCTGCACTGCCTATGCAGGAAGCACCACAACCTGAAAACCCACAAGCTCTGGGATATCACCGCTTATGAGGACGGCTCAGAGGTGTGGTCCTCTGCCGACGGTATTACCGCGGCGACCGTCCCGGCCGGACCATTAGCCGGGTTCGGGCGACAGACTTTTGACAAACGCGCTACTCAGAAGACGAAAGCACGCCATGACCACTACATGAAGTGGTGGCTGTCATTCGCGGCTGTGCCAGATCTGGTCTTTGATGATGGGGAGGATTAACCCAGCGGACCACCGCAGTTCGGCCATGCGCCAGCACCCTGGGAGGCAAGCACGCGCTCGCCAATCTCAATCTGCTGCTCCTTAGTGGCCTGGTCAGCTGTCGGTGCGTACTGGTCACCGCCGTGGCCACTCCAGGTCTGCTGCGAGAACTGCAGTCCGCCGTAGTAGCCGTTACCGGTATTGGTCTGCCAATTTCCGCCGGACTCACATGCCGCAACCTGATCCCAGGCGCTGACTGATGCAGCGTTAGCGGCGGCGGTCGGGGCAGCAATCATGCCTGCTGCCACAGCGGCGGATGCGATGAACTTACCGGAAAAACGCATAAAAAGAGAACACTCCTAAAGGGTTGACTTTTCTCTTGGGCGACCAACCTACGCGCACCCTCCCCCGTCCTGTCAACCCGTATCCTGGAAAGCATGTCCGTGGCAGATGTCGTCCGCAAGACCGAGAGAAGGATCAACGCGCTGGCCGCCAAGCGTTCCAAAAACGCTGGTTGGGAACCGGAAATCATCGGTTTCACCGGGTACGGAAATGCAGAGCGCGTGCGCGTATTCGGCCGTGTCCTCCTGAAGGATCCGGCCAAAAAACGAGACGAAGAACGAAACAAAAAACGCGGATTTTGGCAGTTCTTTACCGTCGAACTCGCGGACTTTCCCGTCACCATCACTGCCGGCGACCGCACGGTGGAAACCACCACGGATAGCAACGGCTACATCGAGGTGCTGATTCGGAATCACGGCCTCGAACCCGGCTGGCACGAAATTACCATCAACGACACTTCCGCAGAGGTACTCATCCTCTCCCCGGAGACCAAATACGGCATCGTCTCCGATATTGATGACACCGTGTTGGTCACCATGCTGCCGCGCGCCCTCATCGCCGCCTACAACTCCTGGGTCAAGGAGACAGACGAGCGCAAGGCCGTCGCTGGCTTCGGCGAGTTCTATGCGCAACTTCGCCGTCGTTACGCGAGCAAAACGGACGAGGACACGGACGTTCCCGTCATCTATCTCTCCACCGGAGCGTGGAACACCTTCAGCACACTAAAAAAGTTCCTACACCGCAACAACCTGCCGAAGGGCCCACTGCTGCTCACCGACTGGGGGCCAACGCCCACCGGCCTGTTCCGCTCGGGCAAGGAACACAAGAAGGTGCGACTTCGCGACCTGTTTATTGACTTCCCCGAAATCAACTGGATTCTCGTCGGCGATGATGGCCAGTACGACCCGCTCATCTACGGCACGGCCGCGGCGGAGCATCCGGACAAGGTCGCGGCCATCGCAATCCGCAACCTCACTCCCAGCGAGCACGTGCTCTCTCACGGCACGGCGGTGCCAATTGAAAAGCTGGAGAACAAGGAGGTCCCGTTCATCGAGGGCGCCGACGGCTATGAACTGCTCAAACAGATTGACCAGCTGCTGCAACCATGATCTACCTCCGCCATGCCCGTATTCACGATGATGCCGAGCTCCCGGCGTACGTCGTAAAGCTCGCCCTGCCGTTCCCGATGACCTTCACCACGCCGATCACCATCCTGACCGGCGAAAACGGCAAGGGAAAGTCGACAGTGCTGGAGGCGTTGGCGTCGGCGATGGGCGTCGATACGGACGGCGGCTCGCGGTACAAGACGCAAGAGCGTACCTCCCCGGTCCCGCTGGTGCTGACCAGGCGCAATCCCCCGGACACGTTCTTCTTTCGCGGCGACGCGCACCTGAACCTCACGCGCTATTACGAGTCGCTTGGAGACCCCTCCTTGGCAGACCTCACCCAGATGAGCCACGGCCAATCCATCATGACGCTGGCCGAACGCCGCTTCAGTCCCGAATCACTGATTTTCCTTGACGAACCCGAGGCGGGACTGTCGGTCCTACGCCAACTGGAGCTCCTCGGCCGCCTCGGCGCGCTCGCGGAAGCCGGCGCACAAATCATCATGGCGACGCATTCCCCCATCCTGCTCGCCACGCCAGAAGCAACGATTATTTCGCTTGACGACGCCGACACCACCCACTTCGAAGACACCCTCGCGGTACGGGCAACCAGGGATTTCCTAGCCGATCCCGTCGGCATCGCGGACTACATGGTGGAGCGTTTTACTTCGGATTCTTAAGCCCCAGCGCCGCGACGACACCCACGGCCGACAGCGCCACCGGTAGCCACATCGCGTCACTCATGGCGGTGGTGAAGTCGCCACGGTTGCTGCTGAGCGCCGCCGCCATGACGGTGGCAATCAGTGCGCTACCCAGCACACTGCCAATCTGGCGGATGGTGTTGTACACACCGGAGGCGGCACCGGCGAGGGACGGGTCGATGTTGCGGGTGGCGGCCGTCGACAGCGTGCCCCAAATAAACGCGTTTGCCACACCGAATGCGGCGCCCGGCAGTAGCAGCCACAGCACAGAGAGGTCCTCGTGGATGAGGTAGTGGAACCCGAGCATGCCCACCAGCGAGGACCCAAAACCAATCAGCGCGAACTCGCGGAACTTCAGCCGGTCCAGCATTCGCCCAGTCCACGGTGCCATGACACCGGAAATGACCGCCTGCGGCACGAGCAGTAGTGAGGCCTGGATGGTCGATAGGTCGCGAGCATTCTGGGCGAAGAGGATGATTGGGAAACCAACCGCGACCACCAGCGCCCCCGTCACAGCAATCGCCAGCGAGGAGATGGTGAAGTTGCGATCCTTAAAAAGGGACAGCGGCATCAGCGGTTCGGCCGTGGTCTTGGCCTCCCACAGGGTGAACAGGGCCAGGACCACCACGCCACCGGCAATCAGTGCCCAGATCCAACCGGACCAGCCGGCACTCTCCCCCTCCTGAATGCCGAAGACCAGCAGGAACATACCAATCGCGCTGAGTACAACACCGAGATAATCAATCTTGTTGCGGTGCGTCTCAAAGGTCGGCAGATAGCGGAACGCAAAAACGAGCCCGATCAGCCCAATCGGCACATTAATGAGGAAAATCCAGCGCCAACTCAGCAGCTCAATCAACACGCCACCGGCCAGCGGCCCCGTCAGCGAGGCAATTCCGGCCGCCGCACCCCACAGGCCCATCGCCGCACCGCGATGCGCCGGCGGAAACATCTGCGTAATCAGCGCCATCGTCTGCGGCGTCAGCAGCGCGGCCCCCAGTCCCTGCACCACGCGGGCAATGATCAGCATGCTTAACGACGGCGCCAACCCACACGCCAGCGACGCCAACACGAAGATAACCAGGCCCGCTACATAGGTGTGCTTGACTCCCCAGAGGTCACCGAGCCTGCCAGTAATGAGCAACGGCACGGCATAGGCCAGCAGATAACCACTGGTCACCCACATGACCTGGTTGAGCTCACCGCCCAGTTCATGCTGGATGGTGTTGATACCAACGGTGACAATGGTGGCGTCGACCAGGATCATGAAGAAGCCGAGTAACACGGTCCATAGCGCTGGCCACGCCTTTTTGGGATCAAACTGAGTATTCAAATCTGTAGCCACTCGGAGTCATGTTAGTTGATGGCTCGGGTGTTAGTTGATGGCACAGTAAAATCCAGGCCATGGCTGTTCAGCATATGACCGACGAAACCATCGCCGAGTTCTTCGCCGATCACCTCTCGCGGGTAGATGATGACACGCAGCGCGCTGTCGCTCTCGAAGTGTTGGAATGGGTTCACGAAAAGTACCCGGAACTGGGCGTTCGCATCGCTTGGAATCAGCCGATGTTCACGCTCGATGGCACTTTTATCATCGGTTTCTCCTACGCCAAGAAACACATGGCGATTGCCCCGGAACGCGCAGGTATTGAAAAGTTCGCCGACGACTTCGATGCCCGTGGCCTCTCCTACGGAAAAATGATGGTCCGTTTCCCCTGGCCAAAGGACGGCAAGGCCGAGTCCATGCCGCTGGACCTGCTGGCCAAGATGATTGAGTTCAACATCGAGGACAAGCGCGGGATGACCAAGTTTTGGCGGTAGGAAGGTCTCCGTCGAATTTAGTGGCTAGCCCGAAACCACGCTGTCCAGAATCATCGCAGCATCAACAAATCTCTCGGGATGGGGACCCGCGAAGTTCAGGCGTAAATACGGGCCGATTTCCTCGGAGGGAAACCAGTCCCGTCCTGGCGCAACTATCAGTCCCCGTCCTTCGCAACGTTCGGCAACCTCTTGGGGGTCTGTGCCATCGGGAAGCCTGCACCACAAGTTGAGTCCTCCTTGAGGCACGTGTGGAGTTTCCACCGACGGCGCATATCTGGATAAAGCTTCAAGCAAATCATTTCGTCGCTGTCGCAGTGCGACCTGCATATTTTTGAGGTGCGTCGCGTACGCACTTTGCTTGACGACGTCCAGCGCCACGGCCTGCAAAATTCCACTGGTGTACAACGCTTCGGCTGAAACTTCTGCGAGTATCCGCTGAAGAACCGGCCCCTTGGCAATTACTGCCCCTACCCGAACTGCAGGCGAAATCACCTTTGTCAGCGATCGCAGATAGATGACATGCCCTTCGGCATCATCCGCCGCTATCGGAACATCAGGTGCGTCGAATGCGAAATCATGTGCCCAATCGTCCTCAATGAGGAAAGCGTTGAACGCTCTTATGATTTCAATAATTGTTTTACGACGAGCTGTCGACCACCGTTTCCCATGAGGGTTACCGAACGTGGGTTGACCATAAAAAGCTCGTGCAGAACTCGTTCGTAGCAGCCTCTCCAAACTCTCGGGGATTGGCCCCTCATCATCACTTTCCACTGGTAGTAGAGAAATCCCAGCCTGCCGAGCAGCCAGGATTGCACCCCAATATGAAGGCGACTCAATGATGAGTTCCTTCGGTGAAATGGCACGAAAAATGGCACCGAGCCCGCTCTGTGTGCCCGGAACAATAACCACATCGCGCTCATTTGCCCGTACCAGTTGCGAAGCAAACCACTGCCGCAGTTCTGCCATCCCCCGCACCGGTGCTCGTTGATAGGCATCGTACGATTTACTGACTCTGGTAAGCGCTCTTCGTACCAAGTTCGTTGGCAGCAGAGATTCATCCGGATAACCGGAATGCAGACTGATTGCCTCATCAGTGGAAGCTCTCTGGGTGGCGGCCAGAACCCTTCCGGTATTGGGCTGAGGTCCCAGCGCTCCGACTTGCCAGCTAAAGTCCGCCCGTGGGAGTTGTTGGCGATGCCTGACGAATACCCCCACGCCGACTCGCACTTCTACCAGTCCGCGGGTAGCCAGTTCGTGGATAGCGTTTCGCACTGTCACCGGGCTAACCGAATACGACCGTGTGATTTCACGGCTGGATGGCAGCTTTTCTCCGGCTTTGTGTTGCGCAATCCACGTTTCCAGCTCGCCGACCAACATAGACGTGCTACTGTTAACCATGAATATACATAGTAGCGCTATCGTATCGAAGCGCGCAGTGCTATCCTGCCCAATCCATTTTTCGCATCACCTCGACAATGTTCTCTATGACCTGCGCGGACCAATTCAGGACAAGGCCGACGAGCTACAGCGCCAGGGCGTAAAGGTCATTCCCCTCAATGTCGGAAATCCTGCCCCATTCGGCTTCCGGCCATCTGCAGAGGTACTTTCCGCTATGCACCGTGGCCTCGAGGAAACTTCTGGATACTCAAATTCCCTCGGCCTGAGCGACACCCGTCAGACTGTCGTGGACTACTACTCGCAGAATGAGGACTTCCCCGCCCTCGATAGCAATCACGTTCTCGTCGGAAATGGTGTCTCGGAGCTGGTAAACCTATGTCTACAAGCTCTCATCAACGACGGTGATGAGATCCTCATCCCCTCACCCGACTATCCACTCTGGACCGCATCCACCACCCTCGCCGGCGGAGTCCCCGTGCACTATCCCTGCCTAGAAGAAAATAATTGGCAGCCAGACGTCGATGCCATACGCGAGTCCATCACAGCCAAAACTCGGGCGATTGTCATCATCAATCCAAACAATCCCACAGGCGCCATCTACTCACCGGAGACTCTCTCCCAGATTGCCCAGCTCGCACGTGAGCACAATCTAGTGCTGCTTTCCGACGAAATCTACGACCGCATTGTGTACCCTGGAGCCTCATTCACTCCAACAGCTTGCCTAGCGCAGGATGTCCCCTGCTTAACGTTCTCCGGCCTTTCCAAGACGCATCGCTTGGCCGGATTGAGAGCTGGATGGGTGACTGCAACTGGATTTCGCGAACAGGACACCCTGTTTAAAGGAATTCGACTACTGGCCTCAATGCGGATGTGCGCCTCAATTCCGGCCCAGCACGCGATTGCTGCCGTGCTGGGCAAAGAACACAGCATCGACAATTTAGTACGCCCCGGTGGCCGCCTCTTCGAACAAAAAGTTGCTGCCACTACAGCACTCAGCAAGATTCCCGGAATCTCGTTCATCGAGCCGCAAGGGGCGCTGTACATTTTCATTCGACTAGACGGCAATATTTACGAAATTGATAAGGATGAGGACTTCGTTCTCTCGTTTCTGGAAGCAGAACACATTCACATCGTCCAAGGCAGCGCTTTCAATGTGAAAGGCGGGACATATGTCCGGATTACTTTTCTTCCTGAGGTCGAGACAATTGAACATTTCGCCGCTCGCTTCGCAGCTCACCTGGAGAAGTACGCTAAGCGCTAGCCCCTACCTACATCGCTAAATCCGCCAGGGCATCCTCATCAATAAAGGCCGTCCATCTTCGACCCGCGCAGGTATTGAAAAGTTCTCCGACGAGTTCGATGCCCGCGGCCTCTCCTACGGAAAAATGATGGTCCGCTTCCCCTGGCCAAAGGATGGCAAGGCCGAGTCCATGCCGCTCGACCTGCTGGCCAAAATGATTGAGTTCAACATCGAGGACAAGCGCGGGATGACCAAGTTCTGGCGGTAGGTCGGGGTTGATTACCAGCCCTGGAAGCTGCCAAGCACTTAATGAGCATTCCTTTCCTCAGCGAGATCACGCAGGAATGTGTCTTTGTCGTCGCAGTAAATCTCAATCGAGGAAACCATCATTGGTCCCTTGTAAAGATCTTCTGCCACGACCTGCGAATCGACTTCTAACTTGACGTTCACTTCACTCAAAACAGGCACCCTGAGATTGCCGTGCTCGTCAATTGCTACGTCCCCTCCTTCACCTGCCGTTACGGAGCTCGCATGACGTAAGTGTGACCACGGAATTTCGCAAATAAGCCTTCGCCCATTTCGCAGTACGAGTCCTTGCGGTGTCATTAGATGTGGATGATCCCGAACAGTTACGTAAAATCCAGATAAAAGAACTACGGAATAAACACTAATTACCAGCAATAAATATCGCCAAAACGCATTAGAAATAGCAAAATGCACTATGCTTATTTCTGCAACGCTCAGCGCCAGTATCATAAAAACAACAGTTCGAAGGTTTCTATATGCTGTGAAGGATCTGACTTCACTGTCGACATTTCTCTGAGGCTTAAAAAAGGTGAAAGCAGCTAGCAGCGAACCAACTTCCGAAACGAGTAACGCTAGTATTTTTCGAGGTACGCCAAATTTCTTTGACGTCTCGGACAGCGAAGAAGCCCATGACCTGCCATTTCTGAGATAGTCTTGCCACATACCTCCAAACAGTAAGAGAAAAGCCGCAACCACCACGGCAAGTGGTAACAGGAATACCCAACCCGGCAAACCAGATACCACATTCATAAGAAGGAAAAGAACTCCTTCAAAAATAATTGCGGCACCCAGCATTGCTCTAAATACAATTTTCATGTTTGCCTTCCGACTATGAATTGGCAGGTTTTCCTCGGAAGAAGATTACTCACCAAACGGGCTCTCTCTTAATACTTCTTACACATTCTTGAGTTGCCTTTTCACGATATGAACAGGTACCAAATGGTCGTTAAAATATGGCCGTAAGCCAAGCTCATGACTGAACACCGCTATATCAATGCCCCAGATGGGGGCCGACTGCCCTCATGCACATCTCAAAACTATTCAAGTTTTCTTCTACTTTCAATACAAAATGAGTTGTGAGATTTCTACATTTCTTCTCGTGAGCCGTTGCAATGCTAGCTGGCCGACGCATCCGACGACTTATGGCCACGCTATTCACCTATCGATGCGCTACAGCGTGTCCACAAGTGAATAGCGCATCGACAAGTGAGAGAGCCTGGCCCACAGCGTGCGCATAAGTGCCGAAAAACCATCGATAAGTCAGGAGAATCCATCGACAAGTCCCCGAAACCTGGCCATAAGTGCCGGACAGGGTTAAAGGAGAGTTAAAGGACAAGCCAACAACCTCAGCTCAGCATCCGACTCTGCTTCAACCCAAGCCCCACCCCAAACCCGGGTTAAGTAAAGAAAAGTGTGTCCGCATGCCACCATAACCCCAGACCACACACCACAAATCACCAAAGAATAGCTCCCCGAAAGCTATTACCCA
>NZ_JBFLKW010000014.1:0-73631 GCF_040743205.1 Corynebacterium sp. 045007
ACTTAAAAACCGAACTGCCCGACGATCCAGCACGAATCGCCAGGCAGTCCAACTGGGGCCAGGACCAACTCGCCAAAGTTTCCACCCTGACCCAACACGAGAACCAAGCCGACCACGAAACAGGACGACCAGCCCTCTACGACAACGCTATCGACACCGACTACACCCACTCAATCGGCATCCAGAAAGGCCAAATCTAACCCCCGCGCGACACGCCGAGCCAGACACACATTTTGTCGTTTAACCCCTTAACCCTGATTTGACCCCCGAATAACGAAGACCCCTACCAGCGTTTACACCGGTAGGGGTCTCTTCTTAGTGGCGGGGGCTGGATTCGAACCAACGACCTCTGGGTTATGAGCCCAGCGAGCTACCGAGCTGCTCCACCCCGCGTCAACTGTCCTGGCTTTTACAAGCACTCACAGCGGGTGCTGACCTCTCCGGCCAACGAGATGTAACTGTAGCACGGACCTTCCAACAAAGACCAATCCCCAGGTCATAGCCAGTTTCGCTACAACCTGGGGACTCTGCGAACCATAAGACCCTATGATTCTCGGCTAATCTCCCGTTGCAAGCCTTACTCTCTGTAAACCTTACTGGCCGTTGGCCTTCTGGTAGTCAGCGGCAGCGCGGTCGAGCTCGGCAAGTGCCTGGCCCTGGGCTGCGTAGTCACCGTTCTTCTGGGCGTCGTTAAGCTTCTTTAGCGCGTCGGAGATACGGCGAGCGGCGTCGTCACGCGCAGCGACATCAACCTTGCGCTCTTCCTTCGGTGCCTCGTCGTCGGACTCAGCGTCGGCGGCGTCCTTGTCCTTATCCGACGGCTGCTCCTCAGCCTCTTCCTCACCGCGGACCTTGGTCACGGCGGAAGCATCGATACCGACCTGACTCAGAGCCTCAGTGACCGTAGCGCCGTAGCCCACCTGACCGCGGTAAGCGACGAGAATACGCAACAGCTTCGGGAATGCGGTCTCCTGCCCCTTGCGTTGGGTGTAGACCGGTTCGACATAGAGAATCTCGCCATCGCCGACCGGCAGCGTCAGCAGGTTACCGTTGGTGACTACGTTCGTACCCTCGAGCAGGGTGCGGTCCTGGGCGACCTCATCTGCGGACATCATCGTGTCCTGCGCCTGACGTGGCCCCATGGTCTGGGTGTTGGTCGGCAGAGCACGAATAGTGATTTGGCCGTAGGTCTCCGGCTCGGAGGAAGCACTCATCTGAGCGGAGAGGAACTCACGCTCCAGTCCACGGAATGCCGAGATCAGCTGGAAGCTCGGCTTGCCGCTCTCCGGATCGGAAGCGACAACATAGTACGGCGGCTGAGAGAGGTTCTTGTCTTCCGGTGCGGTCGGGTCGGACGGGACAGACCAGAAGGAGTCATTGGCGAAGAACACGCCCGGATCGCTGACGTGGTACTTCGCCATCAGCTCACGCTGAACCTTAAACAAGTCCTCCGGGTAGCGCAGGTGCTCCTGCAGCTCCTCGGAAATCTCGGACTTTGGCTTCACCACACCTGGGAAGACGCCTTCCCAGGCCTTGAGCACCGGATCTTCCTCATCGAACTCGTAGAGCTCAACGGTGCCATCGTAGGCATCGACGGTCGCCTTGACCGAGTTGCGGATGTAGCTGACCTCGCTGTTCGGCAGCGGGCGTGGAGTGCCATCCGGGTTAATGGAGTCCTGCGTGGTTTCCTGGAGGCTCATGCGCTGGGAGTACGGCATCTTGGCCAGCGTGGTGTAGCCGTCGACGATCCACTTCATACGGCCATCGACTACAGCCGGGTACGTCTTGGTGTCGGTAGTCAGCCATGGGGCGACCTTCTGAACACGGTCACGCGGATCGCGGTTGTAGATAATCTTGGAGTCCGACCCAATGCGGTCGGACAGCAGGATGTTGAGTTCCTGGTAACGGGTGGCGAAAATCATGCGGCTGGCAAGTCCGCCAACGCCAACACCGCCCTCACCGTCGTAGGTGAAGTTTCGGCCGTCAGCATCGTACTCGTAGTCCTTGCCGTCACCATTGCCACCGACAATCGCGTAGTCGGCATCGCTGTTGGCGATAACCGGACCGTAGTAGATACGCGGCTGCTTCAGGTTCAGGTTCATGCCGTTCGGGTCCTCGGACTCGAACAGGTCAGCCACGGTGTACAGCGGGTAACCACCGCGGGCGGAACCGGACTCGGAGGCAACCTCGTCAACCTTATTAGCCGGCGCAGCAACGAAACCATTGCCGTGGGTGTAGACCGTGTGACGGTTGATCCAGTCAGTCTGGTTACCCTGCAGCGTCTGCGGGTTCAGTTCACGAGCAGCGACGATGAAGTCACGGGACGCGCCATCGATCTGGTAGCGGTCAATGGCAAGCGGATCGGAGAAACCATAGAAGTTCTTCAGCTGACGCTGCTGCGTGAAGGTACGTGGCAGCACTTCCGGATCCAGGATTCGGATATTGGCCAGAGTAGCGGCATCGCGGGAAATCGAGTCCGCACCTTCCTTCGCGGCTTCCTTATCGCCTTCCTTTTCAGCCGGAACGCCCCAGTCGCGCTCGACCTTCACCTTGTCGTCGGTAAGCCCGTAGTGGTAGCGCGTCGATTCAATATTGCGCGCAATGTATTCGCGTTCCTTGGAAGCGCGGTTCGGGTTAACTGAGAACTGCTCAACTGCCATCGGCCAGGCCACGCCAATCAGACCTGCGGAAACCAACATCAGCACGGTGGCAAACGCCGGGATCGAAAGATTGCGCAGGAAAATGGCCGCGAAGAATGCAGCGGCCACGACGATTGCGATGACCAGCAGCGTAATCTTCGCCGGCAGCAGCGCATTGATATCGGTGTAGGAACCACCGGTGAAGGTCTTCTGCTTGTTATTCAGCAGCTCATAGCGGTCCAGCCAGTAAGACACAGCCTTGAGCAGCATGAAAACACCGGCCCAGCACGCCAACTGCGCACGAGCCGCATTGGAAACGCGGGTCTTCTCCCCTGTAGTCGGGTTACCTGGGCGGATGCCACCAAGGAAGTAATGCGTCACCAGCGACAGCAGGAACGCAATAACTACCAGGACAACCAGCGTCGAAACGATGTACGACCACAGCGGCAACTGGAATGCGTAGAAGCCCAAGTCCTTGCCATACTGCGGGTCAGTCTCACCGAAGGACTGCCGGTTTAAGAACAGCTGCACCGTCTGCCAATTACCCTGCCCCACAAGGCCACCGAGTACGCCGAATACAACGGGCAGCGTGGTGAACATCGACTTCGAACCGGATTCAGCCATCCGTCGGTACACTGCCTGCGGGCTGCGTGGATCCGTCAGTCCGAGGTCGACGGGCCGCGAGCGCCACGCCAGCCACATAGATAGAAATGTCAGTGCGCCCGCTATCAGGCCTACAGTGATAAACAGGACGATACGAGTGAGCCACGTGGTGGCGAATACCCCTCGATACCCCACTTCACCGAACCACTGAAAGTCCGTATAAAAATTGACGGCGATTGGAATAACAAAGGTCAGCGCGGCAATCACCAACACGGTAATTGCCAGCCACCCCGGTCGGCCACCCGCCGATCGTCTCGGTCGAGTCTGGTTTAGAGACAACGTCTCTCCTGTTCGAGTTGAGCTTGACTTGCCAGCGAGCTGGTAAGTCGGTCGTACGCTTATCTGTCATCTACTCTAAATAAAGTTCCTAACATTTGACTAAGGATGCTGTTAATACAGCGTTGCCAGGAAAGGGGCGTCGTCAAGCGTCATGAGCGAAAACAACGGCACTCAGACTCATCTCAGCCAGCAGGCACTCAATCGCGCCGTGCGCGAAGCTGTCGAATACGTCCACACCGAAGGTTGGGACCGCGCTCCGAGCCTCTTCGCCCTCGTCCCCACCGCCGCGCTTGCCGACGTGCTTGCCGACGAGCTGATTGACAGCGCCCCATTGACTGTCGTTGCGCAGGAACCCCTCCCCGAGGGAATTGAAGGCGGTAGCCCTGAGTTGGCGGACTTTATCGCTCGGACATCGTGGCCGGCAGGTGTCGTCGGTGCCGTGTTAGCGCAGGAAATAATGGTCATCGCTCCGGAGCAGGCGGACAGCTTTGAGGGTGCATCCCTGGACGAGGTGCGGGCACAGGCGGATGGTGAGGCGGCTCGCCAGGCACGTCTTTTCAGTGGTGTTATCAGCGAAGGTCCACACCTAACACTGATCCAACCTCGCCCCACAGAGGCGGAACTGGATGAGCGTGGGCCCTTTGCTGAAGATGAGATTGAGCTAAAAGATGGTTCTGGGGTAGCCGATGGTGTCATCGCTGCGTTGTATTCCACGTTCGGAAGCGCCTCATAAATCCACCTACCAGCGATAAGAGACAAAAAGAGGTATTGAAAGCGCCGAATATACATATAACTAGCTGATTCCGGTTGACATCGGGCTTAGAACCTAGTTGTATAACAAAGTGATAAAGGCGCGTCTCTAAGTATCCGCTCAGGGTTCTGTCGGACTTGGTTCTGTCGGACTGGGTTCTTCCAGGGACGGTCTGTGGCGAAGAAATCGCGAGTGTAGCGCGAGTTTTTCCTTCTATAGGTTTTCAACTAAGAGGTTTTTAATTATGAAGAACAACGTTGTTCGCCGTGCAGCAGCCTCGGCAGCTGCAGCTTCTGCGCTGGCAGCCTCCCTCCTGACCGGTGGTGTTGCCAACGCTCTTCCTACTGGTAACTACGTTGCCTTCGGCGATTCCTTCGCTGCTAACCCGGGCCAGTCCGATCCAGCCGTACCGGGCCGTGGTGGCTGCCCGATTTCGGTCTCGAACATCGGCTCTCACGTTGCTCGTGAGACTGGCCTTGAACTGCACGACTACTCCTGCAACGGCACTACCGCTTTCATGCCGACTCAGCCGCAGAAGTCCCTGATGGGCCAGGTTGACAACGCCATCGCTCAGGGCTCCCTCGGCCCGGCTACCCAGCTGGTGACCATTTACGTTGGCGCCAATGACGCGATGCAGGGCGCTGTGCTGCCAATGCCGGTTCAGGATGACCTGTACACCACCAACGTTGTGGCCGCTGTGGAGAAGATCAAGGCCGCTAACCCAACTGCTCGCGTCATGCTGATTGGTTACCCGGCTTTCACCTCTAATGACCCGACTCACTACGCTTGCCCGGTTAACGCCGCAGGTTTTGCACCGCACATTCCGGCTGCCGGTATGCACCACTTTGAGATGGCTCTGCAGAACCGCCAGATGCGTGCTGCCGCTGAATCCGGTATCGGTTTCGTCAACATGAAGGAGGTCACCAACATCGACGTCGCAATGTGCGGTCCGGACGGTGAGCGTCAGGTCTCCGCAATTCTGGATACCGATGTTGCTTCCTACAACATGACCAACCACCCGACCTTCCACGGTTCGGCAGTTGCTGGCACCACTATCGCCAACGTCTACAAGAGCACCTTCTAAGGTCTTTCGACGTCGCTCAGACGTCTTCAAGTACAACGAAAAATCCCCGGTCGTAATGACCGGGGATTTCCATTTGTGGAGCTGCCGAGAATTGAACTCGGGTCCACCGCCAACTCGCCAGGGCTTCTCCGTGCGCAGTTCGCACAATCGCCTCTACTCGACCCTTCGGCTCAGGCAAACATGTCCGAATGACGGGCCCAGCCGCAAGTAAGAAGATCCCCGATGAGCCTTACGGCACACCCATCGGGCGAGCCCTTTTAAGTCGATGCCAGGGTCCGGACCAAAGGGCAAGCCCGGCCTGACAGACACGCTAGTCGCTTAATTAGGCAGCGAGAGCGTAGTCGCGCTGAGTGTTCTCGGCGCTTAATCAGTTGCTACGACGCTTAACGGTGGTCTCTAGCCTGCACCGGCACGCTTCCCCTGGCTCACTGTACGGTGTCGAAACCATGTCAGCCCCATACAATGCCTTCGAGCACGGGAAAGTGCGTAGCACTCAAAGGATGTTCAAGAATAACGCTTTACGACGAGGAAAGTCAACAGACCTCGTCGTAAAGCCCACTACCCCTTGATGCCCTTCACACGGCGACCCAGCGCACGAGTAGCTTCGCGCTCCTCCGTGCGGCGCTTGATGTCCTGGCGCTTGTCATAGTCCTGCTTACCGCGGGCGAGTGCGAGCTCGACCTTCAAGCGACCGTTGGTGAAATACAGCTTCAGGGGTACAAGCGTGTTGTTACCATCGCGGACCTTGCCCCACAGGGTGTCAATCTCCTTGCGGTGCAACAACAGCTTGCGCGAACGACGCGGCGAGTGATTAGTCCACGAACCGTAGGAGTACTCCGGGATATGCAGCCCGCGCAGCCACACTTCTCCGTCATCGATGGTCGCGAAGGCGTCGTTAAGCGATGCTTTGCCCTCGCGCAGCGCCTTGACCTCAGTGCCCACGAGAACGACACCGCATTCGTAGGTGTCAAGAATGTTGTAGTCATGGCGGGCACGACGATTGGTGGCCACCACCGCGTTGTTGGCGCTGACCTTTTCTTTCTTCGACTTCTTCTTGCCCATAACCTACTTAACTCTAGTCGAAGAAGGTGCACTACAGCTATTTCCTAGCTATTCCCTTAACTTTCCCTTGTGCGCCTCCTTGCAGCCAACATATATATGCCTCTGGCCTTTTACGTTGTGACGCAACTTACTTTCCCCTAACCTTTTACCAACGTCTAACACAGAGGGATTTAAATATGGGACAGTCAAAAACGTTGGAACCGGACAAAGCGCCCCCGAAGCCAAAGGGGTTCCTAGCAACACTGGAACGCATTGGCAACGCACTGCCAAACCCGTTTTGGCTGTTTGTAATTCTTGCCGGTGTAGTCATCGTTTCTTCGTGGCTCGGTGAGGCTGCGGGTATGCAGGCCAAGGATCCCGCGTCGGGTGACATCATCGAGGTGGAAAGTCTCGCTACCGCTGAGTATCTGCAAAAGATGGTTTCTGAGGCGGTAACGAACTTCACGGACTTCGCACCAGTTGGCCTGATTCTGGTGTGCATGCTCGGTGTCGCCATTGCGGAGTACTCCGGTTACATCGGCTCGGCAATTCGCGCGGCAATTTCCAAGGTGCACTCCCCTGTCCTGCTGACATTCATCGTTGCACTGGCCGGCGTGACTGGTTCGATCGCTTCTGATGCCGTCTACGTGATTCTCATTCCGCTGGGCGCCGCCTCATTTGCCGCCGTTGGTCGTAACCCTATTGTCGGTGCGATGGTCGCCTTTGCCGCCTCGTCGGCCGGGTTCAATTCATCACTGGTGCTCAACATTACCGATGTGCTGCTGGCAGGCATCTCCACGCATGCTGCGCACTTCGTAGATCCGGAATACGTAGTTTCGCCGCTGGCCAACTACTTCTTCACCATGGCCTCGTCGATTGTGCTGGCTCTGATTATTACGGCTGTTACTGAGCTGTTCATCACCAAGCACGTGGAGAAGACCATCCACGACGATCATATTGACCACGAAGCTGCCGAGTTCACCAAGCCGGGCGCTTCGGAGGAGGCTGCTGAGGAAAACGCTAAGAAAAAGGAGCAAGACACCGCGTCGAGCAGCTCCAACAGCGGCCGCGATAAGCTCGTTCTAAATCCCTCCGAACGCCATGGCCTGCGCTACGGCAACATCGCCGCCGTCATCTTCCTGGCGCTGTGGTTCGCTGCCCTATTCATCCCGGGTTCGCCTCTGCGCGGCGAAGGCGACGGCATCTTGAATTCCGTGCTGCTTACCGACGTCGTGGTGTCCATTGCCCTCTTCTTCGCCGTGGTCGGTATTGCGTACGGCATTGGCGCCAAGACCATCACCTCCTCTGCAGATGTGCCCGCCTTCATGGAACGTGGCCTGGGCACACTGACCACAATGATGGTGCTCTTCTTCGCTGTTTCGCAGTTCACGGCCTACTTCAAGTGGTCCAATATCGGCCAGTGGACCGCCATCAAGGGCTCCGAATTCCTGACCAAGGCGGATCTGCCGCCGCTGTTGCTCTTTGCTGCCTTCGTCCTGATGGTGGCTGTTCTCAACATGCTGATTACCTCGGGCTCTGCACAGTGGGCTCTGATGGCGCCGGTCGTGGTGCCGATGCTGATGTACGTCAACGTCTCCCCGGAGGTCTCTCAGCAGCTATTCCGTATTGGTGACTCCCCGACCAACATCATTACACCGATGTCGCCGTACTTTGCGCTGGCACTGACCTTCCTGCAGAAGTACTACAAGCCGGCGGGTGTCGGCACGCTGATGTCGCTGGCTATCCCTTACTCGCTGTGCATGCTGGTGGGCTGGTTCCTATTCTTCGTCCTCTGGTATCTCGCGGGCATTCCGCTGGGGCCGGGGGTTCCGGTGCGTTAACTCACAACTTCTGGGCAACTGAGGGATTGGTCGAATTTTTCGGCCAATCCCTCAACTATTTGCGGTACTCGGGTTTAGTATTGCGTACGGTCGCCACCACAACGGGCGTCGTTAAGCGAAAACGTACACACTTTGAGCACACACTGAGACGCGGATATAACCTATGCCAACAAAGCACCTAAAATTTACGGGATCGACAGGCGAGACTCTGGCTGCATCGATTGATTTGCCCGACGGTAAGCCACGCGCGTGGGCACTATTTGGTCATTGCTTCACGTGTAATCGGATGGTGCCCGGCGCGTCACGCACCTGCAAGGCGCTGGCGAAGAAGGGCATTGCGGCATTCCGGTTCGACTTCACTGGCCTCGGGCAGTCCACTGGTGATTTCGGTGAGACGACGTTCCAGACCAACATCGATGACCTTAAGGCCGCCTACGAGTTCATGGAGGCAGAATTTGAGGCCCCCTCGCTACTGATTGGGCACTCGCTCGGTGGCGCAGCGGCGCTGAACGCCGGCCACGATATGCCGAAAATCAAGGCGGTAGCGACAATCGGTGCACCCTTCGATCCGGCACACTCGATTGTGCGCATCGCCGGTGACATTTCGACGGTCGATGAGCACGGCACGCAGGTTCTGCAGATTGAAGGTCGTGGCATTCCCATCTCCCGTGAGTTCTTGGAAGTGTTGGCGGACTACAACCCGGAGGTTTATCTCAGCCAGCTGCGCAAGCCACTGCTTATTCTGCACTCCCCGACCGACCAGACTGTTGGTATCGATAGCGCCCAGAAGATTTTCCAGGTCTCTCGCTATCCAAAATCCCTGATGAGCTTGGATCGCGCAGACCACTTGCTCACTCGCGCTAAGTCCGCCGCGCGCGCTGCTGACCTGATTTATGCGTGGGCGGATAGCTATCTTCCGGAGGCTGAATAGCCCTGTTATCATTAGGGGTTATGGACACAACTGAACACTCTGGCCACTCACACGGCCACGGTCATTCACACGGTCATTCACACGGCCATGACCACGCTCATATTGACCCCGCGAATACTCCTGCCCGTCGCCTGCTCGTGGCTGCGGGTCTGACTCTTGTCGTATTTCTCGCCGAGCTCATCGGCGGCTTGGTCTCGGGTTCACTGGCGCTGCTGGCAGATGCCGGCCATATGGTGACGGACTCCGCAGGCCTGCTTATGGCAGTTGCCGGTTTGGCTATCGCCCAGCGCGGAGCCAATCACCGCGCGACGTACGGGTACCGTCGTGTTGAGGTTCTGACTGCTCTCGTCAACGGTCTGACAGTTTTCATCATTGCCGCTGTGATTCTCTGGGGCGCAATCCGGCGATTCGGGTCAGTGGAGCAATCTGAGATTCAAACCACGTCGATGCTCATCATCGCAGTCATCGGCCTGCTCACCAATGTGATTGCGGCGTTTCTGCTCGCCGGCGCTGCCAAGGAAAGCGTCAACGTCCGCGGCGCGTATCTGCACGTGCTTGTCGACGCCGCTGGTTCGGTCGCCGTCATTATCTCCGCTATCGCTATCGCATACACCGGCTGGACTGCCATCGACTCGGTGGTCTCTATCGTGATTGCGCTCTTCATCGTCCCCCGAGCCGCCGTTCTGGTGCGCGACTGTCTCCACGTGTTGCTGGAGTACACCCCGAAGGGCGTCGACACTGAGAGAATCACTGCTGACCTGTCTGACTTGGACGGAGTGGTCGATGTCCACGATCTCCACGTCTGGTCCCTCAACGGCAGCGACCTACTGGCATCTGTCCATCTCGTGCGCTGCGACACGCTCCCCAACGGCGACGAGCACGCATTGCTCGACCGCGCGCAGGCACTGCTTCACGACGTCCACGGGATTGAACACGCCACGGTGCAAATTGAAAGAACCGGGCACGCTGACCACGAGTACCCGGCTCATACCTAAAATGTTCGGCTAGTAGCTGAAGTAAGATGCTAGCCCTCGAGCTGCTCCCCTAGCTCCAGCCATTCCATCTCCAGCTCTGCCTTCTGCTCAACCACCTCCGCAGCACGGCGATCGAGGTCCGCCAGCTTTTGTGTGTCCAAGTTGGCTACATCAGCGCTCGCTTCCGCCATTTGCGCATGCAGCTTACTTTCCTGCTCGCTCAGCTTCGCCATCTTCCGTTCCAGGGCGCTCATCTTCTTTTGAACAGCATGAGCTTCCGCGGCTGAGAGCTTCGAGGCATCCTCCTCTGAAGCTGCGCCACGGGTCTGCGGACTACCGGCATTTGCTTGAGAGGCCCCGCCACCTGCAGCCGAGTCAGCCAGCTGTGCGCGGCGCTGGAGGTACTGACCAATCCCACCTGGCAGGTTCGTCAGCTCGCCATCGCCGAAAAGTGCCCAGGTCGAGTCCGCAATACGCTCAATCAGGTAGCGGTCGTGCGAGATGACCACCAGCGTGCCCGGCCAATTGTCCAGCAGGTCTTCCAATTCCTGCAGCGTGTCAATGTCCAGGTCATTCGTCGGCTCGTCGAGCAGCAGGAAGTTCGGCTCACTCATCAACACACGCGTGAGTTGCAAGCGACGGCGCTCACCACCGGAAAGGTCTGCGATTGGAGTGCGTTGCCGTTTCGGGGAAAATCCCAATCGCTCAGCCAGTTGCGAGGCGCTAATCTGCTTCTTGCCCAGGTCAATATAGGTCGCGACGTCCTCCACAGCGTCGAGCACACGCATATCCAGCGGCAGATCATCGAGCTCCTGTCGCAGCCAGCCCAGGCGCACCGTCTTGCCCTCAATTCGCTTGCCATCGCTTAAGGGGTAGTCTCCCGCCAACGCACGCAACAAAGTCGTCTTACCCGAGCCGTTGACACCGACCAGGCCGATGCGCTCGCCGGGGGCCAGGCGCCACGTGACGTCGTTAAGCAATTCCCTACCGTCGGGCGTTTCCAGGGACGCATGCTCCAACTCCACGACCACCTTGCCCTGACGACGCTGCGAAAACGCCATCAGCTCCACGGAATCACGCGGTGCCGGGACATCGGCGATGAGCGCCTCAGCTGCTTCGATGCGGTAGCGCGGCTTCGAGGTGCGGGCCGGTGCACCCCGGCGCAACCACGCGAGTTCCTTACGCGCAAGGTTCTGACGACGCTGCTCGGCGGCATCCGCCTGTCGCGCACGCTCGGCACGCGCGAACGTCCAGTCGTTGTAACCGCCATCGTAAAAATCGACGGTACCGTCGTGGACTTCCCACGTCTTCGTGGCAACGGTATCCAGGAACCAACGATCGTGCGTGACGACGACCAGGGCTGCCCGGCGCGAAAGAACATGATCGGCCAACCACTGCACACCCTCAATATCGAGGTGGTTCGTTGGCTCATCGAGAATGAGCAGATCTAGATCGCGGACCAGTGCGGCCGCCAGGTTAACGCGACGGCGCTCACCACCGGAGAGATTGGCGACCTTGGTATCCATACCGAGGTCATTGATACCGATGCCATCGAGGACCTCGCGGATGGAAGCGTTACCCGCCCACTCGTGTTCAGCGAGGCCGAGCGGTGCGATGACGCATTCAAACACGGTGGAGTTCGGGTCGAGCTCCGCGCCCTGGGTAACATGCGCCATGGCCATGTCGTTGGCTCGCGAAATACGTCCGGAGTCCGCCGGCTCCACGCCTGCCAGAATCTTCAGCAGTGTGGACTTGCCGCCACCGTTCAAACCGACAACACCGATGCGGTCGCCCTCTTGAACGCCGAGGCTGACGCCGTCGAGCAGAGTCTTGAGCCCGAAGGACTTAGAAATATTCTCGCAATTAATCAGATTCGCCATGATGAGTATTTATTGTGCCCCATTCGACGTTGCCAAGCACACGCCGAACATACCAAGCCACCGGCAGCTCCTCGAACTGCTCTCGGGTTACCCATTTAAATTCCGGATGCTCGCCGCTGAGCTGGACATTCTGCGTGTCGTCGGCCTCGCGTACTAGAAAGGTCACCGTGTGGAAGCGGAAATTCTCCCCGCCCAAGTCCGGATTGGAATAATGGGCAAATTCGCTGACCTCCGCTGCGCGCAAGCCGGCCTCTTCACGCAGTTCGCGCACAGCGGCCTCCACGGGCTCCTCCCCCGCGTCTAGCTTGCCACCGGGCAAATCCCACTGGCCCCCGAGGAAGCCCTCGTATTCACGCAGCAGAAGCAGCAAGCGGTCACCGCGGAAAACTATGCAGTTGCACACCCAGCCGTCGTCGTCAGGCCAGAACTTAGTCCAAGCCAGGCTGCGCGGTTCGCGCCGGCCGATCTCGGCCCTACTGGGGGTGTCATCACGGTGCATGGGGAAAGATTGCCTGTCCTTTATTAAAAGCGCTGGTCTCGTGAGACCTCAGCGAGGCGAACGAAATCGGCAATTTCGAGCTTCTCTCCTCGCTGCTTGGGGTCAATCCCCGCTGCCATAAGCGCCTCTTCGGCTGCGGCGCCAGATCCGTAAATCCCCGATAGGGCCGCACGGAGGGTCTTGCGGCGTTGCGCAAAAGCAGCGTCGATAAGCGGGAAAAGGCGCGCGCGGAATTGCGGCGAGATTTCCCACGGAGCCTCGGGGGCATCGGCGGCATTGGAGTTCTCAGGAGCGTCGGAGCGGGCGTAGCAGTCAATGCGCACAAGCCCGGAATCAACCTTCGGGACCGGCCAAAAGACGTGCGGACCAATGGCACCGGCGCGACGCACTGTGCCGTAGTAGGCGGCCTTGACGCTGGGGACGCCGTAGATCTTGGAGCCCGGCTGAGCCGCCAGCCGGTCAGCGACCTCGGACTGCACCATCACGAGCACACGGCGGATGGTGGGGAGCTCGGCAAGCATGTGCAGCAGCACCGGTACCGAAACGTTGTATGGCAGATTGGCCACCAGCGCATCTGGGGCGGTCTGAAAGTCCTCGCGGCTGACCTTCAGCGCATCTTTCTCAATGAGCTCTAGCGCGCAGCCGTCAGCGCGCTCAGCGACTGTCTGGGGCAAACGCTCCGCCAACCGCGGATCGATTTCGACAGCCGCGGCACGACCACAGTGTTCGAGCAGTCCGAGGGTCAGCGAGCCCAAGCCGGGGCCGACCTCAACAGGGTAGGAATCCTCCGGCAAATCGGCCGCAGCGACAATTCGACGCACGGTGTTGGCGTCGTGGACGAAGTTCTGCCCCAATTTCTTCGTCGGGACAATATCCAACTGCGCCGCCAGGTCGCGTACTTCGACCGGCCCCAGGAAAGAAACTTCTGCTTTAGTCACAGTTAGATACTACGGGGTCAAAAGAAAAAATAGGTTTAGCTCGTTTTGGCTAGTCTGAACTAGCTTTAACGAAGCCCCATGGAAGCGGTACAAGCGGGCCATGCACCCCAACCCTGACCAGCCTGGACGCGCTCGGCGACAGCGATCTGCTGCTCGCGGGAAGCCTGCGATGCACGCGGTGCATACTCAGTACCGCCGTAAGCTGCCCAGGTGGAATCGGTGAACTGTAGACCACCGGAGAAACCGTTACCGGTATCGATAGCCCAGTCGCCGCCGGACTCACACTGAGCCAGCTGATCCCACACACCGTAGCCAGCGGCCTGAGCTGCAATGCGAGACTTAGTGCCCTGGCGGATAGTGGAGATACCCGGAGCCTTTAGCTCCTTTTCTTCCAGGACCTCGCGTCCGAGCTCTTCGCCGTCGCGAGAGGTGACCTTGACCTGACGCTCTACCTGGCCCGGCTCCCCCTCCTGCTCAACGATGCGCTCGTCTTCGAACATCGAATCATCTTCAATGATGTTCTCGTGAGCTGGAATCTCCTCAGTCTCGGTGATGGTCTTATCAATCAGACGAGACAGAGCGATGCGCATCCCCTCGGTGACCGGGGCATCCAGACCCGGCTCGACGGTGTCGTCTTCACGCAGTTCAATGCCACGCTGAGCCAGCACATCACCGACGGTCATAGCCGGGACAGTCAGGTCGATGTCCTTGGCATCGTCGTGAAGCACAATATTCTTGGCACGAACGACGTCGAGTTCGACCCCCTTAGCGGAAATCTCGCCCTTTTCGACCTCGACCTTGTCCTTATCGGAGATGAGCCCCTGCTTCTTCAGACCTTCAATCAGCTCATCGGTAGTGATGGCATTGGTCTTGTGCTCCTGCGGCTTGCCATCGACAATCATCGTGACCGGCTTGGCAGAGCGGTAGACCAGCTTGCCGCCGTCCGTGAGATCGCCCTGACGCTGAACCAGGTCGCCACCGGTGGTTTCGACACCAGCCTTTTGCAGAATGGCCTTGTCATCCTTGGACCAGGTTGCGATTTGCTCGACCTTGCCGTCGATTTCGACGGTGATGGTGTCATAGTTGGATGCTGCGACAGTGCCACCCAGAGCAACAGCAGCGACCAGACCGCCTGCGGCGATCTTGGACGAAGTGGAAACTCCGTCGTTAGCACGATTGAGATGACGCTTCTTCGCAGCACTCACGGGGTTCGTCACAGCCTTTCGGAGGATGGGCAGTTAGCAGATGAAAGAAATACAGTTTGTAACAGTACGGTAAAGATTCAGTGTTGTCTAAAATATATCGATAAAAGTGACGGGAAATACAACAAACCGCCCCGGCTGCATTTCCGCAGCTCAGGGGCGGCAATACGCCAGCACGTGCTTAAATGCCGTACACCCGACGTGCGTTATCCGTCAAAATCTGCGCCATCTCCTCCGCCCCGATTTCTCGGGCCGCGGCCATCGCACGCGCCTGATGACCGATAAAAGTGGACTCGTTGCGCGCACCTCGGAAAGGCTCCGCGGTCATGTACGGGGCATCGGTTTCCACCAGCAGCTGCTCCGCCGGCGCCTCAGCCACAGCCTGCCGCAGGTAATCATTGCGTTTGAAGGTCACGTTGCCGGTAAAACTCAGCAGGTAACCGCGTGCAATGGCTTCGCGGGCAACCTCGATGGGCGAAGAGAAACAGTGCAAAATGACCGTATTGTCGTAGCCGTCCAACGCCGCCATCAGGTCTTCATCGGCGTCGCGGTTATGAATCATCAACGGCTTGCCGACGGTTGCTGCGAGCTCCATATGCCACTGCAACGCAACCAGCTGTTCGCTCTTCGACGCGCAGCCGTCGAGGGAATCCAGCCAGTACCAATCCAATCCCGTCTCCCCCACGGCCACAACCCTGGGGTCGGCAGCCATTTCGGTTAAGCGGGCCTTGGCGTCGTCGTCAAGCTCGTGCGCGCGCGTCGGATGGATGGCGGCGGCGGCCCAGACGTTGGGGTGCGCGTGCGCAGCGGCAAAGGCCAGTTCGGTTTCCGGCATGCCATCGCCGACCGTGCAGACTCCGACGACGCCCGCTGCGGCGGCCCGGTCCATGAGCGCCGCAATCTCTTCCGGAGTTTGCGCCCCACAGGACGCGAGATGCGTGTGGGCGTCAAACAGCGGAGTGAGATACTCCGCGGGTTCTGCAATCTTGCGTTTGCGCTTTCCCATACCTCTACTGAGCCCCTACTTCACCTGTGCCCACTCGGGGCCGTGCTCAGCCAACTCAGAGTCGAGCTTGGTGAAAATCGGCTTCGGCTTGGCCAGCGCCGTACCCGGCTCAATGTCGAAGCGACGCCAGGCGGCCTTCTGATTGACGTAGTCACCGGTGATGATTGGGTAGCTCCTACCCTCTGCCGGCAGGTCAGCGCCGACCGGTTCGACCGGCATGTCGTCCTGGACTTCCTGGACTTCTGGCATTGCGGCCCAGATCCCCTCGCCGCCCAGGGTCTCGAAGACCTTCTGCGAGCTTTCCGGCAGGTACGGGGTCAGCAGCACATTGGCGTCGCTGACTACCTGCAGTGCTGTCCACAGCACGGTGGCGAGACGCTCGCGCTGGGACTCGTCCTTCGCCAGCTTCCACGGCTCCTGCGCAGCAATGTAGGCGTTGGCCTCTCCGACCAAGTGCATGGCGGCGGTGATACCGGCGCGGAAGCGGGACAGCGCAAGCGCGTCGCCGACCTCGGCGAAGGAACGCTCAGCCAGGTCGAGCAGTTCACGGTCAGCGTCAGTGAGTTCGCCCGGAGTTGGCACCTCACCGAAGTTCTTGAAAGCCATGGACACGGTGCGGTTGACCAGGTTGCCCCAGGAGTTGGCCAGCTCGTTATTCACGCGGCGGACGAACTCATCCCAGGTGAAGTCGGTGTCCTGGTTCTCCGGGCCTGCCATCGCGATGAAGTAGCGCAGCGGATCCGGACCAAACTCCGCCAGGAAGTCCTTCACATAGATGACAACGCCCTTGGAAGAGGAGAACTTCGAGCCCGACATGGTCAGGTACTCCGAGGAGACGACCTCCGTCGGCAGGTTCAACTCACCGAGCTCCCCGACCTCGCCCCCGCGGGAGCCCTCGCCACGGTAGCCCAGCAGCTCAGCCGGCCAAATCTGGGAGTGGAAGGTGATGTTGTCCTTGCCCATGAAATAGTAGGACAGCGCCTCCGGGTCATTCCACCACTTGCGCCACGCTTCCGGGTCACCAATGCGCCAGGCCCACTCGATGGTAGCGGATAGGTAACCGACGACGGCGTCGAACCAAACGTAGAGTTTCTTCGTCCCGTTTTCCGACCAGCCCTCCAGCGGAATCGGCACACCCCAGTCAATATCACGGCTCATTGCACGCGGACGGATGTCCTTCAGGATGTTCAGGGAGAACTTCAGCACGTTCGGGCGCCAGTCCTTGCGCTCCTGCAGCCACTCGGTCAAGGCCTCTGCCAGAGCCGGCAGGTCTAGCAGGAAGTGCTCAGTTTCAACGAACTTCGGGGTCTCGCCGTTGATTTTCGACACCGGATCAATCAGATCGGCCGGGTCAAGCTGGTTACCGCAGTTGTCGCACTGGTCGCCGCGGGCACCGGAAGCGCCACAAATTGGGCAGGTACCTTCGATGTAACGGTCCGGCAGGGTGCGACCGGTCGACGGGGAAATCGCACCCATCGTGGTCTGCTTGACCATATAGCCGTTTTCGTAGAGCCCACGGAAGAGCTCCTGGACAACGGCGTAGTGGTTGCGCGTGGTTGTGCGCGTAAACAGGTCGTAGGAAAGCCCCAGACCCGCGAGGTCCTGCACAATCTGGCGGTTGTAACGGTCGGCCAATTCCTGGACAGAAACGCCTTCCTTCTCCGCCTGCACAAGCAGTGGCGTGCCATGCTCATCAGTACCGGAGACCATCAGCACGTCATTGCCAATCATTCGCTGGTAGCGAGCGAAAACGTCCGAGGGGACACCGAAACCTGCAACATGGCCGATATGTCGCGGACCGTTAGCGTACGGCCACGCAACTGCTGTGAAAATGCGAGACATATCTAACAGGGTAATAGATGACCTACCATCACGATGAACTGTGCCCTCATGAAGTCTTCCAAGAACTGTCCCCTAGCGTCATCGCGCGCTCGCGCAGTCACTACGCTTATGTCCTATGTCCACTCGGTCCACCTCCTCCGACTCGGCCGCTGACTTCACTTCGCGCGCGACCACTGCGCTAGCTCGTCTTATCGCCGCCGGTCATCGCCCCGCCGCACTCGTCGGCTCCTGGTTCGGTTATCGCGCGGTTCTCGCCGCTAACGTCGAGCTCACCGCCTGCGATTCGACAGCGCTTTTCACCAGCCCCGACCCCAATGCGTGGCTATTTGGGTTCCGCCCCTACTCCGGCACCAGCGCGCATGGGATCGCTGCCTGCGTCGCATTGCTTGCCGACGACGGCACGTGGCATTTCGACGGCCCCGGCACCGGTGACCCCTCAAATCCGGATTTCCAAGCCCTTCAGGAGACCATCAAATACTCGCACGAAAACACGCGTGACGACGCGCTCCCCGCGGCCACACCACTGGAGTGGGATCAGGGCGACCGAGAACGCCACCAGCTTGCAGTGGAGAACTGTAAGGAAGCAATTGCCGCGGGCGAGGTGTACCAAACCTGCATTTCCACACGCTTTCACGCGGAGCTGGCAGCGAGCGACTCTGCACTAGCCCACGCCGGCGCGTGGTTTTCCTCCCGCGTGGCGCGGTATCAGCCGGCTCGAGCGGCATTCTTGCCCGGCAACCTCGATGCTGGAATTCCAATTCTGGCCTCGCTGAGTCCTGAGGAGTTCCTCATCCGCGCTGGCACAAGCGTGACTGAAACTCCTATCAAAGGCACGATTCCCGCTGACCGGCCCCCGCATGAGCTGTTGCGCAGCGATAAGGATGTCGCCGAGAACATCATGATTGTCGACCTGGTGCGCCACGACCTCGGCCAGGTGGCCAAAACTGGCACTGTGAAGGTCACGGATCTGCTCAGTGTGCGCCCGGCACCGGGCGTGTGGCACCTCTTTTCCACAGTTTCCGCGGAACTTCCCGATCAGCTCAGCCACGCTGAGCTGATCGATGCCTGCTTCCCACCGGCCTCAGTCACCGGTACACCGAAGCTGCGAGCAATTGAGCTTCTGCGCGAGTGGGAACCCGAGCCCCGTGGCGCTCACTGTGGCGCGATTGGTGCGGCCCACGGGGATGCACTTGAGCTCAATGTCGCCATTCGTACCGCTGAGTATGCAAAAGACCCGAACTCGGGGAGAGTTCGGGTCGAAGCTGGCATCGGCGGTGGCATCACCATCGGGTCTACGCCCGAGGGCGAATGGGCCGAGATTGAGGCCAAGGCCGCACCGCTGCTGTTGGAAAGCTAGTTGCGCAATTTACGAGCACGGCGGCGTTCGCGCTGTTCGGCCGCTTCCGCCAAGCGGCGCTCGCGAGCCATGCGCAGGGCAAACTGACGCTGTTCCTTGTCATCGAGGTACATCGGATCGTCGGAAAGCCCCTTAACCAGCGCCACCATCAGCGCCAAGATAACAATGACGAACGGGCTTGCCGCCAAAATGGTGATGTTCTGCAGGTTGGACAGGGCATCGCTGCCGCCGGTGACCAATAGGACAATCGCAATCAGAGCGGTGAAAATACCCCACATAGCAGTGACCGTGCGCGATGCTGTGAGTCGACCGAACTGGCTCATGGTGCCCATCACCGTGGAGGCGGAGTCCGCCGAGGTAATGAAGAAGGTAGCCAGCAGAACCATTGCGATGACGGAAGTAATCGCGCCACCCGGCAGGGATTCCAGCAGGTTGAACAGCTGGCTCTCAGCCGAGCCGTCGCCATAGATGGACGCACCCTGCTGCTCACGAGTAATGGCGGTGCCGCCAAAGATGGAGAACCACACTGCAGAGACAATCGACGGAACGGCGACGACGGTGAAGACGAACTCACGGATAGTACGGCCGCGAGAAATGCGCGCGATGAACATACCGACAAACGGCGACCAGGAGATCCACCAGGCCCAGTAGAAGATTGTCCACGACGAGAGCCATTCGCCGGCGGTACCGTCAGCGGAAGCGCTGGAGCGGGCGGCCATCTCAAAGAAGGAATTCAGGTAGCTACCAATAGAAGTCGGAATCAGGTTCAGAATCACCACGGTAGGGCCGAGGACCAACACCAGCAGAGCCAGCAGGCCAGCGGCAACCATGTTGAAGTTCGAAATGTACTGAATGCCCTTGCCCACACCCGACAGCGCAGAAGCCAAAAAGGCACAACCCAGAATGAGGATAAGACCAATCCACAAACTTGTGCCCTTGATGGCAGTGAAACCGTTGATCTCCAAACCAGCGGAAATCTGCAGCACACCAACACCGAGAGAGGCTGCCGTACCGAAGACGGTGGCAAAAATCGCAAGTGCGTCGATAAGCTTGCCCAACCATCCCTCAGCGCGACGTGCACCGATAAGCGGGATGAACGCCGCGGAAATCAGCTGCTTACGACCAAGACGGTAGGTCGAGTAAGCAATGGCAAGGCCGACGATGGCGTAGAGCGACCACGGGTGCAGAGTCCAGTGGAACATCGTCGATGCCATGGCGGTACCGACTTCCTTTGGCTGGTGACCCGGCACACCTTCGCGGTAGAAGGTCAGTGGCTCAGCAACGCCGTAGAACATCAGACCGATGCCCATACCGGCGGCGAACATCATGGCAATCCAGCTAGGTGTGGAAAACTCTGGTTTCTCGGCGTCCTTGCCCAGGCGGATGTGACCGAACTTGGAAATCGCGATGGACACAATAAAGAAGACAAAGACGGTACTAGCCAAGATAAACAGCCAGCCGGTGTTCTCCACGACCCAGTTCAGAGAACTAGATGCAAACGTGGAGAAACTGTCCGGCCACACCAGTCCCCAGACGATAATTGCCAGAATTGCGGCAATGGCGGGGACGGTAACCCCGAGGTTCACGGGAGCGTGAGAATCGTCGGCCCTGACTTCGCCAACGACCGACTCCCCTACTTCTTGTTGTATTTCATGTTCTGGTGGATTCGTCATTCCTCCACCATGTCCACCATTGACCTGGGATTTCAACTTAGAATGCGGGTTTTCTCAGGTTTTCTTCATTTTTTCCCAGCTTGCAAAAACTGCCAATAATGGCGTTTACCCTGTTCACTGTCGTGCGCTGGGCATTTCCTGGCACAAAGTAACAATCGCCTAACGATTTTCCTCGCGAGCAGCCAAAACCGCCTGATAGAGATCACGGTGCTTTGTCATTCCAGCCTCCGCCGCAGCCTGCTTCGCGGCATCCTTCAACCGCATGCCATCAGCCACGAGCTCCTCCACGCGGTCAACTAGGTCCTCCGTGGATACCTCCGTCGCCTGCTGCCCCGCGCCTTCAATCACCACCGTAATTTCGCCGCGGACACCTTCCTCCGCCCACGCCGCCAACTCCCCCAGCGTCGCACGGCGAGTCTCTTCAAAACGCTTGGTCAACTCACGGCTTACCGACGCGCGCCGCTCCTCACCCAAAATCTCCGCAGCATCGGCCAACGTAACAGCCAACCGATGCGGCGACTCAAAGAAACAACAGGCCCGCTTCTCTGTCTTCAGTGATTCCAACCATGCCCGGCGCGCCCCCTGTTTACGAGGTGCAAAACCATCGAAGCAAAAGTGGCCGACACCCAAACCACTGAGAGCCAATGCGGTAGTCACCGCGCTCGGTCCTGGTACACAGGACACCGGCACGCCCGCATCATGTGCAGCCGCCACCACAGCCAGGCCAGGATCCGACACCACCGGCATCCCCGCATCGGTCACCACAATGACTTTCTGTCCCGCCTTCGCCGCCTGAATCAGCGACTCAGTGCGGCTCTCTTCGTTGTGATCGAAGTTCGAAACAAACTTCCCCTTGGGGGAAATGCCCAGCGCTGTGGCCAGGTTGCGTGCCCGCCTGGTGTCTTCCGCGGCGATGATATCGGCGTCGATAAGCGCACCGCGCAAGCGGTCGGAGGCATCGGCGATATTGCCCAGCGGCGTTGCCACCAGAGTGATGCCAGGAGCCAGCGTCATTGCCTCGCTAAGAGGCGCGTTCTCGTGCGGTTGGAAGTTCGATGCCGAATGCGTCATGATTCCATAGCTTAAACTGACATTCGTGACCGATGCCGCTTTAACCCCACCACCGGAAACCGAGCGCCGCGCGAAAAAGCGTTTCCTGCGCCCGATTCCCCCGGTGCCCTCGCTGCCGCCACTGCGGCGGTGGGACAAATGGGATACCGCCACTTTTGTGGTTCTCGGAATCGTCGCAGCGCTAACCCGTTTCATCGGGCTTGCTGCCAAGACCGACAATGGCACCCCGCTCTTCGATGAAAAGCACTATGTGCCGCAAGCATGGCAGATTCTGGAGTCCACCCGCGACCCCATCTCGTCTGGCATTGAGGACAATCCCGGCTACGGTCTGATTGTGCATCCGCCAGTGGCCAAGCAGGTCATCGCCTTGGGCGAATGGATCTTCGGTTACTCACCAATGGGCTGGCGGTTTATGTCGGCGGTGTGTGGCACGCTGGTCATACTGCTGCTCATGGACATCGTCCGACGCATCTCTCGCGGCTCGCGGTTGGCAGTGGGTATCGCTGGTCTCTATGCGCTTGCCGACGGAGTGCTGTTTGTCTCCTCCCGGGTCGGCATGCTGGACATGATTCAGACCTTCTTCATCACTGCGGCCGCGTGGGCACTTCTCATCGACCAGGCCGATGCCCGCAAGCGCCTGGAATCCGCCACGGAGCTAGGTAGTTTCGGCCCCTATCTCAGTTATCGCTGGTGGCGACTGCTCGCCGGCATCATGCTGGGGCTTGCCACCGGGGTGAAGTGGTCTGGCCTGTATTACATGGCCGCATTCGGTCTGTGGTCCGTCTTCACGGATCTGGTCTCCCGCAAGAATGCCGGTGCGCACAAACCCGTGCTCGGCGCACTCTCCCGTGATACCGCCCCGGCGTTGCGTGATCTGGTGGTAGTCCCGCTGGGCGTTTACTTCTTAAGTTGGCGTTCCTGGTTCGCCGAAGAAACGTCGGTCTATCGCCATGTCTCACCCGAAGACCGCGATACGGGACTCCCCGGCACCGACTGGCTTCCCGAGGCCCTGCAGAACTACCTGCACTACCAAAACAGCGTGCTGAAGTTCCACGCCGAGCTGACCACCTCTAATGGCCACAAACACCCTTGGGAGTCCAAGCCTTGGGAGTGGCTGGTCAGTTGGCGGCCAATGCTCTACTACTCCACCGAAACCAACTGCAGTGGTGGCCAGGAGTGCAAGGGATGGATGATGCTCTTTGGCACCCCGCCCATCTGGTGGTTGCTGGTCCCCGTGGTCCTGTGGGCCACATGGCGCTGGCTCGGCCGCCGCGACGGCCGCTACGCGCTGCCAGTCATCGGGTTCCTCGCCTCGTGGCTGCCGTGGGTCATCGGCTACGACCGTCAGATGTACTTCTTCTACGCCACCGCGCTGATTCCATTTGTACTCATCGCCTTTGCTCTGCTTGCCGACGATCTCTCACACTGGCGGCCCCGCGATAAGCCGGTGGGGTTGGTAATCGTTGGCACGCACGCCGCACTAGTGGTGGCCGCGTTTGTGTTCTGGCTGCCGATTTTGACCGGCTACCCGCTGCCTCTCAACCACTTTGAATGGCGGTTCTGGTTGCCGTCCTGGAGCTAGTCCCGCTGTGGCGGCACGCCTGTGACCGGCAACCCGGAGGCAGCCCGCCATGCCTGTGCGATTGCCGTCGGCGTATAACCGCCCAGCCACACAACGGCCAGCGTCAAAGCGGAGACAAACATCAAGGCCAGGCCAGCGATCTCTGATGCTCCCTGAGCACCGATGAGAATGTCACGAATACCAAAACCGATGCTGAACGTGGCGACGGCACCGTAGACCGGCGCCATGCCCATGGCAGCGCGTGGCCGCCAGGCAGCCCAGAACAATCCCACTGCCAACGCAAGCCGAATTGCCGCGAGTTGGATGGCAAGGCGTGCTCCGAGCTCCATTGGGTCAACAGTGGCAGTGGAACCGTCGATAGGCGCTTCCGTGCTTGTCGCGTTTCCTGCACCGCCCTGCGGCTGCGTCGAGGAAAGTCCGAGCGTCATCATGCCGGAGGCGTCGACCAGCGTCGCAATCCCCCAGACCGCCCAGCAAAGGCCCAGCGCAATGAGCACCCCGCGGGCGGTGCCGGCCATGAGCAGCCATGCGCGCTCACGCCGCCGGCGCTCCGGTTCGATGGAGACCAAAATGCGCTCCGAGAGATCATCCGTGGAAATCTCCGGCATACCATCGGCAGGCCCAACCGTAAGGGCGCGGTTCAGCCGCACCGCTCGCTCGTACCAAGCTCGGCACTCCTCGCAGGCCCCAAGATGGGCATCGATGACTTCATCGGCAATGCTTGCCTGCTCGCCATCGAGGCGAGCTGACAATGCTGCGCGAATTTCCTCGCACTCCACGGGGAATCTCCACCGCCTTTAACTCTTAAGGGGGTTGTACCTAATGAGGTCTTACCTGATGAACTGCCTGTCCAAACTGAAACGGCCAGCCCCGAAAACGAAAATCATCACCAGACCACCGATGAGCGACATCACAAGCTCCGCACCGTTGTCGCGGATAAACAGGCCATTGCCCAAGTGCATCGACCACCAGGCACCAATCATCTCAATGATGAAGACCATCGCCACCGTCGGTGCCAAGAGTCCCAGAATCAGCAACGCGCCACCGACCAGTTCGACTAGAGCGACAACCCAGACCGTCAAGTGCGCCTGCGGGATATTCGCGGCGACAAAGTAACCGGTCGTCTTGTCGATACCGGTGATAAAAATCTTGTCCCAGCCATGGCAGATGAAGATAATTCCGAGTATCAGGCGGAGAATCACGAGCGCGATATCGCGCATTACCGGTCGATCCATGAGGGACATGCTACCCGACGGCACGGTCAAAACACGGTAGCACTGCGGCTGCGAGAGGCCAGCGACTTAAACATGCAAAAAGGCTTCTCCCAACCCCTCGGGAGAAGCCTTCCGCCAAACACACCCGGTGTGTCATGTCTTAGGTAGTGACATCGTAACAGGCCGAGTTTCTAACAAAAAATCGCGCTGACGTGCTCAGACAACTTTAAGGTTGTTCTACGGCTCAGTTCACAGGACTAGCTCACACGAGCCTGTGGCATTTCGTCATAATCGTCGTCATCAAAGCGGTGGTCAGTGTAGGCCAGATCTGCGAAATCCGGGTCCTCATCATCAAGCTCGACCACTACCGCGCCCGGACGGCGCAGACGCTGTGGAATTCCCAGCTCATCATCCTCGCGGTTACGCACGCCGAGGCGGGCCATCTTCATCCGGCGAATTCGGCGAGCTCGCAGTTCCTGCTCTGCACGCACGGTGCGGCGCAGGTTGACCAGATACAGGGTCATCAAGCCGACACCGACCAGTGGAATCCACCAGGTCCAACCACCGGCGAAAGCAGCGATGATGACCGTGACCGCGATGAACGCTGCCAGCCCAGCAACCGAACGGCGGCGGCGGGCAAAGCGAGTCTCAGCGTACTGAGCATCCGAAATCGGATCGAACCCACCACGACCACGGCGCTTCTCAGCGAACGCGTAATCATCTTCGGTCAAGATGTCATCGACAGCAACTGCGTCATCGTTGGACTCGACACTGTGGTCGCTGTCGTCCTCGACGGTCTCGTCGGGTTCCGCCTGCTCGTCTACGGTGTCTGCTGCCTCTTCAGTCTCAGAGAGAGCCTCAGCGTCCGCGTGCTCAGCGTCAGCCGCGGCACCGGAATCAGCGTCAGATTCAACGGCATCTTCGAACATCAAGTCATCGGCGTCGACAAACTGACGGCGAACGTCAACGCTCACATCGGAAGAGGACTCATCTGCACGAACCACGTCACCTTCGGCGGAGGCAACGGCGGAGTCAGATTCAGCATCCTCGTCATTAACGACAGCCTGCAGCGACTGGTCTGCAGACTCATCATCGGACACGTCCATGTCAGAGCGGTCAGAAGACTCAGCAGTGGCTTCCTCGGTAGCGGAATCATCCGCCTGCGGGGTCTCCTCCTCTGCATCTGCCGCTTCCAGCTCGTAGACGATATCGCCGTCAACGACGGCCGGGTCGGCCGCCTCGTCCACGGTGTCGTCGATAAGCACGTCGCTGACATCGAAGTCATCGTCGACCTGCGCGTCAACGGTTTCGAGAGAATCGTCGACTTCTTCGGCCACGCGCACGTCCGACTCCTTAAAAGACGGACGGCGGCGCGTCGTGGCCAACTCCTCGCCACCACGATGCAGCACGCGGGTCTTACCTAGCGCATCGGAGGTACGACGAATCGGCTTGCGCGTATTGACCACCAGCGGGGCAAGCACAAACAGCCACAGTACAACGATGAGTATCAGCAACAGTGAAGTTGACATATTTTGTGTCTCCTTGCGATTTCGCCCGGGGTTTCGCCGTCTCTCCCCGGCCCAAATACGCCACCCACATGCCCTTCCACAGAGGCATTTGCGAAGGCAGTCAGCGTATCTAGAGCGAATTCGCCCAATAGTAGAGTTGTCATCACCCTATCGGCGTGTGTTACTCAGACTACTCAGGCGCGCCGTTGCGGTGGGTATTTCTCCGCCTCTTCATATTGCGCACGACCACTCGCCACGATGAGGTCCACTGCACTGTCCTCCCCCACCCGCGCATAGGTCAGATGATCGCGCCACGCGCCATCCATATGGAAGGCTTCCCGCGCCACGCCTTCGTACTCGAACCCACAGTTTTCCAGCACGCGTATCGACGGGACATTGCTGTCCAACACAGTCGCTTCAATTCGGTGGACGCCAACTCTCTTGGCATAATCCGACGCCAACGCCACTGCCGCAGTGGCGACCCCTCCACATGTAAAGCCGCTGCCGACCCAGTAGCCAATCCATGCGTGAGCGACGGGGAAAGGTGTAATACCGCCGAGTGTGAGCATGCCAGCGAACTGGCCGTCTACTTCAATGGTGGAGACAATCATGTCTCCCGCAGCCTCTGAACGACGCCAACTGCGCAGGTTACGGCGGAAAACAGAAGCCTTGTGGGCGTTATCCCAGTCGTCCTCGAGGGTTGGCTCCACGGGGCGCAAAATGGGCTCGTCGCGCAGCCGCAGTGTCCGCCATGC
Organism: Corynebacterium sp. 045007; assembly: GCF_040743205.1. Taxonomy (NCBI): domain Bacteria; kingdom Bacillati; phylum Actinomycetota; class Actinomycetes; order Mycobacteriales; family Corynebacteriaceae; genus Corynebacterium; species Corynebacterium sp. 045007. Next base: position 26,731 of record NZ_JBFLKW010000014.1, read on the forward strand.
AGAGGCATCAGAGCGCTCTGGCACACGCAGGCGGACTCGGCCGCCACTGGTTACTAGACGAGAAGTACGCACAGCAACAATACTCGCGGTAGTGGAGTGAGGTTAGGCCTGGCGCGCCATGAACAGCACGTCAACTACATCTCCCGGACGCACGTGCAGCACGTCTTCCGGAATCACGATGAGGCTGTTGGCTTCCGACATACCGGCCAAAAGATGGGCTTGCGCACCGCCGGAACCTCCCAGCGGCTGCACCATGTATTCGCCGGTCTCGCGGTCACGCATGAGCTGGCCACGGATGTAGCCACGGCGCTTCTCCGCCGACTCGATCGGACCGACAGCACGAGCGGTGACAGCGCGGCGGCGGGGATTGCGCTTCCCCAACGCCAGTCGGATGAGGGGACGAACCATGACCTCAAAAACGACCAATGCGCCGACCGGATTCGACGGCAGGAGGAACGTTGGAATCTTGTCATCTCCCAGCAGACCAAAGCCCTGGACTGAACCAGGATGCATAGCGATGCGGGAAACATCAACCTCGCCCAATTCAGCCAGCACACGGCGAATCTGCTCACCCGCGGCACCGCCGACAGCCCCCGTGATGACCAAGAGCTCACTGCGAATGAGCTGGCCTTCGATGATTTCCCGGATGCGGCGGGGCTCACCGGTGGCAATACCCACTCGGTGTACCTCAGCCCCAGCATCGCGGCCGGCTGCAGCCAGCGCGTAGGAGTTGACGTCGTAGACCTGACCGAGCCCCGGTGTGCGGTCAACATCGACCAACTCATTACCAATGGAAATCACGGACATACGTGGCTTGGGGTGCACCAAAACCTTCGAACGCCCCACCGCTGCCAGCAATCCAACCTGTGACGGCGAAATCACCGAGTCCAAGGACACCGCCACGTCACCCGGCTGCACGTCGTCACCGACCTTGCGCACAAAGTCACCGGAGTAGACCGGATGGAGAACATTAACTCGACGGCCACCGCGGTCGGTCCAGTTTAGGGGCACGACGGCGTCGGCAAGCGATGGCAGCGGCGCACCAGTTTGTACGCGCACGGCCTGCTTCGGCTGGAGACGCATCGGGTGGTGAGAGCCGGCTGTCACCTCACCGACAACAGGCAGCTCGACCTCGCGAAAATCAACATCACTCTGACGCGCATCCGGAGGTAAAGAACCAGATTCGCCGACGATATCGACAGCGCGCACCGCATAACCATCAATCGCTGACTGCACGAATCCCGGCAACGGCTGCTCTGCGATGACATCTTCAGCGCACAGCATGCCGAGGGATTCCGAAATAGCAACGCGCACAGGATCAGGCATCACAGCGTGTGCGGTGATTGCCGCCAACTGTTCTTCCACAGAACGCATGTTTTACCTTCCTCGGCACCAACCCGCGGTGCGCTTTATGCTATTCAGCTTCTCAGTACAAGCCTCTATAAAAAGGCTTTAAGCCTGTTCATCCTGCGCCAGACGCTGCTGCATGTAGTCGCGCAGCCCCTCGCCGTAGTCCGGATGCCTGAGTCCAAAGTCTACGCAAGCACGAATGAAGCCACCAGGATTTCCCAGGTCATGGCGGAACCCCTTGTGAACGACCACATGAACCGGATGCCCCTCTTGAATCAGCAGCTCAATTGCATCGGTGAGCTGGTATTCGCCGCCCTTACCGCGCGGGATGCGGCGCAGCGCATCGAAGATGGCGCGATCGAGCAAGTAACGTCCGACTGCAACGAAGTTGGATGGAGCATCCGCAGGGTCCGGCTTTTCCACCATGCCCTTGACTCGCTTCACATCGTCCCAGGCATCAGCGTCGGCCGCGTCAGCACCGAGCTCACCAGACTCCGCCGGGGTGGCGTCCTCAATATCGAAGACACCGTAGTTGTAGACCTCTTCATGAGGAATTTCCAGCGCACACAGCACCGAACCACCAAAGCGCTCGCGCACTTCCGTCATCCGATCCATCACGCCCACTGGGAGCACGAGATCGTCGGGAAGCATGACAGCAACGCTGTCCTCATCGTCTTCGAGCAGCGGCTCTGCGACCAACACCGCATGCCCCAGGCCCAGCGGTCGATCTTGAACAACGGATTCCACGCGAATGACCTCGGTGGCGCGGCGTACCTTCGCTGCAATCTTGTCCTTGCCACGCTCGGCGAGAGTCTGCTCAAGGTCCGGGCGCGGGTCGAAGTGCCCAAGCACGCCATCCTTACTCGGCGCTGTGACAATAGCCAGGCGTTGCGCACCAGTGGCGGCGGCCTCTTCAGCAATCATCTCGATGCCCGGCGTATCAACTACGGGCAGCAATTCTTTCGGCACTGTCTTGGTGGCAGGCAAGAATCGCGTACCCATGCCCGCGGCAGGAACGATGACAGTTCGAACCGGAGTAGTCATGTCCGAACCAGACTCTTTAGACGATGAGACCATAATGGCAACGATACCTATATAACTTCCATTTGCTCGGAGGCTGACCCCGCTTTTTCAACGCATTAATCAGAAATTTTCTCCTGCGCTGACGACAGAGGTCGCTCCCCTACCTGACAGAGTAGGTTTGCAGGTATGGCTCCGCTTCCCGAAACCACGTCTGATTTCAAAGCCCGCACACGGCACGAGGTACTCGCCGCACGCGCCGCCAAGGGGCAGCGTGAGCGCATGCTTGACGACGAAGCACTGGTACAGCGGTTGCAAGAATGGTTATCCAACACCGTCGGCGACCTCGCAAAACCTGTCATTGCCGCTTATGTCCCCGCTGGTGACGAACCCGGCGCAAGCGTTTCTAGTTCGACTGGCGGTAAGCCCGGCCAGGGCTTTGTGGAGGCTCTGGCAAACGCGGTTTCCGGAGCACGAATTCTGCTTCCCGTCTGCCCGCCCGGTCCACCACAACCGCTGCACTGGGGTTACTACAACGGCAGCTTCCACAAGGGCCGATTTGGACTCTTGGAACCTGTTTCGGTGGAAGACTCTGCTGGCCCAGCTGAGCTGGGTGTTGCCGACGCCATTATCCTGCCGGCAGTTGCGGCCGACCCCGCAACCGGGATGCGGTTAGGGCGTGGCGCTGGTTACTACGATCGCAGCTTGGTTTTCGCTCGACGCGACAGTGATACGGATGGGGTGAGAGCTGCGGCCATCGCTGTTGCAGTTTTCAACACCGAATTGCGCACGGAGCTTGCCTACGATGAGCACGACATTCCTGCCGATTATGTGATCACGCCAGCGGGGATTTCACAGATTTAATGGAACCGATTCCGGGATTTTCGCGCCTAACTTAATATGAGCCCAAAATATTCGTCCCGGTTTCCGCGTCCATTCCGAAAGCTCCGCCCCACAACTATTCGGCGGATGGTTGCCCTCACTGTTTTCCTATGCGCAGTCGGCCTGGCGGCGGTGGAGTCATTGACACCCCGCAGCGGCCATATTCGGGTAGTGGTTAGCGCCAAATCCATTGCCGCTGGCGCATCGGTGGCAGAACAAGATGTGGCTTTCAAGGACATTCCCCGGGAGCTCGTTCCCGGTGGAGCCGTAACGGACATCGCCTCTGTGCGGGGACGCACCCTGGCCACCGGCATGTCACCGAGAGAGATAATTACAGAGCAGCGAATGGTCGGCCCGTCACTTGCCAAGTCGCTGACGGGGACGTCGGAAAGCAAAATTATTGCCATCACGTTGACTGATGCGGGCATTGTGTCCGCTCTTCGCACTGGTGACAGCGTGGATATTGTGTCGACAGCGGATGAGCGCGGGGTGGCGGCGCCGCTTGCACACGGGGCAAGGGTGGTCAACATCGTCGACGATGAGGTGGTCTTGGTCGCTCTGCCCACCGGCGCCGCGGAGGTGGTGGCTGCGACATCGCTAGCATCTCCGCTCACACTGTTACTCGCGGGTTAGTGACCAAAATCTCACTGGTTCAAAGATTTTATGGTCCTGAACAGTGTTTTTCGCAGAAAGTTGACTTGTCCCACAACTTAGTGCGGGGATACAATGGCCAGGCAATTCAAAACTACGATTAGAGCGAAGAAGAGTGGCACTGCCTGATATCGCACTGCCCCGTTTCTCAAAATCGTATGGGCCTGCCATGAGCAACACGATGACTCACAGGTCTCGTTTGGTTTGTTCCGTTTCTACAGAAGGAAATTTCCTATGCTTAAGGGCTTTAAAGAGTTCATCATGCGCGGCAACGTCATCGACCTGGCGGTCGGTGTTGTCATCGGTGCTGCGTTCACCGCAATCGTCACTGCTTTCACCGACAGCCTGCTCGAGCCGCTGCTGAACACCATCGGTGGCGCAGAGGTCACTGGCCTTGGCTTCGAAATCATCAGCGGCAACCCGTCGACCTACCTTGACTTCGCAGCTGTCATCACCGCAGTCATCAACTTCCTGCTGGTCGCAGCGGTTGTCTACTTCGTCATCGTTGCTCCGATGAACAAGTTCAACGCGATGCGTGAGGCTCGTCTGGAGACCTCCGCTGAACCGGAGGTCACCGAGGCTGACCTGCTGACTGAGATTCGTGACCTGCTGGCAGAGCAGAACGGCAAGCCGAAGACGGAGCTGAACTAGCCTCTAGCTGCTAGTTGCGAGCTTCCGATAAGAAGCTAACTAACGCTTTTTACACAGCGCTCATCCCCAATGGGGTGGGCGCTGTTTTGTCCAGTAGTCCGCATCAAAATCACGAGCATCCTCCGGGGATTCATCGTGATAGTGCACTGTGCGCGCAGTTTTCGCACTGCGTGACTGGGCAAAGTTTTTCGCCGGTGCACCTGCGCGACGACGTTGCCTACGGCTGCCACTGCGCGGCGCGGCTTGCTCTTGCTCTTGCTCGGGCTGATTGGGATGTTTGGCGTCGCCCATTCCTAGACGCTCCAGCGGCAGAGGTCATCAAGCACATGTGAGACCAGCGGGAGAATTGTCGCCATGCCATCGCGCACTGCAGCGCGAGACTCCGCGAGATTGACAATCACTGTCTGACCGGACACACCGGCCAAACCGCGGGACAGCCCCGCATCCAAGGCGCCAGCTCCCATACCGGAGTTACGAATAGCCTGCTCGATGCCCTGCAGCCGCACATCAAGAACCTTGCGAGTGGCATCCGGAGTCTTCGCACGAGGACCAACTCCAACACCGCCCACCGTGACGACCAAATCTGCGCCACCGACAACAGCGGTATCTAGAGCCTTCCGGATCTCACGCTTGACTGCACCAGTGCTGACCACGGCATCGACCGAGTAGCCGTCTTCTTCCAACAGCTCAACCATGAGCGAAGCCGCACCATCCGGGTTCTCGAAATGGTCCCCCACGAGGACAACGAACGCATTTCGGACCTGGCCGTCGTCGTTGATAAGACGCTCCATCTCAGCGAGGTTGACGTCACTTGGCTCAGTACTCACGGTTTCGCTCATCTGCTCTATCTCGCTTTCTCCCACAGCTTTTCACTCGAAGTTTCACTCGAAAACTCTTCTACAGATGGTGAGGTACTCACTCCACCACGCTGCCTATCAATCCTGGGCTTCTGCCAAGGTGACATCGACCGTTCGCTCGTTGCCGCCTCGCTCATCTGTAACTGTAAGTGTGACAGAATCCCCGATCCGATGCGACCGAATAGCCGCAATTAGTGCAACGCCGTTGTCAAGTGTGCGGTCATCAACCTTGGTAATCAGGTCACCATCTTTCAGACCCGCCTTATCAGCTGGGCCACCTGGCGTTACTTCTCGCACCAGTGCACCACGTGCAATCGGACGCGAATCGATCTGGGCACCAATGACAGGCATCCGCGCCTTGCCGGAATCGATCAGGTCTTCCGCTATGCGACGAGCCTGATTAACCGGAATTGCGAAACCAAGGCCAATGCTGCCCGCCTGTTCCGATGCCTCACTGTTAGAGGCAATCACGCTGGGCACACCGATGAGGTTGCCTTCCATGTCCACTAGCGCTCCGCCGGAGTTACCCGGATTAATCGCCGCATCGGTCTGGATTGCATCAATGACCGAGGACTGACCGTCTTCACCAGCGGCGGTCACCGGACGGTTCTTAGCGGAGACAATGCCCTGCGTAACAGTGGAGGTCAGTCCCAGCGGCGAACCAACGGCCACCACTTCCTGGCCAACCTGAACCTGCGAGGAGTTGCCCAGCGAGATTGGGCGCAGCCCGTTAACACCTTCAATTCGAATAACGGCAATATCCGTAGCCGCATCCCCTGCAACCAGAGTTGCCGGGTGCGTGGTGCCGTCGGAAAGCAGGACTTCCATATGTGCGTCCGGACCCGCGCCTGCGACGACGTGATTATTCGTCAGCACCAGACCGTCGGACGACAGAATGGAACCTGACCCCGACGCCGTGCCCCGCTCCGAGGCAGTGGTGATGGACACGACACTGGGAAGGACCTTCTGCGCGACCTTCTCCACGGACCCCTCAGCTGCTGCTACCTGACGGGTTTCCGCAGGCTTATCCAGCGCGTTATCCGCGGGGGCCGACGACTGCGAGTTGTGAACTACCCATGCGCCGACACCGCCACCGATACCGGCCGAGCACAGCATCAGGGCAGCGACTGCCAGCGCCCCCATGCCCTTAGTCCCCTGGGCACCCTTGGTCTTCTGCTGATTGGCCGCAACGTCCCACTCTGAACCGCCTCCGTAAGCGCCGTTCGGCTGAGACGGGATGGTGTTGTAGTGGGAATTCTCCCAGCCGCGCTCATTGACAGAAAACTGGTTTGTCTCACCAGCATCCCCCATGGCACGGTTCTCGCTGAAGTTGTGAGATTGCGAGGAGTAGTGTCCCCGCTCATCTCCCCGCGAGGAATCGTTGAAAGAGTTGCTCATACGTAATACCTTGCACTGTCTGTCTAACAATTGGCTGAGAGCAGTCTGCGGTCTCGCCGATAATTCCCCGAATGAAACACCGAATCCCCGCCACACGCTTCCTTAAAAGGCCGCGCGCAGCGGGGATTACATCAGCTTTGACGTGGGGTTATGCGTTTCTAGCTAGGCTCTTGAGCTGAATCGGAGTCGTCACCTTTTCCGCTGTGCGGACTGCCCGGCAGCGTTACTCGCATCAAGGCACCGCCATCATCGGACTCATCGGCAGTAATCGTACCCCCGTGGCGGACGATGACCGACTTCACAATGGCCAAGCCCAGGCCGGATCCAGGCATCGACCGCGACTGAATGGAACGGTAGAAACGCTCGAAGACCTTGTCTCGATCTTCCTTCGGGATACCTGGCCCCGAGTCCGCCACCGTGAATTCAGCAACAACCTCGCTGAGCGGCGTCAGACGAACCCGCACGGTGCCATTTTCTGGCGACCACTTTGCAGCATTGTCCATCAAGTTCAAAACTGCGCGACCAAGACCCGCCGAATCCCCGTAGACATACCACGGAGCTGTCTGCACATCGAAGGTAATATCCGGACGACGACGCTCAACACGCGCCAGCGACGTGGAAATGATTTCGTCGACATCGACATGCTCAATAACCTGTTGCGGGCCATCTTCGCGTGCCAGATCAACCAAGTCACCGACCAACGTCGACAACTCTTCCAGCTGTGCGATGACGTCAGCTTCCAGATCCGCGCGATCCTCATCCGAGATTGCCGCTCCCGAACGGGAGGCCATCATCAGCAGTTCAATATTTGTGCGTAACGACGTCAGCGGAGTCTTCAACTCATGACCAGCATCTGCAACCAGCTCCGCCTGCTTAATGCGCGACGCTTGAAGTGCAGCCAACATCTCATTGAAGCTGCGGGTAAAGCGCGCAAGCTCATCATCGCCCTCCACAGGGATTGGGCGCAGCTCGTCGGTTTCCGTCACTCGCTCCGCAGCAATGCGCAGCCGAGTGACCGGGCGCAGACCCGTTGTTGCCACCGTAATACCTGATCCGATTGCGAAGAGGATTCCGATAGCAGAGATACTCAGCAGCACTGCACTGAGCGCTTTCAAGACCGACTGCGTCGAGCTCAGATCCTGAGAAAGGATTAGCGTCGCACCGTCTTCGGAGCGGACGGCGTATACACGACGGCCGTTGTACTCATCGGTGCGAATCGATTCCTGTCGATTCCCCCGCAACACCGCAAGTTCGGGGCCACCAATAGAGATTGAGCCACCGCCTTTGCCCGCCACACTGCCGTGGGCAAAGTACACCGCGTCCAGATCGGGGTTCAGAATCCTGTTCGAGTCCGCTTCAAAGGAGGGGCCAATGGCAAACTCCGAAGCGTACGGTGACATCAGCAGCTTTTCCGCCTGGTTACGGAGGTTACTGTCCACCTCGCGGTATAGCGCTGCCTGCACAGTAAAAAAAGCAGCCAGCGTCATCAGCCCCACCGACATCGCCACAATGAGCGCTGTCAGAATAGTCAGCCGCCAACGCAGCGAAGGGATACGCGAGCTCCGCGGCAGGCCGGGAAGCGATTCCCCTGCCATCGTCTCAGTATTCGCGGACTTCTCTTGCTTACCGACGGTACCTTGCCCCGGATTGGCCTCCGTGGCAGAACGCTGATTTGATTGCACGCCACCGCCGGTCGAACGACGACGGCGCAACATCACGGTGCGGTCTCCCGCATCACATAACCGACACCACGAACGGTGTGAATCAGACGCGGCTCTCCCTCTGCCTCCGTCTTGCGCCGCAGGTAGCCAATGTAGACCTCCAGCGCATTGCCGGACGTCGGGAAGTCATAGCCCCAGACATCCTCCAAGATGGCGGTACGGGAGAGTACACGCCGCGGGTTGCTCATCAGCAATTCCAGCAGCGCAAATTCTGTACGAGTGAGGCTAATGCGGCGTTCACCGCGGAAGACCTCACGAGTTTCCGGGTCCAGGGAGAGATCCTCAAACTGCAGAGTTGCGGCATCCTCCATCGCAGGCACTTCCAAAGCAGAACGACGAAGTAGCGAACGGACACGAGCGAGCAGCTCTTCCAATGCGAACGGCTTGGGCAGGTAGTCATCTGCGCCGGCATCAAGACCAGCTACGCGTTCGGAGACCGAATCACGTGCAGTCAACATCATGACCGGCAGATCATCGCCTTCGCTGCGCAGCCGACGGCAAACATCCAGGCCGTCGAGCTTCGGCATCATGACATCCAAAATGGCCAAATCCGGACGATCCTTGGCAATCTTTTCCAAGGCCTCTGCGCCATCCTCGGCGAGCTCGACCGTGTAGCCATTAAAAGTCAACGATCGCCGCAACGCTTCGCGTACCGCTTGATCGTCATCAACTACCAAAATCTTCATACTGCCCATTGTGCCTTGAAAATATAAGGCGAGTGTAAATGTGACACAGATTCTTCGTGAGAGTGCTCCCATAAAACTCGGCCATACAACTGAAAAACCTCACCCCATCGCCAAGTACAAGCGATGGGGTGAGGCTTAAAAAGCTCTTTACCAACTGTTCCTTACATACTGAACACACTCTGGGCGCGCGAAGCGCTCGGCGGTCCAGCGAGGAACGTTGTCAGCATCCTAAAAGATGCGCGTTAGAACTTCTCGACGTCAACCAGGCCGAGCTGAACAGCCTTGGCGATGCGACGAGGAACGTTGTAGACGCGGCCGTTTACCTTGACTTCCTGGAGAGCGACGTTGTTGCTCTTCCACTGGGAACGACGAGCGCGGGTGTTAGCACGCGACATGCGACGCTTTGGTACTGCCATTTTCTTATTCCCCTCCTATTCTTAGTTCTTCTTCGCGCGGCGAATGCGGTTACCGTAACGGCGCTGGAACTTCTCGACGCGACCAGCGGTGTCCATGACACGCTGAGCACCGGTCCAGAACGGGTGCGACTCGCTGGTGACGTCAACGACGATCAGCGGGTACTCGTTACCGTCTTCCCACTCGACAGTGCGGTCGGAGGTGGCGGTGGAACGGGTAAGGAAAGAGTGACCCGTGCCTGCGTCCTTGAAAACCACCGGGTGGTAATCAGGATGGATGTCCTTCTTCATTAATTCTCGTTTCCCTCAGGATTGAACTTCAGGTCGCTTTCCCCCAGCTAAGAGTGAGAGAATCGTGCCTGAGTTGGGTACGAACACGACTTACAATGACACGCACCGGGTCAATATTTCTATAAACCGGCATGTGACACTCGATGGAATATTACAGGCTCGAGCCCGAAAATTAAAAAAGGGCCCTGCACTAACGCCCGTCGACAAGCACGAACTCTATGACGACACTCGAGAGTCGCACCGAGAAAACCACAGTGGAACAGCGATTAGGTTATCCCGCAACTCGTGTGTAAACTGTTCTCTCGCTGTTGTCTAGTTATTCGTTTACGCGCTCAGCGTCGAGTGTCAGTGGGCAGCGCCCCGGAAAAGGCCAGGTGGATTCCTCGGTTATTCAATAGTCCGGCGTGGCGCACCAGTGATGTCGGCATTGGGCGGCAAGGAAGCAAAGGAATCCCTATGTCGGCGATTTGCCAGGTTACGGGACGCAAGCCGTCTTTCGGCAAGACCGTGTCCCACTCCCACCGGCGCACGTCGCGCCGTTGGAACCCCAACGTGCAGCGTAAGAAGTTCTACCTCGCCTCTGAGGGGCGTCACATCACTCTGAATGTGTCCCCGAAGGGTCTGAAGACCATCGACAAGTACGGTATCGAGGCTGTTGTTGCTCAGATTCGTGCACGTGGGGAGAAGATCTAAAAAATGGCACGTAATGACATTCGTCCAATCATCAAGCTGAAGTCCACTGCGGGCACCGGTTACACCTACGTGACCCGTAAGAACAAGCGCAATACCCCGGACCGTATCACCATTAAGAAGTACGATCCGGTTGTCCGCAAGCACGTCGAATTCCGCGAGGAGCGCTAATTCATGGCTAAGAAGTCCAAGATTGCCAAGAACGAGCAGCGCAAGGAAATCGTCGCTCGTTATGCAGAACGTCGCGCTGAACTGAAGCGCATCATCAAGTCCCCGCACTCCACTGACGAAGAGCGCATGGACGCACAGTACGAGCTGAACCGTCAGCCGCGTGACGCGTCCCCGATTCGCGTCCGCAACCGTGACGCTGCAGATGGTCGCCCGCGCGGCTACCTCCGCAAGTTCGGTCTGTCCCGTGTCCGCGTTCGTGAGATGGCCCACCGTGGCGAACTCCCGGGCGTCCGTAAGTCCAGCTGGTAAGTCGAGGAGCACCAATGAAGCGCAATCACTCTAACAAGAAGGCGCGGATGGAGCAGTCCCGCCGCCCGAAGAAGAACCCGCTCAAGGCCGCAGGCGTTGAGAAGGTTGATTACAAGGACATTAACCTGCTCCGCCAGTTCATCTCTGACCGTGGCAAGATTCGTTCCCGCCGCGTCACCGGTCTGACTCCGCAGCAGCAGCGCCAGGTCGCTACCGCTGTGAAGAACGCCCGCGAGATGGCACTCCTGCCGTTCACCAGCCGCTAAAGATGGCTGGTCGGCGGGAGCCGATCATTCGAACACCCGCCGAAAGGCCTTATTTACGCGCTGGCCGCATGACGATACATGCGATAACAGCGTAAAACGGACTCAGTCCTTCCCCACCGAGGGGATTGGATTGGGTCCGTTTTTTATTGTCTAAAATATGCACTTATGCCCGCTCTCACCGAAATATTCACCGGCTTTGGTTCCGTCGCAGTACTGATCATTGTTGGCTGGTTGTTTGGGCGCAGTGAGATCGTCGATAAGCGGGCATCTTTTACCCTGAACATGGTCGTGTTCTGGATCGCGATGCCGTGCATGCTCGCGCACACTCTCGCAACGGCGGATTCGGCGAGCATCTTCGGTTCGGCGTTTGGTGTCGCGGCACTGTCGGCGCTTGGCACGGCGGCGTTCTACCGGATTTTTGTGGCGCCCATGTTCAAACAGCGCGGCGCCGATGCTGTGGTCGGCGCGATGTCGACGAGTTACAACAACGTCGCTAATCTCGGCGTGCCCATCGCAGTCGCAGTGCTTCACGACGCTACCGCCGTCGTCCCAGCCCTTATCTTTCAGATTGCCTTCTATGCGCCCGCTTCCATGACGGTGCTGGAAATCCTCACCAACCGCGGCCATTTCCGACCGCGCAATGTCATCATGGCACCGCTGAAGAACCCAATCTTTCTGGCGGCGATGGTGGGGCTTGCGGTTAATGCGTTTGCTATCGAAGTACCTCAGTTCGTAGCGCATCCAGTGGGGCTATTGGGGCAAGCCGCAGTGCCAATGGCACTTCTGGCCTTCGGTATTAGCCTGCATGGCATGCCGTTTATGGAAGCCGGCCGCTCCCCTCGTCGCGCCGTCGTGGTGGCGTCTATGCTGAAGCTTTTCCTCCACCCCGCGCTCGCTCTGCTGTTCGGTCATTTCGTCTTCGGTCTCAACGGGCATGCGCTGCTGGCAGCTGTGATTATCGCCGGCCTGCCGACAGCCCAGAACGTCTACACCTTCGCCTCCCGCTTCGGCCGGAACCTTGAGCAGGCGCGCGATTGTGGCGTGATTACGACGATCGCCTGCTTGCCGACGGTCCTGTTGTTCACCCTGCTATTGAGTTAGGTATCTTGCCTCTCGCGCGGTCGGCTGGCATTTGCCTACATTGGCTCCTCCCGACGGCTTCGACCGATTCTCGTTACCCTTGGAGGCGTGGAGATTCTGAAGACACTTCTCGAGGCCGACCCGTCCGTGCCTCGTTTGACCTGTTATGACGAAACTACCGGCGGTCGTACCGATTTATCGGCTCAAACCCTGGACAACTGGGCCAGCAAGATCGCCAACATGCTGCACGATGAGTTCGATCTCGTCGCCGGAGACCAAGCATGGATTGACCTGCCATTGATTTGGCAGTCCGCCTGCATCATCCTGGGCTGCGAGCGTGCTGGTGTCACAGTTAGCGACGAGGAGCCTCTGGTCGTTTTCACCACGGTCGCCAATGTCAGCACGTGGGAGGAGAAGTTTCCGGACGCCTATATCGCAGTGCTTACCGACGATCCCTTTGGCCGCGGTGTCGTGGAATGCGGTGATGATATTCCACCGGGAGTCATTGACTTTGGTCCGGAAGTTCGTTTCCACCCAGACGCATATCTAGGCGCAGGCCCGGACTCCGACCAAACCCCCGTTATTGGGGAGAAGTCGGCTGCAGAACTGCTTTCATCTGCTGGCGATTATGCGGACGAGATGCAGCTCACGACTGGTTCCCGCGTCGTCTCCGACGGCTGGCTGGTGCCTGATTCTTCACAGGTCACCGCAGATAAATGGGCACGTAATGTGCTGTCGGCTTGGGTTCGTGGAGGTGCTGCCGTCGTCGTGCGCGGTGGCGATAGCGAGCGTGTCACTGCTATTTCTACGGCCGAAAAAGCCCGTGTGATTTAGTCGCAGCTGTCCCGTCGAGAAGCGCTCTAAGTAGTCGCGATAACCTGGAAACCGTGATTACCCGACCATATATTCTTGCGATTCTCGCCCTCATCAACGTCTTGGGCGCACTGGCTGTATGGGATTTGAGCCCGTGGTGGTGGATTCTGATGGCCTTCATCCTCTTCCTGGATGTTGTGGCTATCTATGACATGCTTCAAAAGAAGCACTCCATCTTGCGGAACTTCCCGGTCATCGGCCATCTGCGCTACATGGGTGAGACCATTCGCCCTGAGATGCAGCAGTACTTCATCGAGCGCAACTTCGACGGCGCTCCGTTCGACCGCGATACTCGTACCGTGGTCTACGAGCGTGCGAAGGGGCTGTCCTCGAAGAAGTCATTCGGTACTGAGCGAAAGATTAATGCGCCCGGCTACGAGTACGTCCGCCACTCGATGGCGCCGAGCCAGCACGTCATCGAGGATCCGCGCGTAGATATTGGCGGCCCGGACTGCGCCCAGCCGTACTCAGCGTCTATCTTCAACATCTCAGCCATGAGTTTTGGCTCTCTGTCCCCTAACGCTGTCATGGCAATGAATAAGGGCGCGAAGCTGGGCAACTTCGTACAGGACACCGGCGAGGGTGCTATCAGCCCTTACCATTTGAGGTATGGTGCCGACCTCTATTGGCAGCTGGGTTCCGGTTACTTCGGTGCGCGTACCGAGGATGGCGACTTCGATCCGGAGCTCTTCCGTGAAAAGGCTAAGATTCCGCAGGTCAAGGCAACCTATCTGAAGGTTAGCCAGGGCGCAAAGCCGGGACTCGGCGGCATGCTGCCAGGTCACAAGGTCAATGAGGAAATCGCGGCTACTCGCCACGTACCAGTTGGCAAGGGTGTGATGAGCCCGCCGTACCACCGCGTCTACTCCACCCCACGTGAACTTGTTCGGTTTATGGGCACCATGCGCGAGCTCAACGGTGGCAAGCCGGTCGGTTTCAAGCTGTGTGTTGGCTCCCAGCTTGAGTTCCTCGCCGTATGCAAGGCCATGCTGGAAGAGAACATCACCCCGGACTTCATCATCGTCGACGGCGCTGAAGGCGGCACCGGCGCTGCACCGCTGGAATACTCCGACCGCGTTGGCCTGCCGCTTACCGACGGCCTGATTCTCGTCCATAACGCGCTCGTAGGTGCCGGCCTGCGAGATCGCATTAAGCTCGGTGCGTCCGGCAAGGTCATTACTGGCTTCGATATTGTGAAGCGCATGTGCATCGGTGCTGACTTTGTGAACTCGGCTCGCGGCATGATGATGGCCACCGGCTGTATCCAATCTCAGCTATGTCATACAAACACCTGCCCGGTGGGTGTGGCTACCCAGGATCCGAGCCTGTGGAAGGCCCTGGATGTCGACGACAAGGGTCAGCGTGTGGCCAACTATCACAATGCCACGGTCGCGGAAGCAGCTAGCCTATTGGCATCGATGGGCCTGAATAGCTTCTCTGAGCTGGGGCCGTCCCACCTGCTGCGGCGCACCAATGAGCAGGTCGGTGAGACCTACGCGGAGCTCTACAACTGGCTGCAGCCAGGCGAGCTGCTTAGCGGAACTCGCTTCCACAACTGGGCCGAAGCCTGGGAGACCGCCGACCCGGACACGTTCCACTACCCCGCGGTTCATATGCGCCGGTAGTTCGGGGCTGGTTGCGCGCCCTACTCGCCCATCAGCTTCTTGCGCAGGCGCTCGTCCTTCGCCAGAACTTCATCGCGCATGTTGGCCTGGTAGTTCTCCATCGCTACAATGAGCTCCGGGTAACCGGCCGAGAGAATACGCACAGCCAGCAGGCCAGCGTTCTTAGCGCCGCCCACACCGACGGTTGCCACCGGAACGCCGCCCGGCATCTGAACGATTGACAGCAGGGAATCGACACCCTCCAGGTTCTCCAACGCGCGTGGCACGCCGATAACCGGCAGCGGAGTGGCAGACGCCACCATGCCCGGTAGGTGCGCAGCACCACCGGCACCAGCGATAATGCAGCGCAGGCCCTTGTCAGCGGCCGACTTTGCGTAGTCAATCATGCGTTCCGGAGTGCGGTGCGCAGAGACCACGCCTACCTCAAACGGAATTCCGAACTCAGCCAGCACTTCAGCTGCCGGCTCCATGGTCGGCCAATCCGAGTCCGACCCCATAATCAGGCCAACCAACGGACCGGTTGCGTTGGCCAGCTTCGGGCTTGCCACCTGGTTTGCTTCAGCCAATGTTGCCTCCTTGAGATAGCAATCTAGTTTTTAACAGCGCTGGTTTTATGCCGTGTAGCCGTCTGCCCACACACCATCAACGATGTAGTCGGCAGCCAAGTTGGCAATTCGACGGGTCTCCGCGATGCCTTCCGGGCTCGCGTCATAACCACACAGGTTGACGTGACCCAGCTTACGTCCTGGGCGCCAATCCTTGCCGTACCAGTGAATCTTCACCGATGGGAAGCGGCGCCATACCTCAGCAAAGCGCTGCGAGATCGGCACGTCCGAGGCCTCATCGCCACCGAGCGTATTGACCATTACCGTCACCGGCGCAGTCGGGCGAGTGGAACCCAGTGGCATGTCAGCAACTGCACGCAGGTGCTGCTCAAACTGGCTGGTCTCACAGCCGTCCTGCGACCAGTGACCAGTATTGTGTGGCCGCATGGCCAACTCGTTGACAAAAATCTCCGGATTGCCGTCAGCATCGACGGTTTCGAACAGCTCGACTGCCAGCGCGCCGGTTACTCCCAGCTCGGAAGCGATAGCCACACTGAGCTTTTCGGCCGCGCTCGCAAGCTCGTCGGAAAGCCCTGGTGCCGGGCAGATTGCCTCAACACAGATGCCGTCACGCTGCACAGACTCGAGGACCGGCCAGGCATTGACCTCACCCGACGGTGTGCGCGCACACATGGCTGACAACTCACGAACCAGCGCGACCTTCCGCTCGGCCATCAGCGGCACGTCCTTGCCCAACAGTTCGTCGACAAGCGCGCGCAGATCCTCGCGGTCCTTCGGGAACCACACGCCGTGACCGTCGTAACCGCCACGTCGGGCCTTCAGGCAGACGGCGCCGTCAACGCGGTCGAAGAAAGCTTCGGCATCCTGGACGGACTCAATAGCAGCGTAGGCAGGTACCGGAGCGCCCAGTTCCTCCAGGCGCTGGCGCATCAGCAGCTTATCCTGCGCGTACAGCAACGCCGACGGCTGGGGCTGAACCGAGTAGCCCATCTCGGTCAGCTTGTTGAGGAATTCGGTGGGAACGTGCTCATGGTCGAAAGTCACGGCCTGCGCACCGGCGACAGCGCGTTCAACATCTTCCCAGACGTGGTAGTCGCCGATGATAACGTCCGCACACACCTGCGCCGCGGAAGCATCCGGCGAACCGGCGAGCAAACGGATGGACTGTCCCAGCTCAATGGCCTCAGTCTGCATCATGCGAGCCAGCTGACCGTCACCAATCACCGCCACCACCGGCACGCCATCAGCATGCGCGGGATGCTGCGCAGCGGTTAGCGCTGCAGCGGAATCAGAAGTGGAATTAGTGGGGTTTTCAGGGGTATCCGAAGCAATCACACCCCTGATTGTAGGTTATGACCCAAAATTCTAAGTCAACCGGGAGACCAACTTAGCCACCTTGCGGGAGCTGGGAATATCTTCCACAGCCAGCGGCGGGCCGAAACTGCGGGTGTGCAGATACAGCACGCCGCCCTTGCGATTGACAGCACGCACCGAACGCAGATCAATCGAGACCACCTGCGGGCGCAGAATGCCACGGCGCAGAATAATTCGCCTATCAGTCAGTACGAACCGCTCCCCCAGCCAACTTAGTACCGGACGAACGACGCGCCAGAGAATAAGCCCCAGCCACGCGAAGAGCAGCAGCTGACGCACACCTTGCAGATCTCCCGGAGCAATCGCAGGGCCGTCGATAAAACCAATCAGCAACCAGCAGACGCCCGTGATAACCATGAGTTCCAAGAGCGGCCACACCAGCCGACCAAAAGTTGGATTGGTGTCCAGCAGAATTGCCTCGCGCGTGTCCAACTCATCATCGGGAAAGGCCATACAGCACTACCCCCGCTCCGAATCAGCCTGCGGGGACGCATAGCCGCCGTCAGTGGCGCGAACATGGAACACGTCACCGGCCGCAACAAAGTGACTTGTGCCAGCTTCGTCGGTGACGATCAATTCGCCGTCGGCACGCACGCCAACCGCCTTACCCACCAGCACGCGGTCCCCCGGCAACTCCACGCGCACGTTCGAACCGATGGTCGCGCACACCGCCTCGTAGTCCCGCAGCAGCTCAGCATCGCCCTTTCGCCACTGCGCTTGACGACGTCCCAGCGCACGCAGCACACCAGCGGAGATGTCGTCGCGGTCGAGGTTCTCCGCTCCCGCCAGGTATAGCGAAATGGCGTGTGGCACAGGCAACTCATCTTCCTGCAGGGAAACGTTGATGCCGATTCCCGGAATGAGAATTGGCGGTGTCAGCGAAGCAGCCTCCACCAGAATTCCGCAGAGCTTACGACCGTCAACCAGGACATCATTCGGCCACTTCAGGGAAACGCGTTCAGGTGCAAGACCCGCAACTTCCACGACAGCATCGACAACTGCGAGGCCCGCGACTAACGGCAACAGCCCCAGTTGCTCGGGTGCGAGCCCTTCCGCGCGCAGCAGCGCGCTGAGTGCAATGGACGCACCCTTCGGGGCCGTCCAACTACGGCTCAGCCGACCGCGACCTGCGGTCTGTTCCGAGGCGATAAGCGCACTGAGATCTGCCGCCTGCCCCAGTGCCGCCTGTTGCCGAAGATCGGCATTGGTCGAACCAGTGGTTTCGACAACCTCAATGGAACTCCAGCCCGGCGCGGCTGCGCGCACACGCGTGGCGTCAAGAGGCTTGCGGGAAGCAACAATTCTGGGGTCGGTCATGCACAGCAGTCTAGCGCCATGGCCGGATTCACTGAGTCGTGACCTTTCTCAAGAGCTCGACAGCGTGAGAATCATCACAGCTCGCCTGCTTTACTATTTTCCTTCCCAAACACTACATTCCATAACATGACTATTTCCTCACGTTTGGCGGCGGAGCAACACACCACCGCTTTTCTCAATGAAGACCTTTTACGCCGACGCACTGCTGCACTGACTCCGATGGGGTCGCGAGGCTACGACAAGCTCAAACTGACTGAGCGAATGAATGCCCGCGAGCGCATTGACTACCTGCTGGACGAAGGGTCTTTTGTCGAATTCGATGCACTAGCCCGCCACCGCACTACCGCATTTGGAATGGAAGCCAAACGCCCCGTGACCGACGGAATTATCACCGGCTGGGGAACCATAGACGGCCGTGAGGTCTGCATCTTCTCTCAGGACGGCACAATCTTCGGTGGTGCACTCGGAGAGGTCTACGGCGAAAAGATGGTCAAGATTCAGGAGCTTGCCATCACTACCGGCCGACCCCTTATTGGCATGTACGAAGGTGCCGGCGCCCGCATCCAAGATGGCGCAGTCTCACTGGACTTTATTGCCCAGACGTTCCACCACAACGTTCGCGCCAGCGGCGTCATTCCGCAGATTTCAGTCATTTTTGGCGCCTGCGCGGGCGGAAATGCCTACTCTCCAGCACTGACGGACTTCGTTGTCATGGTGGAGGAAAACTCCCGTATGTTCGTCACCGGCCCTGACGTAATCGAAACAGTCACAGGCGAAAAAATCAGCCAGCACGAGCTCGGCGGCGCCGACACCCATATGGAGATCGCCGGAAACTCCCACTACACCGCCACTAGCGAGCAGGATGGACTCGACTGGGTCTGCGATTTGCTCGACTACCTCCCCAACAACACAACCTCCCCCGCGCCCAGCTGGGATTCCGATGCCAGTGACGAAATCACCGACACCGATCGCACCCTCGACAGTCTCATTCCCGACAGCCCATCCACGCCGTACGACGTGCATGAAGTCATCTACGCGCTTTGCGACGATGCGGAGTTCCTGGAAATCCAGGAAAACCGGGCAGCCAATGTCGTGATTGGCCTTGGCCGTCTCAATGGTCAATCTGTTGGGTTTGTCGCTAATCAGCCCATGGAATTCGCGGGCTGCCTAGATATCGATGCAGCGGAGAAGGCCGCGCGATTCGTCCGAACCTGCGATTGTTTCAACATTCCACTCGTCTTTCTCGTAGACGTACCCGGCTTTCTCCCCGGTTCAAATCAAGAACACCAGGGAATTCTGCGCCGTGGCGCTAAATTGCTCTATGCGTATGCAGAAGCAACCGTTCCTAAAATCACCGTCACCATGCGCAAAGCCTATGGCGGCGCGTATTGCGTGATGGGATCAAAGGGGCTCGGCGCGGATGTAAATCTGGCTTGGCCGACGGCACAGATCGCCGTGATGGGCGCCTCAGGCGCAGTACGCTTCCTCCATCGTGCCGAGATTCGAACCGCCACCGAAGCAGCTCTCACAGCAGATCCAGCGGCCGATAGATTTGGCACTCCCGAGAGTGTGAAAGAACTCATTGCTGAACTGGAAATGGGATACGAGCAACACATGCTCACGCCTTATCGCGCCGCCGAACGGGGGTTAATTGATGAAGTCATCCTCCCCTCCGAGACACGAACTCGGGTGATAAAAAATCTGCGCCTTCTAACTTCAAAGAAAGTACCGTGGCCTGCGCGCAAGCACGGCAATATTCCACTGTAAGAGCAGGCTTTTTGCTGTACAACGAGCTAGTCATTACCCCTACTTTTGTTAACAGCGATTGCCCCCAACTACCTCCCCCCGTTTTCGAAACGTAAACTAGTTGGTATGACGACTGCCGCAAATACATCAACCGGTGAAACCCCGGATTTGACCACTACTGCTGGAAAGCTGGCCGATCTGCGAGCCCGTCTCGCAGAGACCCAGGCTCCAATGGGCCAGGCCAGCATTGACCGCGTCCACGACAAGGGCAAGATGACCGCTCGTGAGCGCATCGAGTTCCTCTTGGACGAGGGCTCGTTCGTGGAGGTTGACGCTCTCGCACGTCACCGCTCCAAGAACTTCGGCCTCGATGCCAAGCGCCCTGTCACTGACGGTGTTGTGACAGGCTACGGCACCATCGATGGCCGCCAGGTCTGTGTCTTCTCGCAGGACGGCGCCATCTTCGGTGGCGCGCTCGGTGAAGTCTACGGTGAAAAGATTGTCAAGATCATGGATTTGGCCATCAAGACCGGTGTCCCAATTATCGGCATCAACGAGGGTGCTGGTGCCCGCATCCAAGAGGGCGTTGTTTCCCTCGGCCTCTACTCCCAGATCTTCTTCCGAAACACCCAGGCTTCTGGTGTTATCCCACAGATTTCCCTGATCATGGGCGCCTGCGCTGGTGGCCACGTCTACTCCCCGGCTCTGACCGACTTCATTGTCATGGTCGATGGCACTTCCAAGATGTTCATCACCGGCCCGGACGTTATTAAGACCGTCACTGGCGAAGAGGTCACACAGGAAGAGCTGGGTGGCGCTGGTACTCACATGAGCACCTCCGGTACTTCGCACTACACCGCCGCTGATGACGAAGACGCTCTGACTTTCGTTCAGGAATTGGTCAGCTACCTGCCGTCCAACAACCGCGCTGAGGCTCCTCGCATGGAGGCTGAGCCGTTCGAGGGCTCCATCGCTGACAACATCACTGAGACTGACCTCGAGCTCGACACGCTGATTCCGGACTCCCCAAACCAGCCGTACGACATCAAGGACGTCATCACCCGTCTGGTCGACGACGAGGACTTCCTGGAAATTCAGGAGGACTACGCACAGAACGTGGTCATCGGCTTCGGTCGCGTGGAAGGTCGCTCGGTCGGTTTCGTCGCCAACCAGCCGATTCAGTTCGCTGGCTGCCTCGACATCAAGGCATCCGAGAAGGCGGCTCGCTTCGTCCGCACCTGTGACGCCTTCAACATTCCGATCATCATGCTGGTTGACGTTCCAGGCTTCCTGCCGGGCACCAACCAAGAGTTCGACGGCATCATCCGCCGTGGCGCCAAGCTGCTGTACGCATATGCTGAGGCCACCGTCCCGAAGATTACCGTCATCACCCGTAAGGCCTACGGCGGAGCTTACTGTGTGATGGGCTCCAAGGACATGGGCGCTGACATCAACCTGGCATGGCCGACCGCTCAGATTGCGGTCATGGGTGCTTCCGGCGCTGTCGGCTTCATCTACCGCAAGGAGCTCAAGGCTGCTGCAGCCGAGGGCAAGGACGTCGTCGCACTGCAGAAGGAGTACGAGGCAGAGTACGAGGCCACCCTGGTCAACCCGTACATGGCTGCTGAGCGCGGCTTCATCGACGCCGTTATCCCGCCGAGCGAGACCCGCGGCCAGATCATCGAGGGTCTGCGTCTACTGGATCGCAAGGTTGTTAACGTACCCGCCAAGAAGCATGGGAACATTCCGCTGTGACCGATTCCAAAAACACCCCAGCAACCGAAGACAAGGACGCCGCTACAGCCCCGGCTGCACCGTTCATGTCCGTCCTCAAAGGCAACCCGTCAGACGCTGAAACCGCCACGCTCGCGCTTTTGTTCGCAGGTATGGCAGCAGCCGGCGGCGCCCCAGAGGACCGCGGCCCGCGTAACAACTGGGGTCGGCTGGAAGAGGGTTTCCACCAGCCGCACCAGCACGTACCGGGCACGTTCCGCAACGTCCATTTCTACTAGTACAGCTACCGCTTACCGCGTAGTCGTTACCGCACGCTAGCTGCGTTGATTCGCTAGCACAAAGCGCCACCATCGGGTTTTCCGATGGTGGCGCTTTGGTTTTTGTTACTGCCTTAGCCTTGACCACTGCTTATTACTAGCGCTGTTCACCCAGCGACTCGCCATCAAACTCGTCATCGAGCTCCCGGTCCAGCCGACGCTGATCACGGTTGCGAGCTACCGGCCACACCACCTTGAACAGGAAATACACAAACGCCAGACCGATGGCAGCACCCACCACAGCGCCGGCAATGGATCCCCACGATTCCGATAGTGCCCCACCAGCGCTTGCCTCAGAGAGCATTTGCACTCTGATAAAACCAATCAGCCACAGCCCAATGACGGCTACGAGTGCTGCAATCTCGCCTTTTGTAAGACCATTAATCTTCGGCATTGGCACTTGACGTCGCAACCACCGCTGCGAAAACAGGAGTCCAACCAGCGGCATCAAGATGATTGCCACTGTCACGCCCACCATCTTTGGCTCTGGAATGAGCCAAATCAGTACCGTTGCAAGCACGTAGTTAGCCCACATCATCATTGTGAACCCGTACGTGTAGGACTTATGCAGCAACATCTGCTGATACTCATCGTCCACCGTGGCGCTGTTGCGTTCAATTACGACATCCGCATAGGACATTGTCAGTATCCTTCCTCACCAAAAATTTCTTCGACTGTTTTTCCCAGGACCTTGCAGATACGCAACGCCAAATACACCGAAGGCGAGTAATTTCCCCGCTCGATATTTGCAATGGTTTGCCGCGAGACCTCCACCTGCGCGGCTAAATCCGCTTGGCTCAGCTCCAACCAGCGTCGGTATCTCCTGACCTGGTTCGAACGTTCTTCCCCACTCATCTGTGTACTTTCTTTAACTTGATGTCCACTTTACTTTACATCACTAGAAGGCAGCTGCCATCTAAAAAATCTGCCTGTTCTTACAATCGGGCCAACCCCACGCATGTTTGCCACAAAAATTAGGCTTTACGATTCCGCCCTCACTAAAATCACTAACTATGAGCAGCCCCCGAATCGTCTTGGCTTCCACTTCCCCTTCGCGACTGCACATTCTCCGCTCTGCAGGCATCGAGCCCATCACAGTAGCGCCCAACGTCGACGAGGATGCCGTAATCACAGCCCTTCCGGACGCATCGCCGGTACGCATCGTCGAGGAACTCGCACAGGCCAAGGCACACGCTGCCTCTCCGGCCTACCCCAATGACATTGTCATTGGCGGGGATTCAATGCTGCTTCTCGACGGGCAGTTGCAGGGCAAGCCCCACACGGAAGAAAAGACCATTGAGCGCTGGCATCAACAGAGTGGCCGGACGGCTGAGCTGATTACTGGTCACTGTGTCGTGACACCAAAGGGCGAGCACCTTGAGGTGGCGATTACTTCCCTCGATTTCGCTGAAGTCCCAGAAGAGGACATCCGTGCCTACGCTGCGACGGGCGAGCCGCTGAAGTGCGCTGGCGCGTTTACTTTGGAGGCTCTAGGCGGCTGGTTTGTCGATGGCATCAATGGCGACTCATCCAGTGTGATCGGACTGTCGCTACCTGTCGTGCGCCGAGCTCTGTATCGCTACGGCTATTCGGTCTCCCAGTTCTGGAATCGGTAGGCATCGCAAGGACGTCGTAAAGCAAAAACCGCACCAAATTGGTGCGGTTTTCTTAGCTGTTGAGACTACTTGTTAGCAGCCTCAACGCGCTTGATGGCCTCCTGAGCAACAAGCTCCTGAATACCCATATCCAGCTCGGAGGTGAAGCCGACACAGGAGCAGTTGATCTCGCCGAGAACGTAAGTGTCCTCGCCGTCCTCGCCGTCTGCCAGCATGAAATCAGCGGTCCAGATTAGCGGGATATTGTCGCCACCGAGGTTCTCGGCAATGACCGGGCGAGCCTCAGCAAACATGTCGATGAGGTCCTGCCACTCTTCCGGCTTGTTGTAAGTGTACTTCGCGCCAGAGAACAAGGTTGCGGAGAAAGCGTCGCCGCCCTCGGCCGGCTTCTTGTGAACCACGAAGACCGGGTGCGGACCGACCAGCAGAATGCGAATTTCGCCTTCGGTGATGCGCGGCATGAAGCGCATGTCCACGAGCATGCCGTTATCGCCGATGATGTACTGGTCGCAGAAATCCATGAACTCGCCGAGCTCGCGAGTCTCGGTGTGGTTGTCCACGGCCTCGGTGCACTTCAGCTTGGTGTTCAGCGGCAGCGGGGTGCCCGGCTCAACGTTCTTAGCAACCTCTTCGTCAGCGATACGCACGCGCCAAATGCCAGATCCGGTGGAGCCACGGTTCTGCTTGAGGACGCGCTCGCCGTAGGACAGGGAGGTCGGGAAAGTGCTGTGGAATGCCTCGACGTCGTAGTATGCAGCGGTGTCAGACGGAACCAGGTCGGTGTCCTTGAGCTTGACCAGTGCGTCCTTTGCGCCGTAGGCCATCATTTCGCCCGGGGTGGACATACCAACCAAACCAGCGACCGAGAGACTGGTCAGAAGCTCGAAGTAGCCCCTCTCACCACCCGGGATGTTGCCCGGGTTTACGCGGGAGATGTAGCCGTCGAAGTTCTGGGAGACGTAGTCGTACAGGTCGTCCTTCCACTCCGGTCGGTAGTAGACGACCTCAGCGGACCAACCGGCTTCGCGGATAGCGTTGACGATTGGCATGGTGTCCTTGCGGTGTCCGTCGAAGTACTTGTCCGAGCCGCCCTCGATCTCGAATACAACAATGTTCTTGTGCACAGGCACTCCTTTTAAGAAAATACATGGACTTCCGGCACTCAATTGTCTCCGTAACGCAGCGAATACCCAGGCAGATAGCCCATTTCAGCCCATTTTCCAGTGATACGAATCAACACAGTTTTTGCGCTAACTCTCAGCTAAATTTTAGGGCACTACCTGGACTCCAAGCGCGCTGAAAACACTGCTTTTACCCCCAACTGTGAGGCGTATCCCAGGGTGGCCGCGGACGCAATTGTTGCCGTCGGAAAGCGCTCACACTGGGGACTATTCCGCCGTTCGCCACGCGACCCGTAAACTAGATATGCAATTGACGATAAACGTCAGAAAGTCCCACCCACCCAACTTGCGCCAAGGGAGTATCCGATGGCTGTTCCGCACGACCCGCACCCCCAGTTCCAGCAGTACGCCCACCCTGAGCGCCTCGTCTCTAGCTCCTGGCTTGCTGCCCGACTGGGCTCTCCCGGTCTGCGCGTTGTTGAATCCGACGAGGACTCACTGCTCTACGACATTGGACATATTCCGGGCGCGGTTCGCATCGACTGGCATCACGACCTTAACGATCCCGTGCGCCGCGACTATATCGACGCCGAAGGCTTTGCCGAGCTCATGCGCGAGAAGGGCATCTCGCGCGATGACACCGTCGTAATCTACGGCGACAAGTCCAACTGGTGGGCCGCCTACACACTCTGGGTCTTCGAGCTTTTTGGGCATCCCGACGTGCGCCTGCTTAACGGTGGCCGCGATGCCTGGATGACTGAAGAACGAGACACGAGCTTCGAGGTCCCCAATTACCCACGCACTGACTACCCTGTCGTCGAGCGCGACGACAAGACACTGCGCGCCTACTTCAGCGATACACGTGAGCGCATTGGAAAGGCTCCGATTATCGACGTGCGCACTCCGGAGGAGTATGCCGGTGCACGAACCCACATGGTCGATTACCCACAGGAAGGCGTCCTGCGTGGTGGCCACATTCCAACCGCGGTAAACATTCCATGGAATCAGTCCGTTCACCCGAACTCGCGTTTCCGCGATCGCGAAGAGCTCGAGCAGATTTACGCGCACGTCCAATTTGAAGATGAGGCGATTGTCTACTGCCGCATCGGCGAGCGCTCCGCGCACACCTGGTTTGTACTGCACCACCTGCTCGGCCACGAGAATGTTCGCAACTACGACGGCTCGTGGGTTGAGTGGGGCAATATGATTGGCATGCCCATTGCCCACGGTTCGGAGCCGGGAAGCCTGTAGGCGATCGACGCAACCGGTGGGCGCTTCCCCCACCGTTTTTCCAGCGTCAGCGGCTGACGCTACACCGGAGATTTAGTTTCCCCCTGCCGCCCCCAATCAAGGGGGCGGCTCTTGCACTCTTGGGTGATAATTTTAACCACAAACCTAGGTTTTTGGGCGGAAAATAGCCACTTCAGCTGCCCCCATGACCACTTGAACGCTGCTCAAGACCACAATCCCTACCCCCTTATGTAGCGAGCAAAAAGAGGTTGCTTACCGCACCTGTGACACAATGGAGACATTGGGTCACACGCTGTTAGCTACCGCGTGGTGAACCGCATTGCGGTTCACCACTCAGTTAACTGCAGTGCTGCTTGTGATTCCTACAAATGACTGTCGCAACCTTGCCCCGAGGGCCAATTCTCGGGGTGCCCACGAAAAATGGAGGATTTCGTGTCCGAGCAGACCACTGAAAAAATCACGAAGGTTCTCGTCGCCAACCGTGGCGAGATTGCCGTTCGCGTTATTCGCGCTGCGAAGGACGCCGGCATTCCTTCCGTCGCCGTTTACGCTGAGCCGGATGCGGACGCTCCTTTCGTGACCATGGCGGATGAAGCTTTTGCTCTCGGTGGCACCACTTCCGCTGAGTCCTACCTAGTTTTCGACAAGATTCTGGACGCCGCAAAGAAGTCCGGCGCTAATGCCATCCACCCGGGATACGGCTTCCTGTCGGAGAACGGCGACTTCGCTGAGGCTGTTGAGAACGCTGGCCTGATCTGGATTGGCCCGTCACCAGAGTCCATCCGCGCCCTGGGCGACAAGGTCACCGCTCGTCACATCGCGCTGAAGGCTGACGCTCCAATGGCTCCAGGCACCAAGGAGCCGGTTAAGGATGCAGACGAGGTCGTCGCGTTCGCCAAGGAGCACGGTCTGCCAATCGCCATTAAGGCCGCTTTCGGTGGCGGTGGCCGCGGCATGAAGGTCGCACACAAGATGGAAGAGGTCGCTGACCTCTACGAGTCCGCTACCCGTGAGGCCGTTGCCGCCTTCGGTCGCGGTGAGTGCTTCGTCGAGCGCTACCTGGACAAGGCACGCCACGTCGAGTGCCAGGTTCTCGCTGATAAGCACGGCAACGTCGTTGTCGCCTCCACCCGTGACTGCTCGCTACAGCGTCGTTTCCAGAAGCTCGTCGAGGAAGCACCTGCTCCGTTCCTGACCCCAGAGCAGGATGAGCGCCTGCGCCAGTCCGCTAAGGACATCTGCCGCGAGGCTGGCTACTACGGTGCCGGCACCGTTGAGTACCTGGTTGGCGCTGACGGTCTGATTAACTTCCTCGAGGTCAACACTCGTCTACAGGTGGAGCACCCGGTCACCGAGGAAATTACCGGCCTCGATCTGGTCCGCGAGCAGTTCCGCATTGCTGAAGGCAAGGAACTGTCCATCAAGGAAGACCCGGAGATGCGCGGTCACGCTTTCGAGTTCCGCATCAACGGCGAGGACGCCGGCAGCAACTTCATGCCGGCTCCGGGCACCATCACCAAGTACGTCGAACCGTCCGGCCCGGGTGTCCGCATGGACACCGGCATCAAGGAGGGCGACGTCATCGGCGGCCAGTTCGACTCCATGCTGGCCAAGCTGATTGTTTGGGGCGAGACCCGCGAAGAGGCTCTGCGTCGCTCCGCTCGTGCCCTGTCCGAGTACCAGGTTGAGGGGCTGGCAACGGTCATTCCGTTCCACCGCCACATTGTGGAGAACCCGGCGTTTGTCGGCGATGGCGAGAAGTTTGACGTCTACACCAAGTGGATTGAAGAGGAATGGGACAACCCGATCGCTCCGTACGACGGGGACTCCGACGCTGACACCGACACCGTCCCGGCTCAGAAGGTTGTCGTCGAGATCGACGGTCGCCGCGTCGAGGTAGCCCTGCCGGGCGACCTGGCTCTGGGCGGAGGCAACGCTGGTGCCAAGAAGAAGAGCAAGAAGAAGCGCGCTGGCGGTTCCAAGAAGGCTGCTTCCGGTGACGCTGTGGTTGCTCCGATGCAGGGCACCGTCATTAAGGTCAACGTCGAAGAGGGCCAGGAAGTCTCCGAGGGTGACACCGTGGTTGTCCTTGAGGCCATGAAGATGGAAAACCCAGTCAAGGCTCACAAGGACGGCGTTGTCACGGGTCTGGCTACCGAGGCTGGCTCAGGTGTCGGCAAGGGCGATGTCCTGATGGAACTGAAGTAGTTCTAAAGCTCTAAGCGGGGCTGGTTGCGATGGGATTCGCAGCCAGCCCCGCTTGATTCTTTTCAGCCCCTCCCCCGGCGCCCTTAAACACTGTTCAGGACGTCTAGAGTGGACGGTATGGAACCCATGGAAGTAAATGCCGGCCGCTTCTACTGCCGTCCGCTGCGCCACGATTCCCGCGTCGATGACGCCCCGGTCGCAACCCAATTACTCACAGAATTGGTCCCTGACTCCGTCGCCGAGTTCCTTCGGAACTCCACCACCGAGTGGGAAAACGACACCGCCTACCGCTTTGCGGTTGCTGAGCAGACGAACGTCGAGATGCTCGCACTAGCAACCGTCGAGGTCATCAATGCCGACCACGTCAGCATCACCGTCCGTCCCGCAGGCGATCCCGCACGCGTGTTGCCTAACGACGATCAGGTCCTCACCAAGGTAACCGTCGCCGACGGCGTCGAAGCCGCCGAAAAAGCCCTCCACCGATGGGCAGAGGGCTTCTTGGGCAAGAAAGTCAGCTAGCCGAACTGGCACGGCTGCGACTGCTCAGTCCTAGGCGCCGGAACGCAGCAGGTAGATATCCATAATCCAACCGTGCTCCGCACGGAGCTTCTTTTTCAGCTCCGCAATCTCTTCGCCGACGTCGCCAACGCGACCACGGCGGAGCGTCTCCAGCTCCGTTCCCAGGAATGCACCCCAGAGAATCTCTTCCTCCGGGTCCGCGTGCTCGAGCCAGGCTGCACCGCCATCGAGCATCACCACCGCATCCATGCCAGGCGCACGCTCCCCCAGGCGCCGACCAGTGGTAATCAATACCGGCTTACCAATCTGGTTCAGGCATTCTCCATGCGCTGCGGTCAGCGCGGAAATCGCCGTCACACTGGGGATAACTCGCGAGCGCACGTCCAGCCCAAGGTCGCGGACGCGCTGCAAAATCCGCAATGTTGAGTCATACAAGGAGGGGTCACCCCAGACCAAGAACGCACCGCGGCGCTTGCCCTCTCGTCCGAGGTGAGCGACGAAGGCGTCGGCAAGCAGCTCTGCACGGCGCTGATGCCAGTCACGGACGACTGCGCCGTAGTTATCGGGCGTGCGGTCACGTGGCGGGTCGGGAACGGTAACGAGTTCGACATGCGGCGCATGCTTATCGACGATCGCCTGTCGCGCAGCCAACAAGTCCGCTTTGGCATCACCCTTGTCGAGAGCAAAAACTACGTCGACATCAGCAAGAGCGCCGATAGCCTCGAGCGTAATGTGGCTCGGACTACCGGCGCCGATTCCGATGACGTCTACATCGACATATCCGCTGTATACAGGGCTCTCGGCCTGAGTGCGGGCGGCGTCGTTTCGACTAGTGATTGGTCGGATCTCCCTCGTAACCGAACTGTTCAGCCATCTCATCTGGAGACAGGCCAGCCATCGAACCCTGGAGGTTAGCCGAAGCGGCCTGCTTCAAGTAAATCTCGCAAGCGTTGGCCATGTACTTGGAGTCGTACACGTTCATCTCCAGAATCGGAGTCAAAGAGCCATCATCTTCCATGCGCGAAACCAAAAGGTGCGGCTTGTCCGAGTCCGTGGTCATGGAGCACTTAATCTTGACACCGTTGACATCCGTGAAAGTTGGCTTAATCATATTGTCATCCTCCTCCAAAACAGCGACCGGAAAATAAGTAGCGCTGTTGCGACCGCAAGCGCAAGAAAGTCGCTCGTTATAAACCATGTTAGCCAGATTCCGGGCGGCACCGCCGAGCACAAAAGCACATGGGGGTAATAGCGAGCTTCCTGCATGTTTGCGTGTCAGGTCGAGGACCCAATTGCCACTAGAGCTCGCAGATGCGTTAAAGTGATGAAGTAATTTTCCGGCCGCCGAGAATGTGTTTTCACGGCTGTTTTACCCGGAAGATGATTGCCCTAGTAGCTCAGTGGATAGAGCACGGCTCTCCTAAAGCCGGTGTCGGAGGTTCGATTCCTCTCTGGGGCACAAATACCCTCGTGACCTTTTACATATAGGGCGCGAGGGTTCTTTGTTTTTCTCACGACCGGCCACTACGCCCCCTCCTGAGAACGCATCACCCAGCAATTTCCAGAAACACTTGTGTTAGGCTTACCTAATCACGTGGCGTGTAGACTTCCGCCAGTACAAAACAGCCCAAGACTTGTTGAAGGACAGTGACAACTATGGCTGGCCTAGCTAAAGCAGCAGCACCGAAGCGTAAGCCCCGTAAGGCACACGAGGCAACAGTTACTGGACGTCGCCAGATTTCCCCAGACCTTGTTCGTTTGAGCATGAACTCGCCTGCATTTGTGGGCAAGGAGCTGGAGTTTACCGACCATTACATCAAGTTACTGTTTGTGCCAGAGGACGCTGATTACTCCTGGCCGTTCGATATTGCGAAAATTCGCGCCGAACAGCCGCGAGACAAACTGCCAATCACCCGCACCTACACTCTGATTAATGTGGACTCCGAAACCGGCGACTTTGACGTCGACTTCGTCACCCACGGCGATTCCGGCCTGGCTGGACCGTGGGCACGCGTAGCCGAAATCGGAGACAAGCGTGGCTTCTTAGGGCCAGGAGGCGCATGGGGACCTGCAGCAGAATATGAACACTTTGTACTCGCCGGAGACGAGTCCGCAGCGCCAGCTATCAGCGCCGGACTAAAGCACCTCCCAGCAGGCACGACCGCAACCGCATACATCGAAATCGAGTCCGAAGATCGGAAGTTTGAGCTCCCAACCCGAGAGGGTGTGGAAGTCCATTGGGTCCTCCGCAACGGCGCAACCCACGGCACAGAGCTATCCCGCGCAGTGCGCGAGGCGGGCATTCCAGAAGGTAAGAAAACTAGCTGGTTCATCCACGGTGTCGCCGAGATGATCAAGGAATTGCGCCGCTTCCTCTTCGTCGAATCTGAGATCCCGAAGAAAGACGTTTCCATTTCTGGCTACTGGCGTATCGGTATGACCGAAGACCAGTGGCAGTCTTCTAAACGAGAATTCAACGCTGAGGTTGAGGCCGAGGAGGAAAGAGCCAGGGCCTGACGCTTGCTCGAACGTTAGCGCTCGCTACGCCTTTCAACAACGACGCGTTTTCCTGCCAACCAGTCGAATGGGTGCCAGCGGCAAACAGCAACCCAAATCATCAGGACACCAAAAAACAGTTCAACGTTTGGCTCAAAACCCGTAGGCAAGAAAATCAGCGACAATAGGTAACAATTACGTACCGCTGCCCGCCAACCTCTGTGCCAAGAATCGTCTCCTGATTCGAGCTCCGATGTTCCCTCTGGCTGAGCGACTTCGAACGGAGTTGCCCCAGAGTCTGCTTTCCGCGCTGGAACAACGTGTAGCAAAAATGCGCTTTTACCAAACGTCTGTTCACCGCGAGCCTCTGCAACCACGCGCACAAAGAAAAAGACAGCTGGGAATATGACACCATACAAAATCCTGAACTCTGGCGGACTCGGCAGCGCCCAGTTCGCCATGGCTGCTTCCCACGCAAGTTTGCCAAGTGCCACAATGATGGCAACAAAGATTCCTACAAGGAACGAATCCAGTATCCACGCGCCACTGCGCCGAGCGAACAAATCCGCATTACTCTTTACGGGGAATCGATTCGGGGTGCGCCGATACATGGGACACACGCTATCAAAACCACTTATGACTTCACAGACGAATTGCCTTTCCCTACCGCACCCGTTCTGCCACGATTAGAAGCATCCAGTATGCAAATCGAAAAGTCGACTGTATAGTTGCCGGTTGAATCAACCTATCTATTGGGTGTCAGCAGCTTCCTTGCCAATAGCTCGGCAAGTTCCCCTATAGCTGGCACCCCCAGTGGTTTTTCAGGAGTCCCTACCCAGAAAGCCGAGAATTAAACCACGCGACGCAGGCCCGAGAAGCCCAGAAAGTGAGATGGATGTGAATACGCGAACTCAGCTGTCAGCCGTACAGCACCCTAAACTCACTGCCGTCCGGCGCAAGAACCGCCGGCAGCTGGCGCTGGCCTGCTGCTTCCTCACCTTCGCAGCCACGGCCACCAGCTGTGCCAACAGCGAAAGCGAGGAGGTTGCCGCGACGCAAACCTCGTCGTCAAGCCAACTTACTACGGTGTCGACGACGAGTTCGCCGACAACGACGGGACCAAAGGTTCGAGAAGGCGGTACGCCGCGCATCGGGCACCTGTGCCCGAACCAGACCGGCGAAATACGAATGAGCGCCAACGGCCAGAATCTTGAATGCGCACAAGTCGGCGAGCAGGAAGTGTGGACGGTGCTGCAGCAAACCCCCGCGAACCCGACATCGCAGCAAATGTGGATCTCCACTACTCCGACGACCACTGAGCCACTGCCTCAGGAACCTGAGCCGACGACTCCGAGTGAGAGCACAACGGAGACAAGTGAGACGGAGAGCTCGACGACCTCTGATTCTTCCACGCCGCCCGATACTTCAACGACTCCGACAACCTCCGGCGAGCCGACAGAATCGGAATCGGAGCAAGAAGAGCGGCCGAGCGAAGATAATCAAGGGCTCACTGGCCTGTTCCGCTAGCTTCGTCTCTGGCTGCGAGGTTCGTCGGCTCGGGACTTAGTTAGGTAAGGTGCACTAGCTCGCCCTAAAACACCAAAATCCGCTGCAACAATACTGCAGCGGATTTTTGTGATTGCAGAATCACTCAGGCAGCGGCGAGCCTGAAGGAAACTTCGGCTCGCCACCGCACAGCAG
Organism: Corynebacterium sp. 045007; assembly: GCF_040743205.1. Classification (NCBI taxonomy): domain Bacteria; kingdom Bacillati; phylum Actinomycetota; class Actinomycetes; order Mycobacteriales; family Corynebacteriaceae; genus Corynebacterium; species Corynebacterium sp. 045007. Next base: position 59,631 of record NZ_JBFLKW010000014.1, read on the forward strand.
AAATCGTGGCGCTCCCCTACTTGCGGTGACGGCGGTTGTAGAACGGCGTCGGAACGACGGTGGCGGTAATGTCGGCGCCTTCAACGGTCAGCTCCGTGCCAGTGGAGGACTGCCAACGCTGAACGTATGCAAAACCGATGGGGTGACCCAAAGTCGGCGACACCTTGGCGGAAGTCAGCACACCAACCTCGTTACCTTCCGCATCAATGAGCTTGGTGCCACGCTTCGGAGCTTCATCACCGGAGAAACGCAGACCAACCAGTAGCTCCTTCGACTGCGGACGATTAATCAGTGCGTTGCGACCAATAAACTGCCCCTTGGTCGGCCCCATGATGGACTTCAGGCCGGCCTCCAGCGGAGTGCGGTCGCGAGTCAGCTCGTAGCCATAGAGCGGCATACCGGCCTCAAGACGCAGGGTGTCGCGGCAGGCCAGACCACACGGCAGCAGGCCGAGGTCAGCGCCGTTGTCAGCCGGATCCTCCGGGTTTTCCACCTTGCCACCTGCTGCAATGATTGCACGCCAGACCTCGACGGCGCGGTCAGCCGGCGGGAAGATCTCGAAGCCGTCCTCACCGGTGTAGCCAGTTCGGGCAACAATCATTTCCACACCTGCGACCTCGAGCAGGGTGCAAGAGTAGTAGTTCATGCCATCGAGAGTCGCGTGCAGATCCTGCGGCAGCAGACGGCGCAGAAGCTTCGCAGCCTTCGGCCCCTGAATGGCCAGGAGCACATTCTTGTCATTCATGCTCTCAACCTGGACGTTGTAGCCACCAACGCGCTCGCGCAGCGTCGAGTACACATCTTCAGCGGCTGCGGCATTCTGCACCAGCATGAATTCGTGACTACCGAGGCGGTAAATGATGAGGTCATCAATAATGCCGCCGTCTTCCTGCACAATCATGGTGTACTTGGCACGGCCCAACGCCAGCGGCTTGATTGCCGAAATCAGGGAGTGTGCAAGGAACGCCGCCGCATCCTCACCAGTGACGCGGATGATACCCATCAGCGACAGGTCGAAAATACCAACGGCCTCACGCACTGCGTTGTGCTCTGCAATTTCCGAAGAGTAGCGGAACGGCACTTCGTAGCCACCAACATTGCGCATTTCTGCGCCAAGGCTTACGTGCTCATCATGCAGGGCGCTACGGAAAGAATTGTTGTTCTCAGAAGCGCCAGAATTGTCAGTCATACACACTCCAATTATTGCGGTGGGGCAAACCAGATTGTTACCTTCCCACCTTATATCTAAGACTCCGTGCTCGCTTCCGCGAGCCCCTGCGGATCCAGGGCAACAGGCCCGTCCATTAACTATCATGCACTGATTCGCACATGCTTGACGACGACCCCGCGCCCACCACAAAGGCCCCGCTACCAGTGACGATAACGGGGCCTTTGCATTTGTCTATTCAGTTAATTGCGATTGGCTGAGCTGTTCGGGCAGCGTTGCCAGCCAAGGACGCAGTGGTTATTAGTGATCAACCGCAGCCTCGGTGCCAACACCGGTCAGGGAGCGAACTTCCATCTCAGCTGCCAGGTCATCGAAGTTATCCGGCTTGCCCATGTAGGTGGCGATGATGCCAGCCAGGAACGCCAGCGGGATTGCGAGCAGACCCGGCGAGGTCAGCGGGAACCAGGAGAAGTCAACCGACGGAATCATCGAGGACTCGCTGCCGGAAACTGCCGGGGAGAAGATAATCAGAACCAGCGAGGCGATGACACCGGTGTACATGGAGGCAACTGCGCCTGCGGTGTTGAAGCGCTTCCAGAACAGGGACATCAGGATGGTTGGTACGTTTGCGGATGCTGCCACTGCGAAGGCCAGCGACACCAAGAAGGCGACGTTCTGCCCCATGGCCAGGATGCCGAGGATAATGGCGACAACGCCCAGCACGATTACGGTAATGCGGGAGACACGAACCTGCTCGGCTTCCGTGGCCTGTCCCTTGCGGATCACGGCCTGGTAGAGGTCCTGGCCGACAGACGCGGAAGCGGTAATTGCCAGACCAGCGACCACGGCCAGCACGGTAGCGAACGCCACTGCGGAAATCACTGCCATGAAGATGGAGCCACCGATTTCGAAGGCCAGCAGCGGAGCTGCAGCGTTGGCTCCGCCCGGGGCGGCGTTGATTCGGTCCGGACCAACAAGTGCGGCGGCGCCATAACCGAGTACCAGGGTCAACAGGTAGAAACCACCGATGAGGATGATTGCCCAGGTCACGGACTTACGAGCTTCCTTTGCAGTCGGCACCGTGTAGAAGCGCATGAGCACGTGCGGCAGACCAGCAACACCGAGGACCAGTGCCAGGCCCAGAGAGACGAAGTCCAGCTGCTGAACGAAGGAGCCGCCGTACTTCAGACCCGGCTCAAGAATGGCGGAGGCTTCGTAGCCCTTCTCGGCGATGTGATCCGAGCTCGCGTGCATGTCCACTGCGTCCTGCAGGAGCTGGGAGAAGTTACCCTTAACGCCAACCAGGATGATCAGAGTCATGATGATGACAGCACCGACCAGCAGGACGGCCTTAATCATCTGCACGTAAGTCGTGCCCTTCATACCACCGATGAGAACGTAAGCAACCATGATGATGCCGACGACCGCGACAACGATGGACTGCTGAGTGGAGTCGTGAATGTTGAGCAGCACGGCGACCAGGGAACCTGCACCGGCCATCTGCGCGATGAGGTAGAACAGGGTCACCGCGAGGGTCGAGATAGCAGCCGCAGTACGTACCGGGCGCTGCTTAAGACGGAAGGACAGCACGTCGGCCATGGTGAACTTACCGACGTTACGCAGCGGCTCTGCAACCAACAGCAGCGCGACCAGCCAGGCTACGAAGAAGCCGATGGAGTAAAGGAATCCGTCGTAACCAGTCAGCGCAATGGCGCCGACGATACCGAGGAAGGAAGCCGCCGAGAGGTAGTCACCCGCAATGGCAAGACCGTTTTGGGTACCGGAGAACTGTGCGCCACCGGTGTAAAAGTCTGATGCTCCCTTGTTTCCGCCCTTGCCCACTCGAGTAACGATGAACATGGTCGCAACAATGAAGGCGACGAAGACCGCGATGTTGAGAATCGGGTTACCTGCTGCTGCAGTGTCATCTGCAGCAAAGAAACTAGTCAGCATGCCTATGCCTCCTTCTTTGCGACGATTTCAGCGATTTCTCCGCTTTCCAGTGCCTCGCGCAGCTCTGCCTGCATCGGCTCAAGCTTCTTGTTGGCGAAGTTGATGTACACCCAGGTGATGGCGAAGGTGGTCACGAACTGGAGCAGACCAAGGACGATGCCCAGGTTGATATTGCCCAGTACGGGAGTCGCCATGAGATCCGGCGCGAACGTCGCAAGCAAAACGAATGCGATGTACCACACCAGACCTGCGACGGTCATCGGGATGGCGAAAGAACGGAATGTAGAGCGGAGCTCTTGGAACTGCGCTGAGTTTTGCACGTAGCGGTACTCGGCCGCCTGTGGCTTATGCCGGTCTGTCGGCAAGGGAGTTGCGGACACGGGCTAATCCTTTCCAGGAAGTTATGCAGGTGTTCGTAATGAGGTTCAGCACAGCCACCCCGAGGGTGTGCCATGCACCACATTTTTCATTATGTGTGGAAACAAAGTTACCTGGAACACAGTTAGCAAAGAAGTTAAATGCGGCTAACTACTTCTCAGCGAGCCTTAAGGCACCCCCAAAAACGCCATTACCTGCATACTTAGGCGCCGTTTTTACTACCCCCATTTACGCCGTTGTACTCGTGTTCTCCGCTTCTTCCGGCAATGGCTTACTCTGACGCCACCACCACAGCGCTTCGATAATGACCGCGCCGATGGCCCCCACGATCAGCGCGGGAATCAACAGCTCCCGCCCTACCCAGTACAGATTAAGCACTGTGGCCACTGAACGAACCGAGAAGATGAACAGGTAGGCTCCTGCCGATACCGCCAGCAACAGAACCTTCCACCAGGTGTATGGCCTAGCCACGACCACCAAAACCCAAAATGCCGAAACAATCAGCACAATGAGGGTCGCAGTAGACGCCTCCCCTCGTGCCGCATCGCTGGCGTCGACTCCCGGGTTTGCCCACAACCAAAACATGAAGGTCAACAACCCCACCGTGATGCCCGCCGGTATCGCTAAGCGCAACACGCGCCGCACGAAACCATCGCGCGCACGCTCCAAGTTAGGAGCCAACGACAGCACGAACGCCGGGATTCCAATTGTGAACCAACCCGTAATCGTCACGTGAATCGGCTCGAATGGATAATCCATCCCCCACAGCCCCACAGCCAGCGCCAACACCACCGAGTAGATGGTCTTCGTCAAAAAGAGGTTGGCCACACGCTCGATATTGCCAATGACGCGACGCCCCTCCGCCACAATCATCGGCATCACGGCGAAGCGATTATCCAACAGCACCAACTGCGCAACCGAACGTGTCGCCGGCGCCCCATCGCCCATAGCCACGCCCAGGTTCGCCGCTTTTAGCGCCAGCACATCATTGACACCATCACCGGTCATCGCCACATGATGCCCCCGCGACTGCAGCGCATGAACCATATCGCGCTTATTCTCCGCCGTGACACGGCCGAAGATCTGCCGCGACTCCACAATGTCTGCGAACTCGTTGCGGATCTCGGTGGGCTTGGCTTCGCTATTCTCATCGCGGCTGACCGGAAGCTCAGACGCATCGACAGGATTGTTAGCCCCCTCCATTTCCAGCTCACGTGCAACAGCCCCCACGGAGCGGTCATTGTCACCAGAAATGACCTTGACCTCGACGCCTTCTTCATAGAAGTAGGCCACCGTGTCCGCCGCATCTGAACGCACCTTCTGCCCCAGCACGACAAGTGCGACTGGCTCCAACTCCACCTCGCCACTCTTCCGCAGCGCACCGCCGGGCAGGTCATCTGCCCCAACTGAGGTCCGCGCGAGCAGGAGCACACGAAGTCCTTCCTCCATAAGCTCCCGAGCTTTCTGCATGCCGACCGCGGAGTCGTCGACAAGCACATCGGGCGCGCCGAAAACCCACGTCGCACCGCCGTGATACGTCAGCGCCGACCACTTATTCGCCGAGGTAAAGGGGCGGGTTTTGGTTTGTTCATGCTTTACGACGTCCCCTGCGTCCGCAAGTCCATCGAGCAGTGCACGAGCCGTTGCGTTGGGGCGATCGTCGAGCTTGCACAGATCGATGAGTGCGGAGTCGACCTCATCGCGGGAGGTACCGTCACCCGATACGATGTCGACTTCCACTAGCTGCATCGCATTTTCGGTGAGCGTGCCAGTTTTGTCGACACACACGGTGTCGACACGCGCGAGACCTTCGATGGCGGGCAACTCATTGACCAGCACGCGATGTCGCCCCAAGCGCACCACCCCAAGGGCAAATGCGATGGTGGTCATGAGGACAAGCCCCTCAGGGACCATGGGCACCAGCGTGGCGACCATCCCCAGCAGCGCATCGTTGAAATCATCGCCGGCGACAAAGAGCTGCGTATAGATTGCCAAGGCGCCGACGGGAATGAGAATCCAGGAAATGTAGGTCAGGATCTTGTTGATGCCGCGGAAGAGCTGGGAATCAGTCAGCGTGAATTTGTTGGCCTCAGCTGCGAGCTTGGCGGCGTAAGCCTCCTTGCCCACTTTGGTGGCCTGATATCGCGCCGACCCCACCACGACCGAGGAACCCGAGTAGACCATGTCCCCAACGCTCTTATCGACGGCATCGGATTCACCGGTGAGAGAGGACTCATCGACAGCCACGTCAGAGGCGTAGCGGAGAATACCGTCAACGACGATTTGGTCACCGGGACCAACCTCGATGAGATCGTCGAGGACGACGGACTCGCGGTCGATCTCGCGAGCAGGCTCCCCGTCGCGAATGACCATGGGTTTTGCACGGCCGACAATGGAAAGCTTGTCCAGTGTGCGCTTGGCACGCAGTTCTTGGATGATGCCGACGATAGAGTTGGCGATAATCAGCAGACCAAAGGCGCCGTTGACGATTGAGCCGGTATAGAGCACGACTGCGAATAAAACAGCGAGAATACCGTTAATCCGGGTAAACACATTGGCACGGATAATGTCCCACACACTGCGCCCGGATGTTGGCGGCAGCTCGTTGACGTGCCCCAACTCGATGCGTTGCTGGACCTGCTGTTGAGTAAGACCACTGTCGGGAGTTTTCCACGAGCCCATGCCTGCCTACCCTATTCGCCTAATTGCTGAACCTATTCGACCTATTTGCCAATGAAATTTGGTTCGCGCTTTTCGGCTCGCGCCTTCGATGCCTCCGCAGCATCCTCGGAAGCCCACACCGTGTCGTAGAGCTCCTGCTGGTAGTCCTTCAACGGGCTATGTGTCTCATCGTCGTTGAGCACTGCCTTGTGGTACGCCAGCGACAGGGGCGCGTAGGTGGCGATACGAAGCGCTACCTCCTCCGCCTTGTCCGGACCACCGAGGTAGGAAGCCAGACCACAACCGCGGGCGGCTTCCTGATCCATGCGCTCGGCCGCCAACAAAATAGTGCGGGCGCGGGCACCGCCGACGAGTACGCGTACGCGGCGAATTGTCCAGGCATCGACAGCGATACCGAGCTTGACCGGCGGAATCATAAACCAGCCGCGCTCACCCACGACGCGCAAATCGGCCGCCATCGCCAGCTGCATACCAGCCCCGACAGCCGGCCCCTGCACATCCGCTATAACCACCAGACGGCTGGCCTCGATTGTGCGCAGCATTCGACGTAGCTGTTCGTGGAAGGAATCTTCATGATGCTGGCCACTCAGGTCAGCACCAGCGCAGAAAGCACGACCTTCGCCGCGCAGCAGGATAACGCGCTGCTCTGGAACCTCAGCGGCAGCTTCCACCGCATCGGCGATGTCACGACACACGTCGGCAGTCAAGGAGTTGCGCTTATGATCTCGGTCGATGGTGATAGTGACAATTGCGCCGTCGGCTTCGACGCGGATTTCAGATGCTGGGTTCGTCATAGCATTTAGGCTACCCGCGAAATACCAATAGTGATGGGGCTATAAGCAAATCTAAATTCGCTTATTCGTTGCCGAATACCCGCGGGTCGCCGCTCAGGCGCCCGTCGGCACGCGCCATCGACGCAATCGTTTCCATGTCCTCGTCGGTGAGTTCAAAGTCGGTGACCTGAAAGTTCTCCTTGATGCGCGACGGCGTGCCCGACTTCGGGATGGCCACGATGCCACGCTGAAGGTGCCAGCGGATAGCAACTTGGGCGGGAGTTTTGCCCAGGCGATCTGCGATTTCAGCAATCGGCGAGCCCTCAAAGTACTTCGCGCGCCCCAGCGGCGACCAAGCCTGCGTGACAATACCGCGACGACGATCGTCTTCAACCTGCTCATTCTGCGGGAACTGCGGATGCAGCTCAATCTGGTTGACCACCGGAGTCTCCGAGAGCTGGTCGAGCACCTCTGGGTAAAAGTTCGCCACACCAACCGAGCGAATCAGCCCCTCACGCTTGAGCTCCAGCAGCGTATCGAAACACTGCCCAAACGTCCCCTGCTTCTCCACCGGCCAGTGCACAAGCACCAGGTCAACGTAGTCAAGGCTGAGCCGTTCTAAAGATACCTGTACGGACTCGCGTGTCGCCGCCGACCCCTGCGCATCGTTCCAGACCTTCGTGGTCACGAAGATATCTTCACGCTTTACGACGTTCGCAGCGACCGCATCAGCAATACCCTGCCCAACCCCTCGCTCATTGCGATAGAGCGATGCGGTGTCGATGTGGCGGTAGCCGATTTCCAGGGCGTAGCGCACGGATTCGCGCGCCTGCTCATCGTCAAGCTTGTAGGTACCGAACCCCAGAATCGGGATGGCGTTGCCATCGACCATTTCCACGTTGGCAATTCCGGTTGTCGCTGCATCGTACTTCAGATTGAGTGTGGTCATGCCAACCGAGTGTACGGACTGAAAGTTTTTTAGATTTTTTCTACCCCGCTGACCTGCGGTTTAGAAAGGTGAGTGCGCTTCATTTTGTTGTGAGCTATTGACGTAGCGTTGTGTTTATATAACACTTTGGGGTGTGTCCCCAAAGATTAAACCCAAAGACCCGATATTCAACAGAATTTCAGTGCTGCGGGCAGAACACGGACTCAGCCGAGCCGAACTAGCCAAACAAGTAGAGGTCAATCCTCAAACGATTGGCGCGTTGGAGCGAGGTGACCACTACCCCAGCTTGGATCTGGCATTTCGCATCTGCGCGGTGTTCGATCTCCCCGTTGAGGCGGTGTTCTCTCGCGAGGAATTCAAGCCCATGTCCTCTGCCCTATACCGAAAGGAAAGCTAACGATGCCAGCTATTCGGACTGAAAACGCAACACCGAACTTTTTCGAAAAGCTAGAAGCCCGGCGCGAAGCGAAGTACACAAAGCGTGTCGAGCAGATGTCGAGCTGGTTGCCCAAGTGGCGCAACCAGGTGGCGCGGCGGAAGCTGGTCATCGCATTCGAGGTATGCCTTGTGCTGATGCTGCTGAGTGGCATCGCGCTTCTCGGTAGTCTGACCGATATTTTCCCGGGCTGGTTTTCTCTGCTCTGGCCAGTGATTTCCCTCATCATGGTCGTCGTCTGGACCAGCCTCAACATCACAGTCGACATGGTTGACAGCGCACCGACCTCGCTACTGGACGAATACCAGCAGGAACAGATTCTGAACCTGCGGGGGCTGACATATCGCTGCTTCACCTACTTCGGCTTGGTGGCCTTCCTCGCTCTAGTTCTGGTGGGCACTTATGTTCTGAACGAACAACCTGCCTGGGGACACTACATTCCGTACAGCTTCGGAATCTTCGGAATTATCGCTTTCCTCTACATTTCCACGCTGCCCACCGTCGTCTACGCCTGGAATCTGCGCGACGACTAGTACGGGCTCAAAAACTCACATCCCTCCCCTGCCCTTCACTCCTCAATTTAAGGATTATGATGAACAGCCTCATTATTGACGGGCTTGAGAAGTCCTACGGAGACCTGCAGGTTCTCCGTGGCATGAGCTTCCAAGTTCACCCTGGAGAAATCTACGGCTTCGTCGGCTCTAACGGTGCCGGCAAGACCACCACTATGCGCATTGCCCTGGGCGTGCTGGCCACCGATAAAGGCGAGGTACGCATCGGCGATACCCCGATGAATGACTCGCTGCGCCGCACGATTGGCTACATGCCAGAAGAACGCGGCCTCTACCCAAAGGATGAGGTCCGCAAGCAGCTGATTTACTTTGCTCGCCTACACGGTGTGCCCACCAAGCGCGCGGAGTCCAACGCCGACAACTTGTTGGATCGCCTCGGTCTCACCGAGCGCGCTAACGACAAGGTCGACACGCTCTCGCTCGGCAATCAGCAGCGCGTGCAGCTGGCAGCCTCCCTCGTCCACGACCCAGAAATACTCGTCCTCGACGAGCCCTTCTCTGGTCTCGACCCAGTTGCGGTCAAGGTGATGAGCTCCGTACTCAAGGAGTACGCCGACCGCGGCACCCCGATTGTGTTCTCTTCCCACCAGCTCGATCTCGTTGAGCGCATGTGTGACCGCGTCGGCATCATCCGCGACGGCCGAATGCTCGTGGAAGGCACCGTTGATGAGCTGCGAGCACGGGGCCCGCGGGCTTTCGTCGTCAAGCTCGATGGTGCGTCCCAGGATTGGGCGACCTCCGTCGAGGGCGTGACAAGCGTGGAGCGTGATGCCCACGGTGCCACCGTCGTTCACCTCGATTCCAACGCCCCCGCCGATACCGACCAGAAGCTGCTGCACAGCGCAATGGCAGCGGGAACGGTCCGTTCGTTTGGACCTCTCCAAATTCCACTTACCGAGCTCTACCAGGAGGCCGTACAGCAATGAGCACCAACACATACAACGCCTCAACGGCCGTCAAGACTGTTTTCGTCCGCGAACTCCGCGAGCATCTGCTGAAGAAAAGCTCGCTAATCACGCTCATCATCATGGCAGTGGCGGCCGTCGGCGGTATCTTCGTTGCCGACTACATGACCTCCAAGTCCGATAATGACACCGTAAAAATCGCGGTCGTCGGAGAAGCGCCGTTCGCGGACTCTCTCGCCGACGCTACCGCCGAAATAAAGGATGCTGAAGGCGCGGATGCCGCAGCCGGCGCATTTGCCACAGCATCGCTCTCACCGTTGGAGATTACGTCCGCGGCAGACGACAAGGCCGCTCGCGCTGCCGTCACCGACGGCGACGCCGACGCCGCTCTCGTCCCCGACACCGCAGAAGGCAAGGAGGGCTCGTGGAAGCTGCTTGCCGACGACGCCCCATCCTGGCTGGCCCCAATGCTGCAGGAGTCGCTGCAGAAACAAAATGAAGCCATGCTGCTCAGCGAAAACGGAATCAACCCCAGCGAGTTTTTCTCCAAGACTCAAAGCGCAGCCGTGTCGGTGGAGTCGCTGGATGAAGCCAAAGACGAGAAGATGCCCGCAGTGGTCATCACACTGATTGGTGTGATGGTCATGATGACCGCCATCCTCGTCTTCGGCGGCGCGGTGGCCACCAGCGTCATCGAGGAGAAGTCCTCCCGCGTCATCGAGATCATTCTCTCGACCGTTCGCCCGGCGCACCTGCTGGCTGGCAAGATCCTCGGCGCCGGTCTGGCCGGCATCATCATGATGAGCGTGCTGACCGCCAGCGCCGCAGTTGCCCTCATGATTACCGGATTGGCGGAGAGCTTCGATGTGCCGTGGTCCGCAGTCTGGCTGCTGGTCCCGTGCTTCATCCTCGGTTACTTCTTCTTCGCCGCGCTGTATGCAGCCTCCGCATCCCTGGTCAGCCGTATGGAAGACTTCCAGGGCGCACAGATGCCGGTACTGGTGTTCTCGCTGATTACGATGTATGTTCCGCTGTTTGGCTGGAGCAAGCTGGACTCTACCGTCATGCAGGTTGCAGCGTGGATTCCACCGGTTTCCATCACCACTGCCCCGATGCAGTACGCCGTTGGCAACTTCTCCGCACTCCAGTTGGCGGCTTCGCTGCTAATCATGGTTGTGGGAGTAGCCGCAGTCATCGCACTCGCCGCCTGGATCTACCCGCGCAATGTCCTGCGCACCGGTGCCGCGGTCAGCTGGAAGAAGGCTCTGACAGCCAAGAGCTAGCCCCAGCCCTGCCCAAAAGAGCGTGGCTCCTTCGGCCACGGTCACCTAAAACCGAATAATCGTCAATCGCGTAGTTTGCTCAGCGCACCTTATAGGCCTTTGCGCAGCGCACCTTATAGACCATGGTCCGCCGCAAACTTCGCGATTTTTCCTGTCTCGCCATAGGAGGTCTGCGCCCCCACGCCTGTCGCCGCATGAGCCGAGACCACCGCCGCAAGACGAGCTGCCGTCACCACATCATCGCCCGCGGCCAACGCGGTTAGGACCGTACCCATGTACGCATCACCGCAGCCCGTGGTGTCCACGACCTCGATGGGCAGCGCTGGAATGCGAGTGACTGCCACCTCGCTTTCCGACGTCCTCAAGACCGCAGACCCCTCCCCGCCAAGTGTGACAATGGCCGTGGAAATCCCGTGTTCGTCGGCAAGCGCGCGCCCAACCGCATCCCACTGACCGTGCTCGCAACCGGCGACCGCGCGCTCGGAGCCGATGATGGCTGCGAGTTCGTGCTCGTTGACAATGAGGACATCGACCAGCGCGAGCAGATCCTCACTGACCGCCCGAATCGGCGACAGGTTGAACACCACCGGCACACCCGCATCGTGGGCAATCTGTGCGGCGGCCAGGACAGCCTCATCACAAATCTCCAGACACAGACCGAGGCACCCAGCCCGCTGAATCTTGTCCGCATGACTGCGCACCATCTCAGCATCGACTTCGCCATTGGCGCCAGCGGAGATGACAATGAAATTCTCCGCCGCATCATCAACGACAATCATGGCTGTACCAGTGGCAGAGTCGACGGTCTCAACTGCAGAGATGTCCACGTGAGCGTCGGTAAGCGCGTCGCGCAGCAACTGCGCATTGGGATCCGAACCGACCGCGCCGACCAGTTCCACGGCCGCGCCCAGTCTTCCAGCCGTCGCCGCCTGATTCGCCGACTTACCGCCCGGCAGAATGCGCAGAGGACTGCCCTCGATAGTCTCACCACCATGCGGCAGGCGCTTCACGGTGACAGTCAGGTCTGCGTTGATGGAACCGACGACACATACGTTTGGCCTCTGTTCAGCCAGCTCGGTGAGGCGCTCAGTAATCGGCATTGGTTCGACTCCTCGGTAGTGCGGACACGTTTTTTCCGACAATAGCGCTACCCCTTTCCGCCCACCATCAACTAAGCCGGTTTACCCCTTGTTTACTACCGTGGAGGTATGGCTAGAATCAGCGCCCAACAAGTAATAGATACCGTCCTCGACCACGGAAGTTTCACATCCTGGGACGGCGCGCCCGAGCATGGCAACATCGACGAGTCCTACCGCGGCACACTGTCCCGAGCCTCTGAGAAGACCGGTCTCGATGAGGCCGTTATCACCGGTGAAGGCACCGTCGGCGGCAAGCGCGTCGCCGTCATCTGTTCTGAGTTCGGCTTCCTCGGCGGTTCTATCGGCGCCGCAACCGCTCGTCGTATTATTCGCAGCATCGAGCGCGCGACTGCGGAGCAGCTGCCGCTGTTGCTCTCCCCGACCTCGGGTGGCACTCGCATGCAGGAGGGCACTGCGGCGTTCGCGCTCATGATCTCTATTACCACCGCAGTGGCGCGCCACAAGGATTCTCACTTGCCATTCCTGGTGTACCTGCGCAATCCCACCACCGGTGGTGTCATGGCGTCGTGGGGGTCGGCAGGCCACTTCACCTTCGCAGAGCCCGGCGCGCTTCTCGGCTTCCTCGGCCCGCGCGTCGTCGAGCTCGCTACCGGCGAACCCATGCCCGAAGGCGTTCAGACCTCCGAGAACCTGTTCAAGCAGGGCATTATCGACGGCATCATTCCGCTCGAAGGTCTGCGCGGCGCTGTCCGCCGCACCATCGACGTGCTTGCCGACGGAGACGCCAGCGAACCCACCCCACCGCCAGCAGCAGCCATTGATGGTCGCGATACCTGGGAAGCTATCCTGCGCACCCGCGATACTTCTCGTCCAGGTGGCGGCGATATTATCGATGCCCTTGTCGACTGCTCCGTGCCGATTTCCGGCACTGGCGATGGCCACAAGTCGCTGTCGGTTCGGGCTCGCCTGGCGCGGATTGGTGAGCGGCCGGTGATTCTGGTCGCCCAGGATCGCCATAACCAGCCGCCGCTGGGCACGCATCCAATGGGGCCGGGCTCACTGCGTTTTGCCCGCCGTGCGATGCGCATCGCGGAAAGCCTGAACATTCCGCTGGTCACGGTCATTGACACCCCAGGCGCTGAGTTGACCAAGGACGCCGAGGAAAATGCCATGGCCGGCGAGATTGCCCGCACCTTGACCACGCTGGTGAACTTGAAGGTTCCGACCGTGTCACTCATTCTCGGCCAGGGCTGCGGTGGCGGTGCGCTGGCCATGCTGCCCTCTGACCGCGTGCTGGCAATGCACGATGCCTGGATGTCTCCGTTGCCGCCGGAGGGTGCTTCGGCGATTATCTACCGAGACACCGAGCATGCCCCGGAAATGATGGAGGAGCAGGGCGTTGGCGCCGAGGCCATGCTGAAGACCGGGGTCATCGACGAGATTGTGGCCGAACCTGAGAATCCGGCCGAACTGCCCCGCCGTGCTCTGAGTGCTATCGAGCACGCCCTCTGGGAGCTGGAGAAGAATCCGGCTCGCGTTGGCCGTGAGCAGCGTTTCGACCACTACCGTCGCTTCGCGCTGGGTGAGTAAGGGGTCTGGGCCTGGTTTGGGGCTGGTGTGGGGCTGGTTTGGGCCTTCAGCCCCCCACCCCAACCTCAGAAAGCAAGAAAGTGACTGAGTTTATGACACTTTTGGGCAATTTTTCACGGGTAGGGTCAGGCGGTCATTGCATCATGGATAACACCAGAGATTACCTCCCGGGGAGTTAACCCGTCGAGCACTACCCGTGGCCGGTTATTCAG
>NZ_JBFLKW010000015.1:0-69621 GCF_040743205.1 Corynebacterium sp. 045007
CGGATATAAGGTCTTGATGCTTATATCCGCCCGATTTACCCAGCCTAATCAGCAGTAATGCTGAAAGTCAGACACACTTTTTGCTACTTAACCCGCCCCAGCTATGGTGGCAGCCTGCCGGGGCAGGATGGGGTTGAGGCGCGGGGACCGTCGTAAAGCGAGCTAGAGCTCGACGGGGTAGTCGCGCTGCTCGATGTCCGGAGTAATGCGGTCTTCGATGAAGATGCCGTGCCAGACCATGAAAGCAAGGATGGTCCAGAGGCGGCGGGAGTGGTCGCGCTCGGTTGGGTGGTGCTCGGCGAGCATCTTGAGCACGGCGTCCTTATTAATGAACTCATCGGTCTGGGACTCGCGGATGATGTCCTCGGCCCAGCCGTGCAGTTCGTCGCCTGCCAGCCAGTGGCGAATCGGCACCGGGAAGCCCAGTTTGCGGCGGTTGAGCACGTGCTCCGGAACAATCTGCTCCATGGCGCGACGCAGTGCGTACTTGGTGGTGCCGTGAGAAACACGCATGTCCACCGGCAGCGTCTGTGCAACGTCGAAGACCACACGGTCGAGGAACGGCACGCGCAGCTCCAGGGAGTTAGCCATGGTGATCTTGTCCGCCTTGACCAGAATGTCGCCACGCAACCAGGTGAACAGATCCAAGTGCTGCATCCGAGTCACCGGGTCCCAGCCTTCAGACTGCGCGTAAATCGGCGCAGTGACATCGCTGTGGTCCCATTCCTTCTTGGCCCACGGCAGCACTTCCTGCAGCTGCTCAAAGTTAAAGGAACGAGCATTGCCGTAGTAGCGCTGTTCCAGCGGAGTAGTGCCTCGCTGCAGGAGCGACTTGCCGCGCATGCCCTCTGGCAGAGCTTCGCCGACCTTAGCCAGACCGCGCAGCAGGGGAGATGGAACCTTGTCGAACGGCTTCAGCGACAGCGGCTCCTTATAAATGGTGTAACCACCAAAGAGCTCGTCTGCGCCCTCACCGGACAGTACGACCTTAACGTGCTTACGAGCCTCTGCGGCCACGAAGTACAGCGGCACCAGTGCAGGGTCAGCTACCGGGTCATCGAGGTACCACATAATCTTCGGAATCGCCCCGGCGAACTCCTCCGGCGAGACGACCTTCACAATGTGCTCGACGCCAATGGCGGCGGCGGACTCGGCAGCCACATCGACCTCGGAGAAGCCCTCGCGCTCGAAGCCAGTGGTAAACGTCAGCAGGTTCGGGTTGTGGCGCTTAGCCAAAGTTGCAATCGCAGTGGAGTCGATACCGCCCGACAGGAACGAGCCCACCGTGACGTCGGCACGCATATGCTTCTCGACGCTGTTCTCCAGCGCACGGGCAATGCGGTCAAAAACATCCTGTTCAGCGCCCTTAGCCACTGGCTGAATCGGGAAATTCGGCTTGAAGTAGCGGGTCTGCTTAACTTCGCCACCAGGCGTAACGATGGCAGTGCAACCCGACTCCAGACGAACAATGTCAGTGTGCAGCGACTCCGGCTCCGGAACGTACTGCAGATCGACGTAGTGCTCCAGTGCGCGCTTATTCAGCTTCTTCGCATCGATGCCCATCTCCGGCGCAGCTTCGAGCAGGGACTTCTTCTCAGAACCGAAAATTGTGCCACGCTCTGTGGTGGCGTAGTAGAGCGGCTTAATGCCGAACGGATCGCGCGCCAGGAAAAGCTTGCGCTCGACGCTGTCCCAAATGGCAATGCCGAACATGCCGCGCAAGTGCTTTACGACGTCCGCTCCCCAGTGGTGGAACCCAACGACGATAGGTTCACCATCGCCGGAGGTATTAAAGGCATAGCCTTTCTTCTCCAGCTGCTCGCGAAGTTCGACGAAATTGTAGATTTCGCCGTTGAAGGTCATGGAGTAACGATTCGGCTGATTCTCTGGTCCCCACTGCAGCGGTTGGTGGCTGTGGGCAATATCAATAATGGATAGGCGGTTGAAGCCGAAAACTGCGTCCTCATCGTGCCACGTGCCTGCATCGTCAGGGCCGCGGTGCCGCATGCAGGGCAGGGCCCTTTCGACAACGGGAACGAGCTCCGCTGCGTCAGAATTTGCAGCCAGGATTCCGAGAAGACCACACATGCTTCGTGCGCGCACCTTTCGCTTAGTGTCACTTAATGGATTTTCGACGGCTCCGTAGCTAGCGGCTCAGCGCGACTGGTTGTCGCCTTAACCGGTGGCCGTGAAGGACCGCCGCGTGGCTGAGTAGCTGGGTTGAACCCCAGATTGGCGCCACATAGAAATGCTGCACCTACTTTAATGCCTTTTGGGGAAAAGCGAGAATGTCTGAGTTTGCCGTGTCTAGGGCTCGGGGCAAGGTTGCGCGGGACGGTGTGTGCGTCAGCGCGTGGCACAAACACTAAAAAATTCATAGACTTAGGAGCGTCAACAGGGTGTAACTGGTGAGAATGCCACCCCCGATAGGCGGGTCTTTCTCAGTATTTTATTAGGGCAGATATACTCAAAGGCACCCCACAGCCATATTTATTGTGGAGAAAGCTTAAGAATCGACTACTCTGCTTGGGTAGGACGAAACCTTAATCGGTTATCGAAAATTGTGTGGATCAGGAAGGCAGACACACGTGAATCAGCGTAGAAAGTTCGGAGTCGCCCGTAAGCTCGGCGTCCTCGGCGTTGCCACCGGTAGCGCAGCCTTGCTTGCCGGCTGCGATGTTAATCCTCCGGAGAACGGCTTCTTCAAGCTGCTCCGCTTTGGTTGGCCGGAAGGTGTGACCCCGGAAGCACAGTCCATGGGTAACTTCTGGGTTTGGACCTGGGTTGCAGCTTGGATTATCGGCATCATCGTTTGGGGCGTTACCCTTTACTCGATGGCAAACTTCACAGCTAAGAAGGCTGAAAAGAAGGGCAAGGGCGAGTTCCCGCGCCAGACTGCATACAACGTTCCGGTTGAGTTGTCTCTGACCATTCTCCCGATTCTGATCGTGATGACTCTGTTCTTCTTCACGGTTCAGACTCAGGACAAGGTCACTGCCCTGGATAAGGATCCGGAAGTTACCGTCGACGTCACCGGTTTCCAGTGGAACTGGAAGTTCGGTTACGCCAACATTTCCGCTGACCTGATGGGCGGCGAGGAATACAACGGCCGTATTGAGAAGCCGGCTGATGAGCAGTTCTTCACCGAGGGCGGCCACGAGGTTCCGTCCGCTGAGGATCGCGCAAAGCAGAAGGAGCGCCCGGTTCACGGACGCTCCAAGGAGAGCCTCGACTACCTGCACTACGACGAGATTGAGACCCTCGGTACCACCGAAGAGGTTCCGGTCCTCGTTGTTCCGGAAGACACTGCAATCCAGTTCGACCTCGCGTCCGCTGACGTGATTCACTCCTTCTGGGTTCCGGAGTTCCTCTTCAAGCGCGACGTGTTCCCGCACCCGGAGGCTAACAAGTCCAACCGTGTCTTCCAGATCGAAAAGATTGACTCGGACAAGATTGCCAACCGACCAGAGGACAACCCGAGCGACAAGGTCAAGAACGCATTCGTTGGCCGTTGTGCCGAGATGTGTGGTACCTACCACGCAATGATGAACTTCGAGATTCGTGCTGTCTCCCGTGAGGCATTCACCGAGTACATCAAGTTCCGCCAGGAGAACCCAGAAGCTACTAACGCTGATGCTCTGAAGCACATCGGTGAGCCGGCATTCGCAGTCTCCACTTCGCCGTTCAACTCCGGTCGTGTCGACACCCGCGACATGGGTGATCGTGGTGCTAACACCATTGACCTGAACGCGACCGCCAAGTAAACCCAGCAAGATTCTTACTTAAAGGAAGTTCTCAAATGAAGTCTGCAGCAAAGCTCTTCTACGGACTTACCGTGTTCCTGGGGTTCATGGCTGTCGTCTACATCTTCGGCACTCAGTACCTCCAGGACACCGGTAACGTCATCAACGAAAGCCAGGGTCGCCTCGAGTGGGCTGGCGCAACCGGCCTGGTCCTCGCAGCTCTGATGACTCTGATGCTCGGTGGATACTTCCACTTCACTGAGCGCCGCTCCGACATCACCCCGGCCGACTTCGAAGAGGCAGAGATTGCCGACGGTGCAGGTACCCTCGGTTTCTTCTCCGCTAGCTCGATTTGGCCGTTCGTGATGACCATGGGCATCCTCCTCATGGGCTACGGCATCGCATTCATGGCCTACTGGCTGATTGTCCTTGGCGCGGTAATTCTGATCGTCTCCGGCACCAAGCTCAACACTCAGTACATCACTCCGCCGGAGAAGCACTAGTCCGAGTGCAATCAGACTGAACCACAGTCGTAGATAACCGAAAAGTCTCTCCCACTAACAAGGGCGTTAGCGGGAGAGACTTTTTTGTTTGGGCGAGTGGGAGGGGATTCCTAACTGGTGTTACCTCGTCGGTTAGGATCTGTAGTCAATATATGATTCCGCATCAAGCGAATTCGACGGGTTTCTGCCCCTTAGGTAGTTCGATGACCTCACCGTCAGTCACCTGCAGATGACGCGCTTCGAGCGAGTTGATCATGCGGTGATCGTGGGTAATCACAATAATTGTGCCCTCTGCAGATGCGATCGCGTCTTGGACCTGCTCGATTAGATCCACACTCAGATGGTTCGTAGGCTCATCGAGCAGCAAGATCTCCGGCGGATTGGCTACGACCAACGCTAACGCCACCCGGCGCTGCTGGCCGATGGAGAGGCTTCCTACCGGTCGATTGGCATCCTCAGGGCTAAGCAATCCAAAGTCGTCGAGAGGCACGCGGGCATTGGGCGCAAGGTCGTACAACTCACGGGCGGACTTCTTTGGGTTTTCCCAGTCTTGTTCCTGAGCCAGCATGGCTACTCGACAGTTCTCGCCGATACGCACCTCGCCAGCCTGCGTCTCAACTTGCCCCATGATCGTCTTAAACAAAGTAGATTTGCCGGCCCCATTAGGGCCGGTGATCACGACCTTGTCGCCGGGACGAATAGTCAGTGAACCAACCCGAATTCGATCTGGGACGACCACACCGCGCATCTTGATGTGAAAATCTTCATCGCTGCCCGAAGCAGCGCGCTTGGTCGGTAGGGGTGCGGTCAACGGGGCATCAAAGCCCAGTAGTGCCGGTGGACGCTCCACACCTTCCTCAATGAGTTCCTCCAGCCGCTGCTTAGCCGAACGCACGCGGCGGGCGATTTGCCGCTCTACACGACCGCCACGGCGGTCATAAGCCATCTTGTTATTGTCCGTCATTTCCCGACCCGGTGAGATCTCACGAGCGCCATTCTCGATGGTGTCTTCCAACCGATTGCGTTCATGCTCCTCCGAGCGCCACTGGTGCTCCCATAGCTCACGCTGGTGGCGACGGTGCTTCGCGTAGTCGGAGTAATTACCACGGAACAGCCCGATACCAGGGCGCCCCGGCACCAAGTCTCCAATTACAGTACAAACGGCATCCAGGAAGTCGCGGTCATGTGTTGCCACCACAACCACTCCAGGGTGGTTCTGAATGGTGTCAATTACGAGCTGGCGACCGCGTTCATCGAGATGGTTGGTGGGCTCGTCGAGAAGCAGAATCTCTGGCTTTCGAATGAGCGTAATCGCGAGCCCCAACCGCGCCCGCTGCCCGCCGGAAATCTCCGTGGTTAGTTGCTCTGTCAGGGGAGCGCCGTCCGGAGCAGAACCGGTCAGGCCGAGATGGTCGAGCACAATCTCCGCATTATGTTCGGCGTTCCAGTCATCGTGAGCCATGACGTCCGAGAAGGCCTTCGAATACGCCTTCTCTGCCGCCTCAGACTCATCTGGGGTCTTTGCTAAGGCCATCGCCTCAGCTGCTTCTTCTAGCTCCGCTAAACGACGTTTCGAGGGGCCGAGGGCCTCATCGATAAGCATTTGCACCGTGGAGTCGAAAGGCGCTTCCAGCTCCTGAGAGCCGAGGACACGCGTGCCAATATGAGTCACCGTACCGCTCGTGGGCCGACGACGACCAGATAGTAGCCAAAGAAGTGTGGACTTGCCGGCTCCGTTGTCTCCAACCAGACCGAGGACATCGCCGTCGGAAAGCGTGAGCGAGACATCGCGCAGAACAGGCGTGGCCTCGTAGTCGAAATTGACACCGTTGGCGACAAGCTGTGTGGCGTTGTTCGAAAGATCGGTGGTGGGGGAGGGACTGGTAGACATATGTCCATTTTAGTACTGGTAAACAGCAGATTTGGTATCCGACATATGTTGGGTCAAGGCGAGGTCGGAAGAATCTGGGTAACAAAAACCACCCCGGTCGACATCCAAAGTGGATGCGGACCGGGGTGGTCTTATTTGAGCGCAGTAGAAAACCTACCGCGGAACTTTACTGCTCGAGCTGGCGACGCTCTTCAGCGTTCTGAGCTTCGAGGTCACGGAACATCTGAGCCTGCTGCTCGTGGTTCTCGTGCTCGATACGAGCTGCCTCTTCGGCGATCTCCGGGGAGTCCGGGCTGAAGAAGCTACCGCGACCCGGGCTACCAGCGGCGCCCAGTTCGTTCATGGTCTTCGGGACGTAAGCACCCTGGTACTCGAGCGGAACGGCGTGGCCGTGCTCGTCGACCGGACCCAGTGGCTGGTGGACCTCGATGAAGGAACCATCAGGCAGCTGGTTGATGATGCCCGTCTCGATGCCGTGCTCCAGGACAGCGCGGTCAGAGCGCTGCAGGCCGATGCAGATTCGGTAAGTGACGAAGTAAGCGATCGGAGGCAGGATGATCAGACCGATACGGCCAACCCAGGTCATCACGTTCAGCGAAATCTGGAAGTGGTATGCGATCAGGTCGTTACCACCGGACAGAGTCAGTAGGGTGTAGAAAACCAGAGCCATGGCACCCAGGCCGGAGCGAACCGGCACGTCGCGCGGACGCTGCAGCAGGTTGTGGTGGGCGTTGTCGCCGGTGATCTTCGCCTCGATGAACGGGTAAGCGAAGAGCAGGACAACCAGAACACCACAGAGCAGGGCGACCCAGAAGACTGCCGGGATTGTGTAAGAACCCAAGTAGAGCTCCCACGGCGGCATGACACGGGCAGCACCGTCAGTCCACAGCATGTAGATATCCGGCTGGGAACCAGCGGAAACCTGCGCCGGGTTGTACGGGCCAAGGTTCCAAATTGCGTTGATCTGGAAGATACCCGCGAATAGCGCCAGGAAGCCGAACGTGATCAGACCGAAGGAAACGGACTTGACTGCGAAGATCGGGAGAATACGAACGCCGACGACGTTGTTCTCGGTACGACCTGCGCCAGGGAACTGGGTGTGCTTCTGGTACCAGACCAGAGCCAGGTGAGCGGCAATCAGACCCAGCAGCAGGGCCGGGAGAATCAGCACGTGTGCAATGTACAGGCGCGGGATAATCATGTCACCCGGGAAGTCGCCGTTGAACATCATCCAGTGCAGCCAGGTGCCGATAATCGGCAGACCGATGATGATTGCGGACATAATACGCAGACCAACACCGGAAAGCAGGTCGTCCGGCAGGGAGTAACCCATGAAGCCCTCTGCCACGGACAGCAGCAGGAGGATGGAACCGATGACCCAGTTAGCCTCACGCGGCTTGCGGAATGCGCCGGTGAAGAAGATGCGGAACATGTGCGCCATGATGGACACGGCGAACAGCAGAGCACCCCAGTGGTGAATCTGGCGAATGAACAGGCCACCGCGAACCTCGAAGGAGATCTGCAGGGCGGTCTCGTAGGCGCGAGACATCTCGACACCGTTGAGCGGCGCGTAGGCACCGTCGTAAATGACCTTCGACATCGACGGGTCGAAGAACAGAGTCAGGTAAACACCCGAGAAGAGCAGGACTACGAAGGAGTAGAGTGCAATCTCGCCCAGCAGGAAGGACCAGTGGGTAGGGAATACCTTATTGAGCTGCTTACGCATGCCGCCAGACAGGGTGTAGCGGTCATCCATATTCTTAGCAGCGGTTGCTAGTTTCGTTGGATTACTCATGACTGACGCTCCCAGAATGCCGGACCGACGGGCTCAATGAAGTTGCCCTCTGCGTACATGTAGCCTTCTTCGTCAACGCTGATCGGCAGCTCTGGAAGAGCGCGAGCAGCTGGACCGAAGACCGGCTTGCCGTAGTGCAGTGCATCGAACTGCGACTGGTGGCATGGGCAGAGAATACGGTTCGTCTGCTGTTCGTACAGAGAAGTCGGGCAACCGATGTGTGTACAAATCTTCGAGTAGGCGAAGTAGTCGCCGTAGTGGAAGTCTTCCTGACCCTTGCGCAGGATTGCCTTTTCAGC
Source organism: Corynebacterium sp. 045007 (assembly GCF_040743205.1). NCBI lineage: Bacteria > Bacillati > Actinomycetota > Actinomycetes > Mycobacteriales > Corynebacteriaceae > Corynebacterium > Corynebacterium sp. 045007. The sequence goes on from NZ_JBFLKW010000015.1 coordinate 8,232, forward strand.
GTCCTGGGAACGCAGACGGATCAGCATGACCGAGTTGCGGGAGCCGTGAATCGAGTGCATGTGTGCCTCGTAGACATCAGCATCCTTGGAGTACTTGTCGCCGTCGTTGACGTCCTCCTCCGGAAGAGGGAAGACGGTCTCCATGGAACCTGCGGACAGGTCCTCTGGGCGGAGGCGAACCAGGCGGGAAACGCCCTTAGTGGTGTAGCCGTGTACGCCCTCTTCAGCGATAGCGCCGGTGTCGCGACCCAGGTAAACCTTGTGGCCCTTCTCGACGAGAGTCCAGCCAGTGGTCCACAGGGTGCCGTCACCAGTGACGTCAACGTCGTGGCGTGGCTTCCACGGGTTCTTAATCATGCCGCCAAGCGGAAGGATCATGCCGATACCAGCCAGGACGGCGCCGGTACCAAGGAGGCCCTTGATAGCGGAGCGACGACCCAGGGTGGAGGTCTGCCAAGAATCGTTCAGCAGGGCAACGATGGTCTTCTGGTCGACCTCTTCGGACGGACCATCGTGGCGGCGCTGAACCGAAATCTCTTCCGGAATGAAGCGCTTGGTGAACTTAACTGCACCAATACCCAGGGTGACGATGCAGCCACCGATGGTGATACCCAGCAGCGGGGTGTACATGGTGTACAGCCACAGACCCTCTTCGCCGTGCCCCTTGTAGTGCCACGGGTAGAACAGGTAGATGGCGATGAATGCCAGGCCAAGAATGACCGACAGTGCCAGCCAGATGGTGACACCACGAGCCGCGCGCTTTTCAGCCGGGTCGTTGGCAATCGGGAAGCGTTCCTTGCGGTAAGCAATGGTCACGTCATCGAGTTCAGCACCCAGACGAGCGAGATCCGCATTGCTCATCTTCGACAGCTCTTCGGAGCTGTACTTCTTGTTTTCGTTATTACTCATCGGCGGGATCCAATCCAAAGAGCGGCCGCTACGAGAGCGACAATGCCTACAATCCACATGACAAGGCCCTCAGCAACTGGGCCGATGCCACCAATGCCCCAACCACCCGGGGTCGGAGTTTCCTTGGCGTTCTTGATGTAGGCGATGATGTCCTTCTTCTCGTCAGCAGACAGCTGGCGGTCAGAGAACTTCGGCATATTCTGCGGGCCGGTCAGCATGGCCTGATAGATTTCCTGCTCATTTGCAGGATCCAGGACCGGTGCGTACTTACCGCTGGACAGTGCGCCGCCACGACCGGTGAAGTTGTGGCAGGATGCACAGTTCAGGCGGAACAGCTCGGAACCGCGAGCAACGTCAGCCTTGTCAAGCTCACCGTTCGGGCCGGCGTTCTTACCGCGCAGCGACTCCATAGCGATGGAGCCGTCCTCGTCGCGGACGATGCCGGCGCCGCCACCATTAGCCTGGACGTAGGCTGCGATAGCCAGCGTCTGCTCTTCGGAGTAACGCGGGGTCTTACGTGCTGCCTGAGCCTCGTTGCGGAGCATCGGCATACGACCGGAGTGAACCTGGAAGTAAACCGAGCCTTCGCCGACGCCAATCAGCGACTTGCCGCGGTCCTTAACGCCCTGAAGGTTGGCGCCGTGACAAGTAATACAAGCAACGTCGTAAAGCTCCTTGCCCTGCTGAATCATTGCGGCTTCATCCTGCTGAGCAGTAGCCGTCTGTGCATCAGGGGTCAGAGCATTAGCGAGGAAGCCCGCGCCGGTGAGGGCGAGAGCCATAGCCATAATGCCGGAGGCAGTACGGCGCATCTTGCGGCGGCCCTTTGACTTCGGGGCCGCAGCCAAGGACGTGGTGTCCTTGGTTTCGGAGGTAGTGTTTTCCATCTTTTTCCCTTTAAGACTGTTCGTGGAAAGTGGATGGGCTGTAGGCCGTACTAAACAAAGGACGGCCAATACGGCCTACTGGATGAAGTAGATGGTGATGAACAGGCCAATCCACACGACGTCGACGAAGTGCCAGTAGTACGAGACCACGATGGCAGCAGTGGCCTGTGCCGGGGTGAACTTCGCCTTGGAGGTACGGATAAGCACCACAACGAAAGCCAGCACACCCGCGAGGACGTGGGCTGCGTGGAATCCGGTGGTGATGAAGAAGACCGAACCGTAAATGGAGTTCTGAATGGTCAGACCGTGGCTAACCAGGGTGAAGTACTCGTAAGCCTGGCCGACGAGGAAGATTGCACCCAGGGCGGTAGACAGTGCGTACCACTTACGGAGTGCGAAAACGTCGCCACGCTCGGCCGCGAACACGCCCCACTGGGCAGTGAACGAAGACGACACTAGGATCACGGTGATCAATAGTGCGTACGGGACATTGAGGTGGCCGGTACCCCAATCCCACGAATCGCCCTGGCCGTTCGCGCGTGACACGAAGTACATCGCGAACAGACCGGCGAAGAACATTAATTCCTGAGACAGGAACACAATCGTGCCGACACTGACCATATTCGGTCGGTTCAGTGTCGCAGCACGACGTGGTGCTGTCATACCTTGATTTTCAACTGCGCTCGTCACAACTAACAGTATGTACTGTTCTTAAGGAGTAGTCACGTTGCAACCCCCGTTTTTGTATAAAAATTCCTAAAATCCCAGGTCGCGAGGAAAGGTTTCTGAGAATTTCACTAATTTTTCCCCCTGTTGGGAACTTTCCGGTGTCTTTATCCGACGCGGGTGAATTCGAGGGTTTGGTTGTGCTGAGTTGCGCGGTGTCCATCCCCCCCCTGGACTGCCAGGTTCACCTCCGGTGAACCTGGGTTTGCGATACTGCGGCATCAGCTGTCGGTTAGTTTATCGCAGGTTCGGCTCTATTTAATATCGTATTTTTCCAGTTGCCCCAATGGGGGTGAGATTTTCGGCGAACGCAAAAGGTGGACCTGGTGATGCGCTGGATATATGGGGGAGGTATCTTATCTTATTACGTACATCACGGTGGGATTTTTCAAAAGCCCTGTGATGTGGTGCACCTGGTGGACCGGATAACCAGTAGTACCTAGGTGCAGTTGTATTAATACTGTACGGGTACAGACTTGACTATCTAGTGGAAGGGAGTGGCGATGAGCGAGATCGGCGATAAGAGGGCGGTCGAGAACTGGCGCCATGTTCTCTCCACGATTGGCGCTGGCCGCGAAGTTTCCGGTGAGGGCATTCGATTCGCCATGGATCAGATCATGTCTGGTGCTTCCGGAGACGTGCAGACCGCAACGTTTGCTTTCGGTCTCCTCGCCAAGGGGATTACGGCTGCCGAGCTCGATGCTGCGGCTGAAGGCATGCTTTCATTTGCCCGCCCAGTTCATGATCCACAGCTCGCCGGTGTTATTGAGCGTGGAGCAGTCGATATCGTCGGCACCGGTGGTGATGGCGCAAATACCGTCAACATCTCCACGATGTCCATGATTGTTATCGCTGCCAGTGGTGTGCCGGTGCTCAAGCACGGTAACCGCGCGGCTTCTTCGAAGTCGGGCGGAGCTGACATGCTGGAGGCCTTTGGCATCGACATTGAGAACGGTCTCGTTACTTCTCCGGAACATCCGGATTTCTACGTGCGCTTCCTCTTTGCCGCTCGCTTTCATCCGGCCATGCGCTTCGCTGGACCTGTGCGTAAGGAGCTAGCGGTTCCGACAGTCTTCAACCTGTTGGGGCCGCTGACGAATCCAGCACGCCCGCAGGCGAGCTTGATTGGCTGTGCCTTCGAAGATCAGATGGAGACGATGGCGGACACCTTCGCCCGCCGTGGTCAGCGCGCGCTGGTGGTTCGCGGAAGCGATGGCCTCGACGAGATTACCGTTACTGGCCCCACCAAGGTCTTTATTGTGGAAAACGGTGGAGTTGCCGAAGATGTCATCGATCCACATGACTATGGCATGGAGTACTCCGAAATTGACGCGCTGCGTGGCGGTGACCCTGCTTACAACGCTGATGTTGCACGTCGCATTTGGGCTGGCGAGCTCGAAGGTCCGATTCGCGATGCAGTCATCCTTAACTCCGCCGCCGCAATCGCCATTTCGCGTGGTCTGAGTGGCCGTCCACTAAAGGAAGCTATGGCCGACTCCATTGAAGAGGTCAAGGAAACGCTCCAGTCGGGGCTGTGCTTGGATATCCTTACCGCGGCGATGAGGGGTTAAGGTTCGCGTCGCGCTTCACGACGTGCTTGCTGCGCGTCAATTGCCCACTGAAGGTATTTTCCTGCGCCCAGCCTAGGGTAGGAAAACTCGCCTCCGGTGGGCTTTATTCGTACCTCCGGGCGCTGCAGCCATTTCCAGATAATACTGAGTTCATCAATTGATGCTCCTTTATATAAGGAGTCATCTGGAGTGACTGTTTGGGCCGAACTCTCCATGAGGTCGATGATGTAGTTCATATCCGCGCCACGTGGTGCGGTGCTGGCGCCGGCCAACCTGCCGTAGCGAATTTCCGCTAGGTGCCAGCCTCCATTGCCATCGGGGAAAGCGGCTTGCAGAGATGGGATGGCGGCAAGCATGCTCAGGCGCTGCTGCTTGTCCAAGCTGATAATGAACTCCGCAGTGCGGTCACGCTGCACTGCCGCGCGTTGGAAGCGGTGTGCTTCGGCAAGTGCTGATATCTCTGCAATCATGTCTGCGATCTCGTTGGAACCGGTGGTAGAGATCTGGGTGGTTGTTATCGCAAAGTCGTCGTTAAGCGCAGAGAACCTGTCGCGGATGGCGGTAGCGGTGTCGCGCGTGCGGAAAGGACCTAGGCTGCGGGCGTCGGTGACTGTCCGGCTAATCTTGGCAGGCCGACCGGGGCTAGTGGGGACGATGTACCAGCCGCGGGTTGGTTCGGTGCGTTGTCGGTTGTAGGGCGGACGGAGTGCAGAGATCAGACGAGCCTCGCGGATTTCTGCAGCGAAGCCGTGCGGGCACTCGATGATCTCGACGCGTTCGGCTAGAGAGACCATTTCCGTAATCTTGCGACGAGAATCAGTGCCGTTGAAATACTGCAGAAGTCTACGTCGCAAATCGAGAGCTGTACCTATATATAAGGGGTCGTCATTTCTTGACCGAAAAACATAGACACCAGGGGTGTGCGGAGCTCCATCGGCAAGGTGCCGTTTAGCACGAACCTCTGGAGCGACGGTGGGCGAGTAGTGCACTAGCTCGGACGCTGTTTGTACTTCATCGCCAGCTAGTCTCTCCATGAGGTAGTGAAGGACGTCGACGGTTGCGATTGCGTCGTCAAGCGCCCGGTGGGTAGGGCGATTCGGAGAACCGACGTACCGTGCGAGCTGTGAGAGCTTGAAACTGCCAACTTGTGAGCGGTCGAGGACGCGACGCGCCAACGTGAGAGTGTCTACGACACTGGGGCTCGGCCAATCTAGGCCCAAATCTGTGCAAGCCTGGCGGAGGAATCCAATATCGAACTTGGCATTATGCGCAACCCAGACGCTTCCCCGGGCAAATTCGAGGAACTGAGTAATAACTGTGCCGAGCTGTGGTGCAGTTTCAACATCGGCGGTAGTGATGCCGGTGAGAGATGTGATGTGGTCGGGAATCTCCATGCCGGGGTCGATGAAGCTGGAAAAGGTGCCAATCGTCTTACCGCCACGGGTTTTGATGGCCCCAATTTCAATGATGTGGTCGTTCTTGGCCTTCAGTCCAGTCGTTTCTAGGTCTACGACGACAAAGGTGGTGTTGAAAAGAGAATCATCGACGGTGCCTTCGAGAGGGAAGTGCTGTTGTCCTGAATCCACATCAATAATCCTATTCTGAGCGCCCCTAGCGGTGTTAAAACTGTGAAACTTGAGCAAATTGAGCCGCTACAAGTTGGAGTGTGACATAAAACACGTTTTGAGCCCGCGATAAAAATGTGTCGACTTTAAGGCGTTAAGTGTAAAGTTCTCGGCGGACTTCAAAATGCCAGGTAGTGGCGCGTTTATCAAACTGTTATTATTCTGCTATAGGGGAGTGTCTAGTTGTAACAGCTTGGTAACGGTTTAGTTCTATCGATGGTAACAACCGGGCCTCGAGCGGTTTTCTGGACAAACGGCTAGACAAAACTTGATGCCATTTCGTAACCTTATCGAGACATTGAAACGGGGCCACTGAGTTGGTGCCGGTCATTGATAAGAAAACACAGAGCCTTATCGAAGGTCCTGAGGTTCTAAGTAGTGAGAGCCTCAGGGGATTCGAGCCGGGGACCCACCTCGAACCATGGGGTGAATCCCAAAGGGAAATCCCGGAGGGTAGGAAGTCTTCCATTCTTCCGAACCCGTCAGCTAACCCGGTCGGCTAAACAGGAAGATTTTGGAGTTTCAAAACAATGGGCAAGCACCACCGCCGTTCTAACTTTGCACGCAACGCAGTCGCATTTGGCGCAACCGTCGCCGGCGTTACCGCTCTCGCAGTTCCGACCGCTAACGCTAACCCGCTGAACGACATCCAGGGCGCACTGAACGGCTTCGATACCCCGCAGGTTGCAGGTCTGCAGGATGTTGTTGGCAAGTTCAATGACGTCGCAGGTGAGGTTACCTCCGGCAGCGTTGCAAACGTTGCAGCACCGTCCACCGGCTCGGCTATCGTCTCCGCTGCACGTTCCAAGATCGGTTCCCCGTACGTGTGGGGCGCTACCGGTCCGAACTCTTTCGACTGCTCCGGTCTGACCTCCTGGGCATACCAGCAGGTCGGTAAGTCGATTCCGCGCACCTCCCAGGCGCAGGCTTCCCAGGGCACCGCGGTCTCCAGCCCGGCACTGGGTGACATCGTTTCCTTCTACTCTGGCGCTACCCACGTCGGCATCTTCTCCGGCAACGGCAACGTGATTCACGCTCCGCAGTCCGGCGATGTCGTCAAGGAAGCTCCGATGAACTACATGCCGGTTCACAACTTCGTCCGCTTCTAATCTGTTTGAACGGATGACAACCTGCGGGGCCTTGATGTCCCGCAGAGCCTTGGCTCTCTTTTTACTGAGGGGCACTGAGGCGAGCGCCCGGGTGCTGACGCTATGCGCGTCGTAAAGCACTATAGGGGCGCTCGCCTCATTTTTTGTTTTTCTACTGCGGTTACGCAATGCGTGGAGTCGAAGGGCTATCCTGGTTACTCCCTTTGGATACCCCTTTGCGCTGGCGGTTTGTCGGTGTGTTGTTCCGCGGCAAGGCTGCTACAATTTGCTCGAATGCGTCAAGTGGTTTGATGTTTTGTTTTTCGGGGAAGAAATTTGAATACACAACTTGAAAAGGGTTTGGATTTGTCGCGTCACCGTGTCTCTCGTCGTCGCCACAACTCTCGTCGCGGTGTAGTCGGGCTTACGGTCGTGACTGGGCTAACCTTTGGCGCCGTAGGTTTGGCGCCGATTGCCTCTGCACAGGATGAACAGCCAGCCCCGGATCTGGCTACTGCAGACGGCATTATTGCAGAGCTGGAGAAGATTTCTCGGGATACCGAAGCGGTTTCTGAGGAAGTTACCGAGCTGGATTCCCAGGTTCAGGCCAAGGAAGAGGAACTCCGGCACGCCGAGGGGGAGCTGAAGCACTCTGAGGATCAGGTTCTCCGAGCACAGGATGACCTCAAGGCGCTCTCTGGTGAGATTTCTTACTTCGCGAAGAAGCGGATGCGTGGTGAAATCGTCGACCCATTGTCGGCCGCCCTGGGATCTGCCAGTGCTCAGGACGCTATCGACCGTGCCGGTTACATCAACAAGATGTTCCGCGACAACGATGAAGTTGTCAGCCGTGCGGTGCAAGCCCGCAAGGATGCCGAGGATGGTAAGGCCAATGCGCTGCGTCTGCAGGACGATATCCGCAAGCAGCTCGATGACCTGGCCAAGCGCCGCGATGATTTGGACAAGCGCAGCGCCGAATTTGATGAGCGCGCCGAGCATGTCAAGTCCATGGTTGAATCGCTGAGCCCCGAACAGCGGGAAATTTGGATTTCCAAGAACAACCCAATTACCGAAGGGTTGGACAAACTGTTCGGATCTTCCGCCGCAGTTGATGCCGCTCTGTCGAAGCTGGGCTCCCCGTACTCGTGGGGAGCTGCTGGTCCCTCTGAGTTCGATTGCTCGGGTCTGATGTACTGGGCGTACCAGCAGATTGGTAAGTCCATCCCGCGGACCTCGCAGGCGCAGCTCGCCGGTGGTACTCCGGTGAGCCGCGACCAGCTGCAGCCGGGCGACATCATCGGTTACTACCCGGGAATCACGCACGTGGGCATGTACATCGGCAATGGTCAGATTGTCCATGCTTCCGACTACGGTATTCCAGTCCAGGTCGTTTCCATCGACCAGGGTGGCCCGTACCAAGGCGCTGTCCGCTTCTAACTAGCGGCAGGTGGCCTCGCGTCCTTTTAGTCAAGGTAGATAAACTCGGCTCCATGTCTGCGCGCGTACTGCTCATTACGAATGACTTCCCGCCTCGCGATGGTGGAATCGAGTCCTACCTGCGTGATTTCTGTGCTCGTTTGGATCCGGAGAACCTCGTAGTCCTCGCGTCCTCGCGAGCTCCTAAAGAAAAGCTCCGCGCCTACGACGAGTCGCTACCGTACCGTGTTTATCGCATGCGTGATTCCGTGCTGCTGCCACTGCCGCACGTAGCTCGTCGCGCCGCTCAGATTATTCGCACCGAACGCATTGACACCGTCTGGTTTGGTGCAGCCGCGCCACTTGGTTTGCTTGCCGACGCATGCCGTCGCGCAGGTGCCGCCCGCATCGTTGCTACCACTCACGGACATGAAGTGGGCTGGTCGATGCTGCCTTTGGCCCGCCAGATGCTGGGGCGCATTGGTAAGAGCTCCGATGTTGTGACCTATATTTCCCGCTACACCCGTGGGCGATTTGCGGCAGCCTTTGGTCCGCAAACAGCATTTGAACGCCTGCCTTCCGGTGTCGATATCGAGCGATTCTCCCCGGACCCCGAGGCTGGGCAGAAGATCCGTCAGCACCACGGAATTGGTGAATCCCAGCCGCTTATCGTCTGTATTTCTCGGCTAGTCCGCCGAAAAGGGCAGGATATGCTGATTCGCAGCATGCCTAAGGTTCTTGAGCAGCACCCGGATGCCAGATTGCTGATCGTCGGCGTTGGTCCGTTGAACCGAGAATTGGAAAAGCTGGCAGTAAAGCTCGGGGTCTCCGAGCAGGTTATTTTTGCCGGCAAGGTCTCTTATGATGACCTCCCCGCCTATTACAATGCGGCCAGCATTTTTGCCATGCCCGCCCGAACTCGCGGACGTGGCCTCGATGTAGAAGGCCTCGGCATTGTCTACTTGGAAGCACAGGCCTGCGGTGTCCCTGTCATAGCTGGCAAGTCCGGTGGTGCTCCGGAGACCGTTATCGATGGCGAAACTGGCATCGTTGTCGACGGAGCCTCGAAGCGCAGCGTCGCCACCGGGCTGGTTGAGATTTTGGATGATCCGGAGCGCGCGGCGGCGATGGGAGCCTGTGGTCGGGAGCATGTTGTGCAGTCGTGGACCTGGGAGGTCATGGCTGCTCGGGCTCGCCGAATTCTCCGAACCTGCGCAATCCCTTTATAATCAACTGTTATGTCCACCGATATTCCGATTCATCCGAGCTCAGACGAGTCCGACGCCGCTGATCGCCCGGCTATCGGTTTTGATATTGGTGGAACAAACCTGCGCGCTGCAGTGGTCAGCGCTGATGGGCAGGTGTTGTATCGAGTTCAGACCAGTTCTGATGGCAGTGTGGATGCCATTGAGCGTGGCATTGTCCAGACATCCGAGCGCTTGGTTGAACGCTTTCCAGATGTCAGCGCCATCGGTTTAGCTGTAGCTGGTTTTTTGGATTCTGACCGCCAGACGGTTCGTTTTGCCCCGCATCTGCCGTGGCGCGATGCGAACGTCGTCAAGCGTTTATCCTTGCTTCTCCCATGTCCGCTGCAGCTTGAGCACGATGCCAACTCGGCCGCCTGGGGTGAGTATCGCTTTGGTGCGGCTCGCGGTGCGGATAATTGGGTGCTGTTTGCGCTGGGGACGGGAATCGGCGGCGCGATGATGCAGGGTGGTGAGATTTACCGTGGCGCGTACGGCACGGCGCCGGAATTCGGCCACCTCACCGTTGTGCCGGATGGTCGTCCCTGCTCCTGCGGAAAGCGTGGTTGCTTGGAGCGTTACTGCTCGGGTACGGCGTTGGTTACCACCGCTCAGGAACTCTCTGAATCCGGTCGCTACTTCTCGCGGCTTACCGACGGGCTCGTGGCCGGCTCGGTAACTGGTACCGATGTCGTCTCGGCTGCTCGCCAGGGGGATGAATTGGCTCTAGCTGCGATTGATGACTTTGCTACCTGGCTGGGGCGTGGCCTGTCGATGGTGGGCGATGTCTTTGATCCGGAATTGATTGTTATCGGTGGCGGTGTTGCCTCGGCGTCTGATCTATACCTGGACAAGGCCAAGGCCGAGTTTGCCCGCAATCTCACCGGTACTGGCTATCGTCCGGTAGCGGATGTGCGGGTCGCTGAACTAGGTGCGGATGCTGGGTTGATCGGTGCGGCGGATATTGCGCGCAGCGTTGTGGCTGCCGAGGGTGCGGCATCGTCGTAAAGCGTTAATTGGGGAATGTAGGGGAATTCGCCCGCGAAAAGGTGGGGGAATGGCTGCGGAGATGGATCGTCGGACCACCTGAACCTGTATAGTTTTAAACTGTGAATAATCGCTGGTACAAGTTCTTTAAGTACATCCTCATTGGCCCTTGGCTGCGGATCTATAATCGCCCGTACTACATCGGTGGTGAGAAGATTCCTCAGGAAGGTCCAGCGCTGATGGCGTCGAACCACCTTGCTGTGATGGATCACTTTTTCTTCCCACTGGTCTGCCGTCGTCAGCTGACGTTCCTGGCGAAGGCGGAGTACTTCACCACGCCGGGCTTTGTCGGCGGTATCCAGAAGTTCTTCTTCTCCTCGGTGGGGCAGGTGCCGATTGACCGTACCTCTGGTGATGCAGCTCGCGATGCGCTGAACGCCGGCTTGAAGGTGCTGTCACGCGGTGACCTGCTGGGCATTTCCTTGGAAGGCACCCGTAGTCCGGATGGTCGACTGTACCGCGGTAAAACCGGTGCGGCACGTGTAGCGCTGGAGTCCGGTGTGCCGGTGTTCCCAATGGCGATGATTGATACGGAGAAGGCCAACCCGATTGGTTCGTGGATTCCTCGTCCGGTGAAGGTCGGAACGATTATCGGCGATCCGATTGATCCGTCGGAGTACAAAGCCAAGTACAGCGATGAGTATGAAGCGGCCAGGGCGCTGACGGATGACCTGATTAAGGAAATTCAGAAGCTTTCGGGTCAGGAATATGTCGATGCTTACGCGACTGATGTGAAGAAGTCCTTGGAGGCCGGCACCGGCTATCCAGCGGGAACCGAGCCGGGTGGAGAGCTGACCACTCCGGCTCCGGGGCCGAAGCCGACCCCTCGTCGCTGGTTCCGACGCGCTCGCTAGAATAATTAGGCGCAGATAGTTTTCGCGACAGTGGGGCTGCACACTTCCTATGGCGATTCGGTGCATGGGTAAGATTTGCTCGGTAGGGCTCCACGGTCTTTTGGTCGCGAGGTAGCCGACGCGAGGCCGAGGCTGGAGAGGATTCCACACCGTGCGTTATTTTTATGACACCGAGTTTATTGAAGACGGCAAGACTATTGATCTTGTCTCCATCGGTGTCGTAGCTGAGGACGGCCGCGAGTACTACGCGGTGTCTACCGAGTTCAATGAGAGCAAGGCCGGGCCGTGGGTTCGGGCCAATGTGCTCAATCAGCTGCCCAACCCCTCATCTCCGCTGTGGAAGAACCGGGACACGATCCGCGAGGAACTGCTGGCATTTTTCACCGAACCCGGTACGGGCAGCCCAGAGCTGTGGGCCTGGGTAGGTGCCTACGACCACATTGCGTTGGTGCAGCTTTGGGGCGATATGACCAAGTTGCCGCAGTTTATGCCGCGCTATACCCGTGAACTCAAGCAGTACTGGGAGATGGCGGGTAAGCCACGGTTGCCAAAACAGACTGCAGGTAAGCACGACGCGCTGGCAGATGCCCAGCACAATCTGCTGAAGTTTCAAAAGATTGCACAGAAATTGCCGCTCGATTAAGCAGCGGAATTCGAATATTTGGTGACCTGACTAACACCCTTCTAGCAGGGGCACTACAATGAACTTCTGTGAGTTGGACTATTGATCTCCCTGTAGATGACCTGCCCGATCTGCCACCGCTTCCCGGCGACATGGCTGAGCGCTTTGCTGATGTCGTATCCCGCCAAGCCCTACAGCAGCCAAGCTGGGATGCCCGCGCCGCTGCAAACGTGCGTCGCATTCTCGAATCGGTGCCGCCAATTGTGGTCGCGCCTGAGGTTCGTAAGCTTCGTCAGGAGCTTGCCGACGTCGCTAATGGTAAGGCCTTCCTGTTGCAGGGCGGTGATTGTGCGGAGACCTTTGAGTCCAATACTGAGCCGCACATCCGCGCCAATGTGAAGACCTTGCTGCAGATGGCCGTTGTGCTGACCTACGGCGCATCCACTCCGGTCGTGAAGATGGCTCGTATCGCTGGTCAGTACGCCAAGCCGCGCTCGAAGGACATCGACGGCGACGGTTTGCTCAGCTACCGCGGTGACATGGTCAACGGCGTTGAGCCGACCGAAGAAGCTCGAGTTCACGACCCAGCTCGAATGGTGCGTGCCTACGCCAATGCCTCCGCGGCGATGAACCTGGTACGTGCACTGACAGGTTCGGGCACCGCTGACCTGCACCGTCTGCACGAGTGGAACCGTGAGTTCGTCAGCAACTCGCCGGCTGGCGCCCGCTACGAGGACCTGGCACGCGAGATTGACCACGCACTGCAGTTCATGGCTGCCTGTGGTGTTGCGGACTCGAACCTGCAGACCGCGCAGATTTACTGCTCGCATGAGGCGCTGGTTGTTGACTACGAGCGCGCTATGCTGCGCCTTTCTGAAAACGATGGCAGCCAGGAGCTGTTCAACCTCTCCGCGCATCAGCTGTGGATTGGTGAGCGCACCCGTGGCATTGAGGATTTCCACATCAACCTGGCTGCCATGATTGGCAACCCCGTCGGTGTGAAGATTGGCCCGACCACCACGCCGGAGGAGGCTGTCGCTTACGCTGACAAGCTCGACCCGTTCTTCCAGCCTGGTCGCCTGACCCTGACTTCGCGTCTGGGCAATGACAAGGTTCGCTCCGTGCTGCCTCCCATCGTTGAGGCTGTGGAAGCTTCTGGTCACAAGGTCATTTGGCAGTGCGACCCGATGCATGGCAACACTTACTCGGCCTCCAATGGTTACAAGACCCGCCATTTCGACCGCATTGTCGACGAGGTTCAGGGCTTCTTCGAGGTGCACCGCTCGATCGGTTCGCACCCGGGCGGTATCCACGTGGAGCTGACCGGCGAAGATGTCACTGAGTGCCTCGGTGGCGCGCAGGACATTTCCGATGTCGACTTGCCAGGCCGTTACGCATCCGCCTGTGACCCGCGTTTGAACACTCAGCAGTCGCTGGAGCTGGCCTTCCTGGTTGCCGAGATGCTGCGCAACTAGTTGCATCCAGCTCAGCTAGGTACAACTAGCCCAGCTAGTGCAGCGCCGCACTCATTAGCGCGCCGCACTTTTTACAGAGTGCTGACCGAAATGCTGTCACCCGCCGTGGCCTTAGCGCCTGGTCGGGGTGACTGCAATACGATGCGATCGTCCTCGTTCGCAGAGCCGCCGATGTCGAGCTGAAGATGCTGTTTCTCCGCTTCACGACGTGCCTGCGCAACAGTTTTACCCAGCAGCTGCGGAACCTTCACTGCTCTGGACACCGTCAGCGTGACAGTCGCATCATTGGGGTTAACCAGACGACCTGCACTCGGTGAGACTGCGTCGACACGGCCGTAGTCGCGCGAGGAGGAGGACGCGTCCTTTACTTCGCTTACCTCAATGCCCTCGCGCTGCAGAATTTGGCGAGCAGTATCCTCCGACTTGCCCACTACATTGGGCACTTCGATGCCGTTGTTAATGGTCAACGTCACAGAACTACCGCGTTCGAGGCCAGTGCCTTCCTCAGGAGACACGGAAAGAACCTCTTCCGGCTCAGCAGAGGAGGAGAACTCCGCCGATACTTCTCGGACCTCCAGCCCGGCCTTGCTCAACAGCTCACGAGCTTCATCCTCTTGAAGCCCCACGATCTTTGGCACCTTCACCGGTGCTGGCCCCTTGGAGTAATGCACAGTCACAACTGAGCCAACCTCGACGGTCTGTCCTGGAGCAGGAACCGCAAAGACCAAGCCGCCGGTGGAGACATCATCGGAAAAGACGGGGTCTCCGACCTCTTCTTTCAACGTCCGCTTAGCTAGGGCAGCGCTGAACACTTCCTTTGAGTGGTTCGCGGGATATGCGGGCACAGTCGGGCGGCCGAGACTGACCAGTACGCGAACATCATCACCGCGGACAACCCGCGCTCCAGCCAGGGGGTCCGAGCCAATAATCTGGGACACTGCGACATCGTTGTCGTAGCGCTCATCAACCACCGGTTCAAAGCCCGCCTCACTGATTGCGGTCATCGCCTGTGGTTGCGACAGCCCAGTGATAGAGGGCACTTCGCCATAACGGCCAGAGCCCAGCCACCACGCGCCAAGCCCCATGCCCAACGTGGCAACCAGGGCGATAATCAGCCACAATGCACATCCACGGCGCGTCCGCTGTCGGGTAGCTCGACGGCTCTTAGGCGTCTGAGTCTGAGCAGATCGCGGCTGCGGATGCTGTGGGTGCTGTGGACCCCGAGTGTCCGGCGGCAGCGGATATTCCGGAGCGCCTGGAACGTCGGCTGGTACGAGAGCTCCACCAGACGGCTCCGGGGATTCCCAGCCGGTGGGGTTGTACTCGTCATAGCGATCGAAAGTGCGTGTCCGCCCCGCATCCGGGTCGTCGAAATCATCGAAAACGTTTGGTGGTCCCGGTGGTCGGGAAGAAACGGGGCTACCGGGTGCGTCCGTCGAGAAGCCATAGCCGTCGTGACCGAAGCGCTCGGGTGCCGTCTCTGCGGTGCCGTGTCTGTCATCGAAATGGTCGTTGCCCGGTCGGTGGAAGTCCTCTGTGAGCCCCTCCATGGCGGCAGCGTTGGCGGCTGCTGAATTGACGGGCGATGGCACGCGGAATGGTGGCAGCGCGAGTTTGTCCGCAATGTCTTCGAGTGCGTCACCGAATTCCTCGGCCGTCTCAAACCGATCCTCCGGCCTGCGGGAACAAGCGCGGGCGACCAACTCGTCGAACTCCTCGGGAACGCCGTCGATGAGCTCCGAGGGTGGCGGGACATCTTCGTTCAATCGCTTCATGGCAACGCCGAGCGAAGAATCGGCGATGAATGGCGTGGTGCCGGTAAGCAGCTCAAAGAGCAAAATACCCGCCGCATACACATCGGAGGCAGGGGAGATGGATTCACCCGTGACCTGCTCCGGAGCCAGATAAGCGACGGTGCCGACGATGACCGAGTTAGAGGTC
This sequence comes from Corynebacterium sp. 045007, assembly GCF_040743205.1. Classification (NCBI taxonomy): domain Bacteria; kingdom Bacillati; phylum Actinomycetota; class Actinomycetes; order Mycobacteriales; family Corynebacteriaceae; genus Corynebacterium; species Corynebacterium sp. 045007. The sequence goes on from NZ_JBFLKW010000015.1 coordinate 23,637, forward strand.
ACCTTGGCATCAGCGGCCGCGCGCACTAGACCGAAGTCCGCCAGCTTCACTCGCCCGTCCGAGGCAATCAGCACATTTTCCGGCTTGATATCTCGGTGCACCATGCCGCGGGAATGCGCCACCGATAGGGCGCGCAAAACCGAGCGCATTACGACGGCAGCTGCATGTGGAGGCATCGGACCGCGCTGACGGAGCAGCTCGCGGAGGGTCCCACCGTCGACGAATTCCATAATGAGGAAAACATGCCCCGCCGGGTCCGTGCCCTGGTCGTAGACGTTGACGAGCGACTCGTCATTGAGGTGCGCGACCGCGCGGGCCTCACGTTCGAAGCGGATGCGGAAAGACTCGTCGTCGACAAAACGCGGATCCATGACCTTTGCGGCCACCCTGCGATCGAGCCGCAAATCGGTGGCGCAGTACACGGTGCTCATGCCACCGTGTGCGATGGTGGCTCCGATACGGTAGCGACCATCGAGAATCTGCCCCTCGACAAGCTGCGACATAAACCAGCCTTCCCTGTTCCAATCAGTTGCTTCTAATAAGTATATGGGGACGTACCTACTGCAAGGCCAACGCGCTAAAGTGACCAGTGTGAGAAAGATTCCAACTTGCCACGATGTCCTGAGCGCCGACGAACCCACTCTTGCGCTGCCTGATGCCGCTGACCTCATTGGCGTCACCGTCACCCGAATTCACGCGTTGCTGCAGGAGGGGCGCCTTATTGCAGTCCACCGCGACGGCATTGCACAAATTCCCGCCCGCTTCTTTGAAGATGACGAGGTCGCGCGTTTTGTACCTGGCGCACTCGCATTGCTTGCCGACGGCGGCTACACGCGAGAAGAAACGCTGGAGTGGCTATTCACCGAAGATGAATCTCTGCCTGGACGTCCGGTGGACGCCCTACACGGTCACCTTGCACGCGAAGTAATGCGCCGCGCACAGGCTATGGCGTTGTAAAGACCCGGACGGCGTCCTACGCCCGCCGTCCTACGCCCGCGATAGCTCCTGTCGTAATCGCCCGGCCACTGCTGTGAAAAGCAGCGGGAGGGCGATTTTTGCTTTTCGAGCGCGTCCCACTTGAGCGCGTTGCGCAAAGACGTTGTAGTTCATGCGCTCAATTTCGCCGAGAATGTCTGAGTAGAGAATCTCCGCGGCACGGATAGCCTGACGCCCTGGCACCTCTAACATGTCCACGCCGCTGCTGGCTTCGGCATAGAGGGCGCGGTTGCGAGCGATGAAGAAGGCCAATGCCTGACGTACCGCCGGGGTCGTCTGTCCCGTGGCGGCACAGTAGCCGATCTCCTCGGTACCCACTCCGAAGGCCTCCCACTCATTCAGTGGTAGGTAAATACGGCCACGGCGAAAATCCTCGGCGATGTCGCGGAGGAAATTCGTCACCTGAAAGGCTTTTCCCAGGAGCTCTGCGTAGGGAGTGGCTTCCTCACGGGAGACCCCTGTGCGGGTGCCTAGGATGGGCATCATCTCAAGGCCGATGACTGCTGCGGAGCCCCACATATACGAGTCGAGTTGCTCCCATGTTTCAAAATGCGCAATGTGGCACGATGTGTCGGGCACGTCCATCAACATGGAGTGAACAAAGTCCGCAGAGAGCTGTGGATCGATGTCGTAGTCGCGAAAAGTCTGTGCGGCCGCCGAGATGACGGCACGGTCGCGGTCGCGGTGGACGTCGTCAAGCGAACCGATGACGACAGCTGAGTGGAAAAGCTCGCTTAAACGTATGACCGTGGCTTCGATGTGCGTGGGGGAGCGGTCGGCGTCGGCGGGGCAGTCGACGTAGTCATCGACGATGCGTGCCCAGGCGTAGAGAGACCACACCGCACGCTGTTGGCAGGGTGCCAACAGTCGCGTGGCCAGGGAATACGTGCGACCGTGGGAGGCCATAATATCGCGGCAGAGCTCGTAGGACTGTGGCAGCGCGATGGTCGAGAGAGGCTGTGGGGCGGGCATGGACAACTATGCGACCTCGGTCGACCGCGACAGGGGCGCCACCGTGGAATCCGTGTCTGCGGCGGTTTCTTCGTCGCGCCACGAGTACTTCCAGCTGAATTTTCCAGTGGTCAGCCAGCCGACGGCCAGCCAGCCGAGAACGGTAATGATAACCATCCAGGGCACGTCGTAGAAGCGGTGATTGCCGCCGCCGGCGAAGGACAGCGACAGGATGAATGTGAACAACACGGTGCCTTGAACCACCCATCGTGGCGGGCGAATCGTTCCCATGGGAGTCAATAAGCTGGCGTAGTACCAGGGAAGTGCCACGGCATTAAATACGCAGGCCACCACGTAAGCGGCAATCATGCCAGCGACATTGTTACGAGGGGTGGCTCGGAAGTAGAACCAGGAGATCACGAGTCCCACCAGCATGATGATAGAGGAGACCACGCGTGTGTGGCTGACGATGACATTGAAACCGATGTCGTCGTTGAACCACGCCATGACGCCCGAGATCACACCAGCGACCGCTGACGGTGCTGCCAGGGGGTTAATCACCTTGGTATTGCCACTGATCTCGGAAATCCAGCCCCAGCTCGAGCCGGTCAGCCACGTCACCACTGCAAGCGTGCCGACGCAGACTGCGACCAACACGATGCCCACACCGGCAATCGCCGGAATCTTGCGCAGCATCTCTTGAACCGTGGCGATGGGCTCGCGCCTGGTCAACACAATCCACACGACGAAGGGAAGCGCCAGGACAGCGGTGGCTTTCAGCGCGACGCCGATTCCGATGAGGACAGCAGCGACCAGGCCACCCCGCATGTGCTCCATGTGCAGTGCGGCAACTAGTGCCAGGCTGACCAATCCGACCATCAGTGCCTCGTTGTGCATACCCGCAATCAGATGCAGTAGCACCAGTGGATTGAGCACACCGAGCCACTGTGCGAAAGCCGGATTTGCTCCAAGCTCCCGGGCGATTCGCGGGATCGACCAGACAATGGCGGCGAAGCCCAGCAGACACACAATGCGGTAGAGAATCACGCCGACGGTGATGTTGTCGCCGACAATCCGCGTGATGACCTCGCCAATTCCCAGATGCAGCGGGCCATACGGGGTGGTGGTATTCCGCCAATCTGCGGATACCTCCAGCAGCATCGGCCCTGGATTGGCTGCAGCTCCCTCAGTGTAGGGATCAAACCCATCGCGGACCATCGCGCCCTGCATGAGATACGAATAGACATCGCGAGAGAACAGCGGTGCGGCCAGCGCGAGGGGAATTGCCCAGGCCATCAGGATTGAATTGAACCGACGCAACGTGGACTCATCGCCGCCAGCGTTCGCTGGAACCGCAGCGTCTGCTGCGTCGCCATCATGGGAAGAACCGGCCACAATGTCCCGGATGGTCCCCTTCGAGAACAGCAGTTCCCGCCCGATGCGCAGCCACGAGATAAGCAGCAGGGCGATACCTACCCAAATCACAATCTCACAGAAAATCTGACCGTGACCGTAGGTGATCCAGTCGAGTCCCAGAGCGTGGACAAGGCCGCCACGGTAGCGATTCGCACCGGAACCGTAGGAGCCCAGAGCAATGAGGATGCCACCGTAGACACCCAGCTGAGCACTCCGCGATAAATTCATGTCAACCTAAACAATCGATACATTGCTGATGCATTAATCCTAGTTGGTCAGTGACCACCGGCAGACATCCGGGAGACATTCATGAGCTAAGGCGTTTCAAACCGCTGTGCCGCAAGTCGTCCCGAAATCATGACCGTCGGCACGCCAACCCCCGGCACCGTCGTCGATCCCGCCAGCGTCAGATTCTTTGGCATCTTCGGAGAGAAGTTGCGGGGACGGAACGGCCCCGTCTGTCGGAACAGATGCGCCAGCCCAAACGGCGAGCCAACGCCCATGTCGCGTTCTTGCCACTGCTGAGGGGTATCGATCCGACCGACTCGCCACTTCGTAGAAATCCCGGTCAGTCCGCGCCGCTCCAGCTCAGCGGTTATTTTCGCAACGTAGTCCCCACCGATTCGTGACCAGATCAGATTGGCCGACTGCAAGTTGGGGCACGGCGCGAGCACACTGACGGGCTCCCACTGCACGCCGTTCGCATCTGTGACAATACGCTCCGGCGCGCTCACCGCAGGCCGGGTGACCAGCAATGATGGGTCCGACATTAGCTTTCCATGGCGCGGTGACGAGATCTCCTCAAAGGTTTCGTTCCACTTTTCGCCAAACGAAATCAGGTGATGCCGCTTCGGCCACGTCGCAGTCTCCGAAACCGGAATCAGCCCGTGCGCCACCACCGCCGATGGAGAAAATCGAACTGGGAACAACCGTCGCGCTCCCGTCCGCTTTACGACGCTCCGAAGGCCTCGCCGCTTCGATGAGCTACCGGCGGCAGAGGTAGCCGCGTCGTGAAGCCAGCTCTGCACCACAGGTAAATCGGTCGTAGCGATGACGGCATCGGTGGGACGCTCGCCAGTTGCCGTGGTGATGGCGGAGACAAAGCCTGCTTCGTCGACTTTCAGCCCAGTGACATCAACGCCGAAGTCGATGGTTCCGCCAGCTCGACGGACGGCCTCGGCGAGCAACTCGCTGACGGCGCCTATACCCGAACCAAATGCGGGGGAGCGCGGATAGTAAACCCCCATCGAGGTATCCATGTGGGAAATGCAGCCGTAGACCGCACGGGCCTTAGCGGGAGGCACACCTGCGTAAAGCGCCTGGAAGCTGAAAACGCGAGCGAGATCATTATCTCCGAGGAAGGCACGAATCTTAGGTTCGAGGGCGCCGAAGGCACCGAGTCGGAGGAGCGTAGTGAGGTCGCGAAGCGCGCCGGGCCCGGTGAATAGGTCTGTAACGCGGTCAAAGCTGCGGGACATGAAGTTGTCGAAGCAGGCATTGAAGAGAGTTTGCAGCCACGTGCGAAGTTTGCGGTAACCGGCGACGGTGGAGTCAGAGGCACCGAAGCGCGCGAGTTCATCGGCCATCATGTCTTCGTTGGAAAACACGTCGAGTCCGCCGCGGGTGGCAAATTCCGCACGGTAGGTGGGCGTGATTGGGGAGGCCGAAAAACCCGGGTCGATATCGCGCGCGTAGAGGCCGACGGCGGCGAGGGCATCGTCGACAAGCGAGGGCATGGTCCATACAGTTGCGCCAGTGTCGAAGACTGCGGTGAGCGATTGCTCGTCGATATCGACTGTGATGGGTTCACTGGCGCAGCGTCCGCCGACGAAACTTCCCCGCTCGACAACGGTGACATCGTAGCCATCGGCGATGGCGTAGAGCGCGGCGGTAAGTCCGGACAGGCCTGCGCCGATGATGGTCAGTCGTGGTTTGGAGCCCTTATGAGGACGAGTGACCGCACGTCGCAGACGCGGGGAATTAATGGGGGCACGAGTGGGGGAAGCAGCGGGCATGACTACGCAACACCTGGTCTAATGCTGACGAGCGGTGGCGCGAACGCCCATAGCAATGAGGTTCTCGCGCGACGTTGCAGGCAGGTCGGCATTCTCGATAGTGGAGAAAGCGCGGCTGGTCAGGCGGTCAATTTCACGTTCGACGGCATCGGCAGCGCCGGAATCAGCGATGAGATTTCGTAGCTCATCAATATCTGCAGCAGACGAGACCGCTCCCAGGCGTTCATCGATAAAGCGGGCCTTTTCAGGTGCGGAATCGAGGTAGAGGCTTAAAGCCTGGCCGACCAGTACGGTTCGCTTGCCCTCGCGGAGGTCATCGCCGGCAGGCTTGCCCGTGACTTCGGGATCGCCGAAAACACCCAGCTGATCGTCGCGGAGCTGGAATGCCACACCGATATCGCGGCCGAAGCTGCGGTAGGCCTCAACCAATTCCGCTGGGGCGCCGGCAATCGCAGCACCAATGTGGAGCGGCCGCTCGATGGTGTAGGCGGCGGTCTTGAACAGATTGATTTTCTCAGCGGTCTCGACGCGACTGTCCCGGCTGGCTTCGGCCGTGATATCGAGCAGTTGGCCGCCAAGTACTTCAGTGCGCATCGCCCGCCAGGGGACAAGTGCGCGGGTTAGCGCCTCCGAGCTGAGGCCTGAAGAGTGCATCATGTCATCAGCCCAGGTCAGGGCGACATCGCCAATGAGAATCGCGGCCGAAATACCGAAGCGGTCGGCGGCTCCATTCCAGCTATTGGCCTCGTGCTTGGCCTCGAATACCTTGTGGATAGTCGGTGCGCCACGGCGCGTATCAGCGTCATCGATGATGTCGTCATGAATGAGTGCGCAGGCTTGAATGAGTTCCAAGGCACTCACCGCGTTCATCACAGCCAGGGAATCCTCGGCTGGGGAGAAACGGCCTTCGAGGCCGCCTGCCCCCAACCACCCCTGCCAGGCGAAGGCTGGACGCACGCGCTTGCCCCCATTGAGGACGAAGGAGTGGAGCGAATCTATGGCCTCGGTGTACACCGCATCGACCGACGCGACATCGTCGCCACGGCTTTTGAGGTAACTCTCCAGCGTTTTGGTAACAGTAGCTGGTACTTCGCGGGGCTGTAGCGCGGCCAAATCCAGTTCTTCGCTCATGTGAGCCTCTCGTCGATGACGGGTAATGCTGACTCAAGAATAGGACACCGCTTAGTATGAGTGACTATGTCCTCAACAATGCCACCGTCGCCAGGCCGCCAAGTGACGATCCGCCAGGCGCTTTCAATGCCGAGCGCGGGCAGTATTCCCTTCTCGGTCGAGTTCATGCCCCCGCGTGACGACGCCGCCGAGGAACGTCTTCTTCGAGCAGCTGAGGCTTTCCATGATCTTGGTGCCTCCTTTGCATCCGTGACCTACGGCGCCGGTGGTTCTAGCCGCGACCGCACCCTGCGAATCGCCCAGCGCGTTTCGAGGCAGCCGCTTACAACGCTTGTGCACCTGACATTGGTAGAGCACACTGTCGACGAGCTGCGGGAAATCCTGCGCTCTTATCTCAGCGCGGGGCTGACGAATCTGCTTGTTCTGCGTGGTGACCCACCGGGAGACCCGCTTGGTCCTTGGGTGGAGACCGAGGGCGGTCTGCACTACGCCAGCGAGCTGATTGAGCTGATTAAGGCCGAGCCGGAGTTCGAGAAGTTTGAAATCGGCATTGCGTCGTTTCCGGAAGGACACTACCGCTCGCCGGATTTGGACCATGATACGCAGTACACGCTGGCCAAGCTGCGCGCGGGAGCCGAATACTCGATTACGCAGATGTTCTTCGATATTGAGCACTACTTACGCCTTCGAGACCGCCTGGTGGAAGCCGACCCAGTGCACGGTGCCAAGCCCATCATTCCGGGGCTGATGCCGATTACATCGCTGCGCTCAGTGCGCAGGCAGGTTGAGCTCTCCGGGGCACAGTTGTCATCCGATTTGGAGGAACGCCTGATTAAGGCAGCAGATGGTGACGAGCAGGCCAATAAAGATGAGATTCGCAAGATTGGTATCGAGTTTTCGACCAACATGGCAGAGCGGCTCATCGCCGAAGGCGTGCCGGGGCTGCACTTTATGACTATGAACTTCGCTCGCGCCTCCCAGGAAGTTTTGCACAACCTCGGCATGGCGCCCGAATGGGGCACCGGCCAGGATATGCTGCGCGGCGGTTTTTAATTGCTAAAAGTCCTGCATGTCGCGAACTCTTCGCGCCCACAGGACACCTAGCACTGAGGCTAGGACACCGGCGGCTGTGGTCACACCGGCAAATAATAGGAATTGATTCCGCTTGGTGGATCCAGCCGGCGACGAAGCCCATACATTATGGTTCTCGCCACTGGCGAGCTGCCATTCCACCTTGTTCGGTTCGGTCTGGCGGCCATTGGAGTCAGTAACCTGCTCCGGGAACGCGACGACGAAATCAACCTTCGCGCCGGGCAGGTGAGTCAAATCCATGTGGCCGTTCATCGAAATCTTGCCGCCACCGGTACGGTCTAGGTCGATGTCTACGCGATCGTCGGAAAGCTGTCGGAGCGTATCGGTGAGTTCAATGAAGTGCAGCTCGTTGAACGAGACTTCCATCTTTCCTGTGGAGGAGTCGATTACTCCCTGCGAGACGCGGTCGGAGAGATCTTCCGGTACTTGCCACTGCTCAAATTGGGAACGGACTTCCTCCGTGGGTGTTACGTGAATTGTGCCCGAGACCCTGTCGTCGCCGGAAATGGTAATGCCAGCCTGTGCGTCAAAGCAGCCGCTGAGCGGCAAGATGGCGGCAATTCCGGCCATTGCTGTGGCAATGCGCAGAGGCGAAAGCCGTCGACGTGGTGTGGAAGGTTCACTCGGTGATGATGTCACGGGGAAGATCTACTCCTAGAACTGCGAAGGGACGGGAGTCCCCTGTGAAATAAAAGTTCCTTAAAACATCCTTGAAACCAAATTGGCGGTAGAGCTGCCATGCCCTATTGGCCTCATTCGGGTATTCCGGGGTTGACAACAGAACTCGCGTCTCTGGGCGGGAATCGACCAACTCGCGGAGCAGTCGTTTACCGAGTCCCCGCCCCTGAAAGCTGGGGTGTATGTGAATCTCAGACAGTTCGGCGTAGTTGCCCAAGAGCTTGACGACGTCCGGTAGCGAGCGCCCGTCCATGAGCAGTCCATCTCTTACCTGGCGATACCACCAGTGCGTGTCCAATCCTGTACGGCAGTAGCCGATGCCAACCAACCTGCAGCGCGGGTCGCGGAGAGCCTGGGCAGGGGAGAGCTCTTTGGGGTGAGCTATGGCTGCAGCAGCCATGAAGCCGGGTTGAGTGGTTTGCTTCTGCCATTCGTGGAGACGACCGGGCAAGATTGCGGGGTTGTACTGCATCGCGGTGATGTAGAGAGCCACTGCTTCTTGCAGGCGGAGATTGAAGTCTCCTGCTGTCATCGGAACCACGCTGTATTTCACAGTGACCAGATTAGCGACTTGGACGAACTTAGTTGTGAGATTACTGCAATAACATCGAGTCGAACAGGTGTGCGAAAGTGCGCATGGCGTAGTCCGGGCTTGGGGATAGATTGCAGTCAATCCCGCTAAGGAGAAGCGGAAAATCCGTGCTCATGTGAATGCTGTGTGAAAGGAGAAGCAGGGTGGTGGCAAGGTCGAACGTGGTGGAGTTTAGGGCGATTTCGCAGTCGGGTTCGGTCGCCCCGGTCGGTGTCTCAAGGCAATCGCTGGAGCTGCTGGGGCGGGCAGAGGCTCTGCTAGCGAATGCTCGGAATGCCAGCTCTGATGAGATGTTGGAGCTTTCCTACTGTGCGGCGCTGCGTTGCGCAGGCGCGCTGTTGAATCGCGACGATGTGTCGGTGGCTGGGGGTTCTGGCTCGGGCGCTCGTTCGGGCTCGGTAGTTAAGCGTCGTCGTTCGGCAACACAGAGTGCCTGGTTGCGTTTAAAGAAAGAGCAGCCCGAATTTGATAGCTGGGTCACCAAGCTTGAGCAGTTCACCGCGCTGCGTGAGGAAGTCCGGTTGGGTATTTCGCGTCGCATTGACTCTCGGCGGGCGCAGGAGTTGTGGGATTTAAGTTGTGCATTCTTGGGGGCTGTCCGGGCTGAGCTGGGTGTTCTGCCCGCAGCTGCGTAAGCCGGTGGGGGCGTGTTAGAGCGTTGCTTTCCTAAATAAATGGGGGATTGTTCGGATTCATGGAACAATAGAGGTGAGTCGCCCGTTGAAGGGGTAAGAATGAAGCTAACGGACGCCGCGTTAGCAGCACGTGGCCTGTAATTAACTTTGTTGTATCGGCATTGTTAGTTGAGGGGTCAAGGCTCGCCAGTATCGCGGTGGGCAATGCTCAAGTAGGCGATGGAGGAATTGTGGGACTATCTGAGCACGAACAGCGGATGCTCGACGAAATCGAGTCTGCACTCTACGCTGAGGATCCTAAATTTAGTTCGACGATGGCCGGAAATGCGTTCAGCTTTCCGGAGGAAAACAGCGCACCTCGTGGGTTTTCCATCCAGGTTTTTGCGCTCATGCTCCTCGGTCTGCTGATGTTGATTGGCGGCGTCGCTCTTTTCTCTGTGAGCAATTGGTTCATTGTGTTATCGGTTGCCGGCTTTGGCCTTATGTTCGGTTCCGGCGTTTGGGCTCTGACCGGCGCCGGTAAGCAGGAGAAGGCTAGTTCTGCTTCGGGGCTGAGCTTTGGAAAGACTAAGTCCGGGGCGGCAAAGAGTCGTCGAGGGACCTCGGGTAGCCGTGGCTCCTCTGGTGATTCCACGTTGGAATCGCGTTTCCGTGGCCGCTTCGAGGGGCGTTAGGGGATAAGCCTCAAGAATTAACAAGTGAGGGCAAGCCAGCGATGGCTTGCTCTCACTTTTTTGTTTTTCTAGACGTGAATCGTCTCCACAAGATCTCACCCACTTTGCCCCACCCCGAGTCTCCACTTTCCCCCACTTAGCTATTGGGATGGAGGAATTCTTATCTGCGGTCGTTGTTGGTATCTCCGAAAGTTTGGCTCTGGCGACATAAAATTGCAGGTCAACGCGCTAAGTCTGGCGACCAGGTTGAATCTGGATGGTTTTTAGCAGGTAAGTGGTGGGTAGTGGGGCGTAAACTGCTTTCTGTTAACAATGTGGTTGGTGTGGCGTCGTTATCGGCGTGGTTGCGGGTGGGTGCCCCACTTTTTATTCGCGCTTTAATTGTCGAGGTGATTCTTTAAAAGTCCAGGTCAATTGGGTTAAAGTGGGTGTCCTGGCGGCGGGGTTGCGCTGATTCTGTGACTATTTTTCTTCTTCTTGTGTTGATAGTGGCAGATAGTGGGGTAAAGTGGGGCGTGATGTTGATTGAGGTTGGTCAACATTGCAGAAGTGAATATCCGATTTGCGCTTAAAGTTTGGCGAGATTTTGGCACTGCGGTAAAGCACAGCCCTCCGGCTCTGCTTGAAGGCAACGCCTAAATCCCTGAATTCGGTAAGCGTTTGTGCGTTGACATTGAGGTTGACACGGGGATAGGAGGCCAGTGACGCATGTTTCTGGGCACCTATACGCCGAAGCTTGATGACAAAGGGCGCCTGACGTTGCCAGCGAAGTTCCGTGAGGATCTCGCAGGTGGCCTGATGGTCACTAAAGGGCAGGATCATTCTCTGGCGGTGTATCCGAAAGAGGAGTTCGTCAAATTAGCTCAGCGGGCTACTAAGGCCTCTCGTACGAATGCCAAGGCGCGAGCTTTCATCCGAAATCTTGCGGCGAGCACCGATGAGCAGCGTCCTGATGGCTCGGGGCGAATCACGTTATCGATGGATCACCGTCGGTACGCGAATCTCTCCAAGGAGTGCGTGGTTATCGGCTCTATTGACTTTCTGGAGATCTGGGACAAAGAGTCCTGGGAGGCCTACCAGGCGGAGCATGAAGCTGATTTCTCCGAAGGTGAGGATGACTCGCTGTTCGGCGTTTTATAAACCGCTTGGAATAACCGAAAAGAGGGAATGTCCGCATGGACTCTGCCTGATAGCCCCTGGTGTACTTCCCCGATACCAGGTTCTGTCAGGCGGGGCCCTGTGAACATCCCCGCTTTTTGTTTTAAGCACCGATAGCAGCATTCCCAGTAGTGCTCATGAGGTGCGGTCTGGTTGCTGGCGCGGCACTCGTCGTTAAGCAAACCGGGAATACACTCGATAGATTCTCTGACCAGTGCGAACATACCCGGTGAGGAGGGGAAATGAACGGATCGGTACCTGCGGATGATCGCAAGTCCGGCGAGTTTGGTCATGTCCCCGTTTTGCTTCATCGAGTGACTGATTTGTTGCGCCCGGGCATCGAGGCACTGGGTGACGATGCAGTAGTTGTCGACGGCACTCTTGGTGCCGGTGGACACACGGAATACCTGTTGGAGCAGTTCCCGAAGCTCTGCGTTGTTGGACTCGATCGCGATGACAATGCATTGCGAGGGGCAGAACAACGTCTCGCGCGCTTCGGTGATCGCTTTGTAGCCTTCCGTGTGCGTTTCGATTCGCTCGCCGAGGTGCTCAGTGGTGAGATTCCTGCAGCCGCTGGTGGAAGTGGCGCGGAGGACATTCTCGCCCGCGCCGCTGAGAAGGGCATTGCAGGTGCGCTTTTCGATCTCGGTGTTTCCTCGATGCAGCTTGACCAAGTCAATCGTGGATTCGCCTACCGAGTCGACGCCCCACTGGACATGCGCATGGATGCAAGCCAGGGGATTACCGCAGCGGATGTGCTCAATACCTATTCGCACGGTGATATCGCGCGCATCCTATCGACTTACGGCGACGAGCGCTTCGCCGGCAAGATCGCCTCGGCAGTCCTGCGTGAGCGGGAGAAGGAACCGTTTACGACCTCCGGTCGTCTGGTCGAGCTGCTCTACGAAACCATTCCGGCGGCATCTCGCCGCAAGGGCGGACACCCGGCCAAGCGTACGTTTCAGGCTCTTCGTATCGAGGTAAATCGTGAGCTTGAAGCTCTGGAAAATGTACTGCCACAGGTCTGCAATGCACTCGCAGTCGATGGGCGTGCAGTGTTCATGAGCTACCAGAGTCTGGAAGACCGCATCGTCAAGAAGGACTTTGCGGAGCGCGTGAAGTCGACAACCCCACCGGGGCTCCCGATGGAGCTTCCGGGGCATGAACCGCACTTTGCTCTCATCACGAGAGGTGCGGAGAAGGCGTCGGCAAGCGAAATCGAAGACAACCCCCGAGCCGCACCGGTGAGAGTTCGCTGTATCGAGCGGATTCGAGCCGATTGACCCAAACCTTTCAACCGCACCAAACGCACCCTTAACGATCTAAGTACTGGGAGAACTTTCGAGCATGGCAACGACAATCACGGAGCACGCCTCCACCCGGCGCACCTCCCGCGGCGCATCTGCAACCGTCGCCGGTGCCAAGACGAAGACTCGTCAGCGCGGTCGCAGCGCCCGCACGAAACAGGATCTTTATCAGCGCCGGCGGTTTGGGCGCACAGGTTCTCAGCAGGTCATCTCGGTGCGTGGGCGTCGCGTTACGACGTCCTCGAGGGATAACCACAAGTTTGCCGGTGCGGCCGTGATGATCATTCTCGTCGTTGCCGGAATCGTGGCGGCGATGTGGCTGTCGGGTATTTCGACCTCGACATCCTTGCAGCTGGATGCTGCGCAGACCAAGGAAAAGGAGCTGCGTAACCAGCTGGAGGTGCTCGAGCGGGATGTTGCTTACATGAAGTCAACCGGTGCTATCGCGCAGCGTGCTGTGGAAGAGGGCATGGTCAATCCGGAGCAGCCTGCCGTTTTGACGACTGATCCGGAAGGCAAGGTCGTGGAAGTGCGACCGGGCGATGAGAAGCAACAGAAGATTATCGACCTCAACAGTGAGTCGCCGAATGTTCCGCATGCGCCGTCGTCGAACCCGAAGGACACCGAGAATGTTCCGGGGATGCAGGCACCGGCCATTGAGGAAGCGCACCCACGTCCGAACGGGTTGCCGGCAACCGCTCCGTATGCGCCGCAGAACCATGAGCCCGCACCAGCACCTGCGCCGGCTCCGGCACCCGCGCCTGAGGCTGAAGCGCCAGCGCCAGCCCCAGAAGCGCCAGCCGCGGCGCCGGAAGCACCGGAAGCTCCGGCACCCGAGCCAGCTCCAGCACCGTAGGAACTTAGAAAACAAACACGGCCAAACTGGCCAACTGTCCGATATTCTGGCGGTTCCACTGTTTCTGGTCAGGCGACTGTAGACTAATTAATTCAGTACTCGCGATGGCAGGGAATACCGCCTAACGTTATCGCGCGCGGGAGAATCGACTTAGTAGAAAGCACTAGCGCATGATTCGATCTGAAGACGACTACCCCAACCGTGGAGGGGGGTATGACTTCGGCGAACGTGCTTACCGAATTACATCCCGTGAGCGCAGAGGCCAAAGTCGCGTTCGGGATGGTCAGCGCAGCCGGGGGCTCGATGCTAAAACCAACCGAAGCGTGCCCCCGCGCGAAAAAATGCGCATTAGTAATAAGGACTTCATCCGACGTCGCAACTGGCTGCAGTTTATAGGCGCTATCGCAGTTGTAGTGCTGGTCTCCCGTTTGGCTTGGGTGCAGCTCGTCGCAGGTCCTGACCTGTCGGCGGCGGCGCAGAATCAGCGCACGGTGGAAGTTGTTGATGCAGCTCGGCGCGGTGCGATTCTCGATCGTAACGGAGCTCAGCTTGCCTTCACTATGGAGGCACGCAGTATTACCGTTCACCCGAACACTTTGCGCAAGTGGATTGGGGACGCCCATAAGCAGCGCCCGGATGATGTCGCTACCTACGATGAACGCCTCGAGCAGATCGCCAAGGATTTGCCGAAGCTACTCGACGTGGCCGACATCGACGCGGAGAAGTCGGGAAGCAGTCGCCGTCGTCAAGCGGAACCCGAAACCGAGGAGAACTCGGTGATGAGCGCGCCGTCCCGGGTGAGCTCGAAGGACATTCTGGAGAAGCTGCGCAATGAGGACAGCACCTATGAGGTGCTCGTGCGTAATGTCGACCCGGACAAGGCCGCTGCCATCGTGGAAAAGTATCCGGAACTGGTGGCGGAGCGTCAGGATATTCGCCAGTACCCGAATGGGGCGACGGCGGCTAACGTCATCGGCAAGATTGGCATGGATGGCGTCGGCCAGTTCGGCTTTGAAGCCTCTCGTGATGCCACTTTGCAGGGTATTAACGGTGGCAAGACCATTGATATCGCCTCTAACGGTGTGGCAATCCCGGGATCCACGCGCGATGTCCACGCAGCTGTGGACGGTACGACTTACGAGCTGACCCTGGACCTCGACATGCAGTACTTTGTCCAGCAGCAGGTCAACCAGGCGAAGGCCAACTCGGGAGCGAAGGATGCGTCGGCAGTCGTGCTCGACGCGAAGACCGGCGAAGTGCTTGCAATGGCGCAGGCGGACACGGCTAACCCGAATAAGGATATGGGGGCCGAGCTCGAAGAGGGGCGCACTATCGGAAACTCCGCTGTATCGAACCCATTTGAGCCGGGCTCTGTAGCAAAGATCATTACCGCCGCGGCCGCTATCGAAGATGGCAAGACCACACCGGATGAGGTTCTGCAGGTCCCGGGCACGATTGATATGGCGGGTGTCACCGTGCGCGATGCATGGGAGCACGGCACGGAAGCTTTCACGACGACCGGTGTATTCGGCAAGTCCTCCAATGTCGGCACCCTAATGCTGGCAGAGCGTTTGGGTCAGGACCGCTTCGCTGAGATGCTGCATCTCTTCGGGCTGGGGCAGTCCACGGGTATCGAGTTGCCCAGTGAATCGTCCGGCTATGTGCCACAGCGTCCGCAGTGGTCCGGCGGTACATTTGCGAACCTGCCCATTGGTCAGGGTATGGCCATGACACTGCTGCAGATGACAGGAGTTTTCCAGGCAATCGCCAACGATGGCGAGCGCATCCCGCCGCGTATGATTCGTTCGACAATTTCCCCGGACGGCACGAAGACGGCAACAGAGCGCCCGGAAACAGTGCGTGTGGTTAGCCCGGAGACCGCCCAAACTGTGCGCGCCATGTTTGAAGGCGTTATGCAGTCTGATCCCACGGGGCAGCAGTCGGGTACCGCTGCCGGAAATAGTATTGAGGGGTATTCGCTCACAGGCAAGACAGGTACGGCGCAGAAGGTTGACCCCGACACCGGCGCGTACTCGAATTCCAAGTACTACATCACGTTTGCAGGCATCGCGCCTGCCGACGATCCCCGTTTTGTCATTGGCATCATGCTTGACGAACCCCAGCGTGGTGTTCATGGTGACGGCGGTCAGTCAGCAGCCCCACTGTTTAAGGACATCGCCGCTTGGGCGCTTAACCGCTACAACGTACCGCCGTCGCCACCCCGCGAAGGCAAGTTGTTGCTGCAGCCGTAACGAGGTCACCACCACAATGAAGTTACCGCGACAGCACTAATACACAGACTTTTATTACTTTGGTTTCTGCAAAGTGAATCTCTTGAATTTTTCCAATTTGTTGTACACCAACGACTGACTTGAAAGAGGGAACAGCCAATGACCGCCACCCTTGCGAAATTGTGTAACCTCGCGCATGGCCGACTTGACGGCATTACCGAATCCGCTGCGGCAGGAGCGGATATCGCCGCAATCGAACTCAACGCTGCCGACGTACCCGAGGGCGGAATGTTTGCTGCCGTCCCGGGTACTCGCACGCACGGTGCGCGCTACGCGCAGCAGTCGGCTGCTACCGCGATCCTGACTGATGACGAAGGTCTGAAAATCCTGCGGGAAGCAGGGGAGACTCGCCCAGTCCTGGTTGTCGACGATGTCCGGGCTGTCATGGGGCACGTTGCCGCAGAAATCTACGATCACCCCTCGGATTCACTGACCATCATCGGAGTTACCGGCACCTCTGGCAAGACCACCACGACCTACATGCTGGAGGGCGCGCTGCTGGCAGCTGGATGCTCGACAGG
Source organism: Corynebacterium sp. 045007 (assembly GCF_040743205.1). Classification (NCBI taxonomy): domain Bacteria; kingdom Bacillati; phylum Actinomycetota; class Actinomycetes; order Mycobacteriales; family Corynebacteriaceae; genus Corynebacterium; species Corynebacterium sp. 045007. Next base: position 39,950 of record NZ_JBFLKW010000015.1, read on the forward strand.
CATCATTGGTACTACCGGCACGCGCATCAATGGCCGTGCCGTTCCGTCGAGCTTGACTACCCCAGAGGCTCCGGCCCTCCAGCGTCTGTTCCACCAGATGCTCTCCGAAGGCGTGACGCACGTTGTCATGGAGGTTTCTTCTCACGCACTGTCGTTGGGGCGTGTCGACGGAGTCAGTTTCGACGTCGGGTGTTTCCTCAACCTCTCGCAGGATCACCTGGACTTCCACAAGACCTTGGAAGAGTATTTCCAAGCCAAGGCCAAGCTCTTTGATCCGGCAGGTCCGACACATGCACCGAAGGCTGTCGTGTGCATCGACGACGACTGGGGTGTCCGCATGGCAGATATCGCTGCCGGCGACCCGGATGTCCAAGTCACCACTGTCCATACTCAGCATCGCGTAACCGACAAGACGCCAGCTGCCGAGGTCTTTGCAGAATGGCACGCCGCTGCAGCCACTGTCGCCACTAACGGTGTCCAGCATGTGGAGCTAACGCGAAACAACACTGACACAGTTGAGGTGGAAGTTCCTCTGCCGGGTGCTTTCAACGTTGCCAATGCCGCAGTCGCATGGGCTGTGCTCGATGCGATTGGGCATGCCAATGACGCGGCCAAGAGCGGTCTGGCACAGGTGCGTGTGCCAGGCCGCATGGAGCGCATCGATCGCGGACAGGACTTCCTGGCTGTGGTGGACTATGCCCACAAGCCAGCCGCAGTAGCTGAAGTGTTGGCCACCTTGCGTGCACAGACCGAAGGTCGCGTGCTGGTTGTCGTCGGCGCCGGTGGCGACCGCGATAGTGCCAAGCGTCCAATTATGGGAGCCGAGGCTGCATGCGGTGCCGATGTCGTCATCATCACCGATGACAATCCACGCTCCGAGGTGCCCTCTGAAATCCGTGCGGCCGTGGTCGCCGGTGCGAAGGAAGCGGTTGCCAGCGGCAAGGCCAGTTCTGACACGGTTGTTGAGGAAATCGGCGATCGCGGCCAGGCAATTCGCCGTGTCGTCGAGCTCGCCCACAGCGGCGACAGCATCGTGGTGGCAGGCAAGGGACACGAAACCGGCCAGGATATCGGTGGCGTAATTCACCCGTTCGATGACCGTGAACAGCTGGCCGAAGCACTCACACAGCGACTGGAGGGATTCGCTGATTGAGATTGCTGAAATCGCTGAGGAAGCGCACCACCTGACATGCCTACCGCGAACCATTCGCGGTAGGCGAATAAAATCAAGAAATCATCCTTTACTAAGCGCCTGGAACTCTAACCAACAAGGACTATAGACATCATGATTGCCCTGACCGCCGCGGAAATCGCTCACATCGTGGGAGGTGAACTCGCCCACGTCAATGATGACGCCACAGTGACTCAGCCCGCAGAATTCGACTCCCGAAAGATTCGCGAAGGCTCGCTCTTCCTCGCCCTGCCGGGCGCGCGTGTCGACGGCCACGACTTCATCGATCAGGCTGTAGCAGCTGGAGCGCCGATGGCACTGGCGGCACGAGATGTTGGGCAACCTGCGGTCGTCGTCAAGCCCCTTGGTAAGCAGGACTCCAATGCCGACGCATTTGCACACGATCCGGATGGTTCCGGGGCGGCGGTGCTGGAAGCGCTTGGTAAGTTGGCGCGTTACGTCGTCGACGAGCTGAAGAAGGATCAGCTGCATGTCGTCGGTGTGACGGGTTCGGCGGGAAAGACGTCGACGAAGGACATGATGGCGACGCTGCTGCGTACCGACGGTCCGACGGTGGCGCCGAAGGGGTCGTTTAATAACGAAATTGGGCATCCGTACACGGTGCTGCAGTGCACTCCGGAGACGAAGTACCTGGTTGCGGAGATGAGCGCACGCGGAATTGGGCATGTGGCCCACCTGGCGCGCATCGCGCCACCGACGATCGGTGCGGTGCTCAATGTTGGCACGGCGCACCTTGGTGAGTTTGGCTCGCGCGAGGCAATCGCGCAGGCTAAGGGCGAGCTCGTGGAAGCGCTGCCGGCTGCGGAGCAGGGCGGTGTGGCCGTACTCAATGCCGACGATGACTACGTCACTGGCATGGCTCCGCGTACCCAGGCGAAGGTGGTGTTCTTCTCTGCCGATGAGAACTCCGAACGCCACGCAACCGCGGATTACCGCGCCACGAATGTGCATCTCGATGATTTTGCTCGTGCATCTTTTGACCTGCATGTACCGGATGGGCGTACATTCCCGATCCAACTGCAGGTCTATGGTGCGCACCAAGTGGCCAATGCCCTGGCGGCGATTGCGGTGGCAGTGGAGTCCGGTATTGATGCTGAGCAGGTCGCAAAGGCGATGGCTGCGCATGTGGCAGCGTCAGAGCGGCGCATGGATGTCCAGCAGCTCACTGGCAATATCGTCGTAATTAACGACTCCTATAATGCCAACCCTGATTCGATGCGTGCGGGGATTGACGCTCTGGCACGTACAGCAGCTGGCCCAACGCACCAGGACGCCTCATCGTGGGCCGTGCTGGGACAGATGGGTGAGCTTGGTGATTCCGCTGAAGATGAGCACTCGTCGCTTGGCGAGTACCTTGTGGGCCGCGGCATCGATCGACTAATTGCAGTCGGAGAGAGTTCTAATGTGCATGCCCTGGCCGACAAAGCGGAAGAGTTGGGGTTAAATACTTCTAGGGTGCCGGATACATCCACTGCCGCGGATTTGGTGGCGGCCGAGGTGCGTCCGGACGATGTGGTGTTAGTCAAGGCCTCCTATGCGGACGGTATGTGGCGGGTCGCGGACTCGCTGGCTGCCAAGGTTGGGACTACGCCCGAAGGTGAAAGCGGAGAGGAAAAGTAAGTGATTCAACTTATTCTCAGTGGTGCGATTGCATTCCTGGTGAGTGTCTTTTTAACACCAGTGCTTATTCGCAAATTCTCTGCTGAAGGTCTTGGCCAGGAGATCCGTGAAGAAGGGCCGAAGAGCCACCTGCGCAAGCGTGGAACTCCGACCATGGGCGGCATCGCCATCATCGCCGCAATCGTCGCTGGCTATTTCCTCTCACACCTCGTTACGTATATCCAGACTGGCGTAGGGCCGTCCGCCTCCGGTCTGTTGGTCATGTTCCTGGTTCTGGCGATGGGCGCATTGGGTTTTGCCGATGACTTCATCAAACTCTACAAAGGACGCAACCTGGGGCTGAACAAGACAGCGAAGCTGGTTGGGCAGCTGGCGGCAGCGCTGATTTTCGGCGTGCTGCTGCTGCAGTTCCCGGATGCGTCTGGCTTGACTCCCGGTTCGACGAGCTTGTCGCTGATTCGAGATATTCCGTTCCTGAATCTGGCACCGGGGCCTGTGTGGTTCGGCATGATTGTCTTCCTGGTATTTGTCTTCATCGTCATTGCCGCATGGACGAATGCCGTCAACCTCACTGATGGCCTTGACGGCCTGGCCGCTGGCGCCACCGCGCTGCTACTGGCCACCTACACGCTGATTTCCTTCTGGCAGTTCCGTAACTCTTGCGAGGCTTCGCTGGGCAGCGGTTGCTACAACGTCCGCGATCCACTGGATATCGCCGTTATTTCCGTCGCGGGTCTGGGCGCCTGTTTGGGCTTCCTGTGGTGGAATGCAGCGCCGGCAAAGATCTTCATGGGAGATACCGGTTCGCTGGCTCTTGGCGGTTTGGTAGCGGGTCTGTCATTTGTCACCAAGACTGAGCTGCTGATGGTTATCATTGGCTTCATCTTCGTGATGGAAGTTGCTTCCGTGGCAATCCAGATCGCGGTTTTCCAGACGACTGGCAAGCGCGTATTCCGCATGGCTCCTCTCCATCACCACTTCGAAAACGGAGGTTGGGCGGAGACAACTGTTGTCGTTCGCTTCTGGCTACTCGCAGGCATTTTCAACATGATTGGCGCAGCCATCTTCTACAGTGACTGGCTCTCTCAGGTAGGCGTATTTCAATGATTAACTCACCAGACCCGACCAACCTCACCGATATCCGAAATCTCGACTTAGTCGCTACGGTGCGCTCTGGTCGAGTTCTGGTGGCAGGAGCCGGAGTTTCCGGTCGCGGTGCCATTGCGATGCTCAAGGACATCGGCTGTCCGGAAGTTGTCGTCGTGGACGATTCCGCTCTCGGCGCACTGGTTGCCGCTGACTTTTCGGTTCGGCATGTCACGACCGCAGACGCTCGCGACGAGCTTGCCGACGCGGTTGCGATTGTGACCTCGCCGGGGTGGCGTCCGACCAGTCCGCTGTTCGGCGCCGCCGCTGAGGCCGGTGTCCCGGTATTCGGCGATGTGGCGCTGGCTTTCGCCGGCGACTGTGCCCAGCTGTGGGGGCCGAAACGTACCTGGCTGGTAGTCACCGGCACTAACGGCAAGACCACAACCACCTCCATGCTGGCCGCCATGCTCGGGGAGCAGGGCGCAGCTGTGGGCAACATTGGTGTGGCTCTGTACGACGCACTGACTGCTGAGCCTCGTATCGAGGTCTTGGCCGCAGAGCTGTCCAGCTTCCAGCTGCACTGGGCTCCAAACATTCGCCCAGATGCGGGAGTACTGCTGAACCTGGCGGAAGACCACATCGACTGGCACGGTTCTTACGAAAACTACGGTCTGGACAAGACCCGTGCGCTGCGCGGTACTGTCGCAATCTACGGTGCGGATGACGCAGATGTCGTCGAGCACGTGGAAAAGATGCTGAAAAACGACGAGCTCGGCAACTCCGTCGTGGGCTTTACCGATGGTCCCCCGGAGGCACACCAGGTCGGAGTTCGCGACGGCATGATTGTCGACCGCGCTTTTGGCGGCGGCGATGCCGCAGCTGACGACTCTGGTCCGGGCATTGTCATCGCACCGGTAGCGGGAATTTCTCCTCCCGGCCGTGCAGGTGTTCTCGACGCGGTGGCCGCCACTGCGATGGCGCGCAGTATCGGTACCTCACCGGAGCAAATTGCAGCGGCATTGGAGACTTTCGAAGTTCGCGCACACCGCGGTCAGATTGTCCATAAGGCAAATGATGTCGTGTGGATTGATGACTCCAAGGCCACCAACCCCCACGCTGCCGACGCTGCACTGTCCGGTCATGAGCGTGTCGTTTGGATCGTCGGTGGTCAGCTCAAGGGCGCGGAAATCTCTCCGCTAGTGGCGAAGCATGCTCATCGCCTGCAGGCCGCCGTGGTTCTGGGCGTCGATAGGCAACTAGTCAGCGATGCGCTCTCCCGCATCGCACCTGCTGTGCCGGTCGTTGTCATTGATGACACCGACAAGGTTGATGCCATGGCAAAGGCCTGTATGGCAGCTAGTGAATATGCCAACCCTGGGGATGTGGTGCTGTTGGCACCAGCTGCCGCCAGCTTGGACATGTACTCCGGAATGGCTGAACGTGGCGACTTGTTCGCGCAATGGGCGCAGAAGGTGACGTCAACTGATGGATAACTCCCGCAAGGCTCGTAATTTAAGCGCTAGTGCCGCGACGGCACAAAAGGGGACGAAGGCTACCAGTTCACAGCGGCCCTCGTCGTCTAGCTCTAGTGCTCGAGAGCGGCCGGCGTGGGTGGAGCGTTTTAACGACTGGAAGTCGCGTCCGCTGTTCGACTACCACCTACTGATGATTATCGTCGCGCTGCTGACGTCAATCGGACTGGTGATGGTGCTGTCGGCATCCATGGCCAGCGCGGGTAATGACTCGGGCAGCGTGTGGTCGGTGTTCATCCGTCAGCTGGTCATGGTGGTGGCGGGTCTCATCTCCATGTGGATCGTGCTGCGAATGCGGGTGGAATTGATTCGCTCGCTATCGACAGCAGCGCTGATTTTGTCCTTTGTGCTGCTGGTTTTGGTGATTATCCCTGGTATCGGCATCGGCCTGGAGGAAACCGGTGCGCGTTCGTGGCTGAGTATTGGTGGTATCACCATGCAGCCGTCAGAAATCGCGAAGATCGCGCTGGCACTGTGGGGTTCGAAGCTGCTGGCTGAAAAGGTCCGCACTGCTGTGTCCTATACCGATTTGTTCGGGCTGTTCGGTGCGGTCAGCTTCGTGGTATTGGCACTGGTGATGCTGCAGCGTGACCTCGGCATGGTTGCTTCCATGGCGTTCGTCGTGGTGGCGTTGGCGTGGTTCGCTGGCCTGCCGCGCGTATTCATCACCGGGCTGCTTGCCGCTGCGGCTTTCGCCCTGGTGATTTTTACCGTCACCGCGGGTTTCCGTTCGGCGCGAATCAGGGTCTACTTGGACTCGCTGCTTGGTAACTTCAACGACGTGCAGGGCGATGCCTACCAGTCCTACCAAGGCTTTCTTTCGCTTGCCGACGGCTCTCTCACCGGTGTCGGTCTCGGTCAGTCGAGCGCGAAGTGGGGATACCTACCGGAGGCGAAGAATGACTTCATTTTCGCCATTATCGGTGAGGAGACTGGTTTCCTCGGCGCGCTGATGGTTATTTTGCTCTACGCAGCGCTCGGCTGGGTGGGACTTCGTATCGCCGGTCGTCAGAACGATCCGTTTCTCCGTCTGCTCGCGGGCACGATTACTGCTGCAACCGTGGTGCAGGCTTTCATCAACATCGGCTACGTCGTTGGTGCGTTGCCAGTGACTGGTCTGCAGCTGCCGCTGATTTCCGCCGGTGGTACATCGGCGATGGTGACGTTGTTCTCGATGGGTCTGCTGGCCACATGTGCCCGCCACGAATCGGAGGCAGTCTCTGCAATGCAGACTTCGGGACGTCCGGGGCTGGACAGGTTCCTGGGTATTCCGGAACCAATCCCGTATGACGAATCGCGTCGCCACGCGCCGAAGGTGCGTGCCCATCGCGATCCGCAACGCTTCGGTCCTCCCGTGGTGACCAGTGGAGCGCGTACTCCACGCGGCGAGGGGGCGCAGGTGCGGGAAACCTACAGTGGCCGAGCTGACCGACCCAATCGGCCCGGCCGTAGTGGAGGCAGCCGCAGTGGTCGAGGTGCCGCCCCGCAGCGTGGCTCCCGAACCTCCGGCAGCTCCGGAAACTCGGGCAGCGTTCGTGGCCGCGAAGTGGATTATTCCCCTCGCAGTGACAACGGACGGACGCGGGGATTTACAGCGAGGTCGCCGCGGACTGGACGGTCACAGGGCTCCTGGTCGTCGTCAAGCTCAGGCCGGGGCAGTAGGATTCGGGGCGAAGGCCGTGGCGGACAGTCGCGTTCGCGCCAGCGCCCGGGCCGAAACAATAGGAACGGCGGTTCAGCACCGCGGAGGAGGAATCGATAACACCATGGCAGACAAGAATCTGGGCGCAGCCGCTGGGGCGAAAGGCGCTTCGGAGTCTGAGCAGTTTCTCAAGGAAGATGGCTCTGCTCCGACCATTGTGGTGGCCGGCGGTGGTACGGCTGGCCATATCGAACCTGCACTGGCAGTAGCGGATGCGATTTTGAAACTGCAGCCGGATGCCCGCGTCATTGCACTCGGTACGAATCGGGGGTTGGAGTCAACCCTCGTACCGGCGCGAGGCTATGACCTAGAGCTGATTCCGCCAGTGCCGGTGCCGCGCAAGCCGACTGCGGATTTGTTCAAGCTGCCTCTCAACGTCGCTCGTGCGGTGCGTGAGACCCGCAAGGTTTTCAAGCGCATTGACGCTGATGCGGTCATCGGCTTTGGTGGCTACGTATCGGCACCGGCCTACATGGCGTGCCGTGCGGGGAAGAAGATTCCGTTCCTGGTTCACGAGGCCAACGCCCGTGCGGGCCTGGCCAATAAGCTCGGTGTCGCACTCGGGGGCGTCGGTTTGGCTGCCGTGACTGGCTCTGGCCTGAAGGCCGAGGTTGTTGGCAATCCCGTGCGTGCCAGTCTCGCGGCGTTGGACCGCGACGCCAAGCGTGCCGAAGCCCGCGAGTTCTTCGGTTTACCGCAGGAGGGTCCGGTGCTCTTTGTCACCGGTGGTTCGCAGGGGGCACGTTCCATCAACGAAGCTGTCACCGGTGCAGCCGCAGAGCTCGCCAACGCCGGTGTATCTGTACTGCATGCCTACGGCAAGAAGAATCACGTCGAGGTCGAGGCTATCCGCGAGGACGCCCCCTATGTCGCTGTGCCGTACATCGACCGGATGGATCTGGCGTACTCCGCCGCCGACCTGATTTTGTGCCGTTCCGGTGCGATGACGGTGGCTGAAGTCTCAGCTGTCGGCTTGCCTGCGGTGTATGTACCGCTGCCACACGGAAATGGGGAACAGGCGCTCAACGCCACCGATGTCATCGATGCTGGTGGCGGTATTCTCATCGCCGACGAGTCGCTGACTGCGGCATCAGTTTCGGATATCGTGATTCCGCTGGTCACGTCCCCAGAAAAGCTTGCCGACGGGCGCCGCGCCCTGGCCAACATTGGACATGGTAACGCTGCGGAGAACATTGCCCGTCGGGTGCTGTCTGCGGCTGTGAACTCTAAGAAGTAAAGCGAGCATAAACATGAACGTTAATTTCGATGACTTTCAGCCGGTAACGGGAGAGCTGCCCGCAAGTGTCCACATGATTGGTATTGGCGGTGCCGGTATGTCCGGTATCGCTCGCATCCTGTTGGCTCGTGGCATTCGTGTTACCGGTTCCGATGTCAAGGAGTCCCGCGCGGTGGTGGGACTACGTGCGATGGGAGCCACCATCGCCATTGGCCATGACCGTGCGAATCTTGAGCTTGCTGGCGAGGGAGAGCTGCCGGACGCAGTGGTCATTTCCTTCGCTGCTATCCCGAAGACGAATCCGGAGCTGGCCGGTGCACATGAGCTGGACATTCCGGTGCTCAAGCGCTCCGATGTGTTAGCGCTGTTGATGCAGGACTCCAAGGCTCTCCTGATCGCCGGTACTCACGGCAAAACCTCGACTACGTCGATGACCGTCGCCGCTTTGCAGGCAGCTGGTTTGGATCCGTCTTTTGCCGTTGGCGGTCTGATGAGCAAGGCCGGCGTCAATGCTCACCAGGGCAGTGGTGACGTTTTTGTTGCTGAGGCCGATGAGTCGGATGCCTCGCTGTTGACCTACCAGCCGGAAGTGGCCGTAATTACCAACATCGAGCCCGATCACCTTGACTTTTTCGGTGACGACGAGACCTACTACGCCGTCTTTGACGCTTTTGCAGAGCGCATTAAGGATGGCGGTCATCTGGTCATCTGTGCTGAGGATCCGCATGCGGCCGCATTGGGCGAGCGCGCGGTGGAGCGCGGCATTAACGTGCTGGCTTATGGTGGGGAAGAAGCCTTGGCTAAACACCCGACGCTGCCGGTCGGTGCCGTTTTGCACGGCTGGACTCCCGTCGGTGGTGGTGCCCGCGTGGAGGCCACTGTTGGCTCGACATCGGTGAGGTTTGAACTGCATCAGCCCGGCCGTCACATGGCGCTCAACGCGCTGGCCGCAATGGTTGGTGGCGACTGCGTCGGGGCAGATTTGGGGCGTATGGCGCGCGGTCTCGGTGAATTCACCGGTGTCCGTCGCCGCTTTGACTACCACGGCAGTATCGGCGAGGGGCCATTTGTTGGCGCTCGTATCTACGACGACTACGCGCATCACCCGACCGAGGTCTCCGCAGTTCTCGGCGCAGCTCGGGAGTTGGTCACCGAGGCCGGTCGTGGCAAGGTCATCGCTGTGTTCCAGCCGCACTTGTACTCGCGTACTCGCAACTTTGCCGACGAGTTCGCTGCCGCCCTGTCTCTGGCGGACAAGGCCGTATTGCTCGATGTCTTCGGCGCCCGCGAGGAGCCACTGCCGGGCGTCGACGGCGCGCTCATTGCCAACAAAATGACCATCCCTGTGACGTATGAGCCGCATTTCACCAGCGTCCCGGCTCGCGTTCGCGAAATCGCCGAACCGCACGACGTCATCCTGACCATCGGCGCTGGCTCTGTGACGATGCTTGCCGACGAAATCGTGCGCGAGCTCAGCGGAGACAACGACGAACAGGTGGAGTCGTAGCACTGTGAAAACCAGCCGAAAGCAATCTCAGCAGACCGACGGTGCAGACCGGGGCACAACAGCGTCGCGGCGTCGGCGTTCAGCGCGCGCCCCGCGACGCGGCTGGCTCATCGGCGGTGGCCTGGTCGCGATTATCGCCATCGTTGCAGCGGTGGTGTGGTTTTCGCCGTGGCTGGTTGTGAAAAACATCGATGTTGAAGGCGTCGTCCACGGGGATAAAGACGCGATTGTCGAGGCCAGTGGTATCTCCGAGAATCAAAAGCTCATTCGCTTGGACACGGATGCCTCAGCGCGCTCCGTGGCGGGGCAGCCGTGGGTCGATAGCGTGACTGTCAGTCGTTCGTGGCCGCAGGGCGTGACTATTTCGGTACGGGAATTCACCCCGGTGGTGTTTGTCCGTGCCACTGACGGAGAGCATCTGTTTTCCGCAAATGGTCAGGAGTTCGTCACGGCAGCCCCGCCGGCGGGTGTCATCGAGGTTGTTGATGCACCTCGTGTGGATGAGCCAACAGACGGCAAAGTTGACCCCGAACCGCGCGTTATCAAGGCGGTTTTGAACGTCGTCAAGGCGTTGCCAGAGCCCGTTGCACACCGTGTGGAGCGGATTAGCGCTCCTTCCGAGGCAGAGATCAAGCTATTTCTGACCGATGGATACGAGGTGTACTTCGGGTCCTCGGATAATGCGGCAGAAAAGGCACGCGCGACGGAGATTGTGCTGAACCGTGGCGAGAAGATTTGGAATGTCTCCAACCCCCGACTACCCGCTGCTAAGGGAGAGTAGAGAATGGTGGTGTCTGGAGTGATTTCTGTGGCTAAACACTATCCCTCAAGTGCAGGTTTAAGGTAGCGACACGCGCTAAAAGGTCGCTGAATTATTTGCAGTTTTCGACCACAATGGGGTCAACAGCTTTTCGGCCATGATGCACTTCTTCCGTGCGGTGTCATGGAGAGCTGTACTGCCCGGCGGTGCCAATGCTGTCGTGCGGCCCATGTGCAACGTGGCTAGATGAAATTATTTAGGACCTATAGGAAAGGGCGAGAAACGCGCAATGACCTCCCCGAATAACTACCTCGCCGTTATCAAAGTCGTCGGTGTCGGCGGCGGTGGCGTCAATGCTGTCAACCGCATGATCGAGGAGGGGCTGAAGGGTGTCGAATTTATCGCAGTCAACACCGACTCGCAGGCCCTGATGTTCTCCGACGCTGATGTCAAGCTCGACATTGGGCGTGAGGCAACTCGTGGTCTGGGAGCTGGCGCTAACCCCGAGGTTGGCCGCACTTCCGCGGAAGACCACAAGGACGAGATTGAAGAGACCCTCAAGGGCGCCGACATGGTCTTCGTTACCGCAGGTGAGGGCGGTGGAACCGGTACCGGTGCAGCTCCGGTTGTCGCGAGCATCGCCAAGAAGTCCGGTGCCCTGACTGTTGGTGTCGTAACCAAGCCGTTCGACTTCGAGGGCAAGCGCCGTGCACGCCAGGCCGCCGAGGGCATTGAAACCCTCAAGGAGGTCTGTGACACCCTTATCACCATTCCGAACCAGCGTCTGCTGCAGATTGGTGAACAGGATCTGTCCATGATGGACGCGTTCCGCTTCGCCGACGAGATTCTTTACAACGGTGTCCAGGGTATTACTGACCTGATTACCATTCCGGGCATGATTAACGTCGACTTCGCCGACGTCCGCTCGGTAATGGCTGAGGCTGGCTCGGCTCTGATGGGCGTTGGTTCCGCACGCGGCGACGACCGTGTGATGAACGCCGCTACTCAGGCCATTAACTCCCCGCTGCTGGAGTCCACCATGGATGGTGCACAGGGTGTGCTTATTTCCGTCGCCGGTGGCTCCGACCTGGGCTTGATGGAGGTCAATGCCGCCGCGTCCATCGTGGAGGAAAAGGCTGACCCGGATGCCAACATCATCTTCGGTACCATCATCGACGACAACCTCGGTGACGAAGTTCGCGTCACTGTGATTGCTACCGGTTTTGAGCAGGGTAACGGAAACCCGCTGGACAAGCCAGCCGCAGGTGCCGCTGCACGTCCGGCTACACAGGATGCCGAGGCGCGTCCGGCCGCTGAGCAGGCACCGCGACAGGGCAGCGCACTGCCGGGCGGTGACAACCTCGGCGCTCCGGCCCCGCGTGTGGAGGAAGAGCGCCCGGTCGCACAGCCGCGCGAGCGTGAGGATCGCGACCGCTTTGTCCCGCGCACCAACCCGAACAGCGGTGGTCTGTTCACCGATAACCCGACACCGCGTACGCAGGAAAACCGCACCTACCGTGGTGCTCACCGTTACGAGGATCGCGATGACCGCGACGACCGTCGTGGCGGCTACCAGGCTTCCAGCGACCTGCCGGAGTGGGGCTTCTAAGAAATCATGACTGAATCCCGCCGCAGCCGAAAAATTCTGACGAATCGGCGCGGCGGGTTTTCGCTGCCACCATATGATTCCTTCAATCTTGGAGATCATGTCGGCGATGACCCGTCCGCAGTCGAACGCAACCGCCAGCGCTTGGCCGATTCTCTGGGAATCGACCGTGCCCGCTTCGTCTATATGGAGCAGCTTCACACCAACACGGTCACCGTCGTCAACGAACCACAAACTGAGCCTGTCCCGGCCACCGACGCCATCGTCACGACCACGCCGGGTCTCGCGCTGGTAGTACTCGTTGCCGATTGCGTTCCCGTCTTGCTTTCCGACGATCATGCGGGTGTCGCCGCTGCGGTACACGCGGGGCGAACCGGCGCCCGCAACGGAATCGTTCGTAAATCTGTCGAGAAGATGATTGAGCTCGGTGCCATGCCCGAGAATATCCATGCGCTTCTCGGTGCGGCGGCTTCTGGCCACAATTACGAGGTGCCTGAGTCGATGGCCGATGACGTCGATAAGCATTTACCCGGAGCGAAGACGCGAACGAAGCAGGGGACTGCCGGTGTTGACGTGCGCGCCGGCCTGATGCGTCAGCTCTATGACCTCGGTGTACGGCATGTCAATGTCGAGCCCAGCTGCACTATTGAAAGTGAGCAGTACTTTTCCTACCGGCGGGAGGGGAAGACCGGCCGTCAGGCGGGCATCGTAATCCTGCCTGAGCAGGGCTAAGTTTCAAAGTTGTAATTTTGGCGCGCCAAATTTGCGCGTGTCTATGCGATATTGCCAACCCAGCCGGTAGGTTGTGGGTAGCACAGACTTAAATTCGCACACTAAGAAGGACGTAGCAGAAGATGGCTGATTTCTTCCGTGGGGTTTCAAATTTCTTCGGTCTTACCCCGACTGATGACGCGGCTTACGACGAGCACTACGACGAGTTTGACCGCCGTGACGAGGAGCGTTTTGATGACTCCTATGCCGACTCGCGTCGTGCGGAGCGTCACCGCTACGAGCTGCGCGAAGAGGCTCCACGTGAGGCTGCAAGTGTGAACTCCCGCGAGGAGGACTACCGCTACGGCAACCTGCACTCCGTTGCTGAGACCAAGGAACCGGAGCAGGTCTTCATCAAGCCGGAAAGTGGTTTCCAGGACAAGTACTCCAAGGCTCCGGACATCGGTTCGCACTTCCGCGACGGTGACATTGTCACCTTCGATCTGAGTGAGCTTGACCCATCTGAGGCTAAGCGCTACGTCGACTTCGTTGCTGGACTGGTTTTCGGTTTGCGCGGTCGAATCAAGGCTGACGGCTCCGTGTTCACCCTGTACCCGCATGGCTGCGATGTCAACGAGGGCCAGTTCGACCGGATGTCCGGCTAGTCAGCCGGCTCGCATGGCTTGTTAGTGTTTCGTATTTCGATCAATTAGCTAGACTGTTTATTCGTGTCTTCACTACTGCTAGTTCTGCTAATCCTGCTGAAGCTTTTCACCTATCTGCTGTTGGCTCGCATTGTGATTGAAATGATTCAGTCATTTTCTCGCTCTTGGCGACCAGGCAGGGTGTTTTCGTCGATTGGCGAAGTTGTTTTTGTCATTACCGACCCGCCGGTGAAGCTGTTGCGCCGACTCATCCCGCCTATGCCGATGGGCAACGTGATGGTGGACATGTCTGTGCTTGTTTTGTTCTTTATCCTTATGATTCTGCGAATGGTGCTGCAGGTAGCTCTCGGCGCGGTGGCGTAAATATCGCTAACTGTTTGCTTAGGGTCCACAATGTGGATTTCGGTGGAGCTGTGTTGTTTTGACTGTCCCGAATGTGATGTTCTCGGGCATTGAATTGCTACCGGGGGTGTTAATCGGGGGCAATAATAGGAACCCGTTGGGGAATGTAATCCCCAATGGGTTTTTATTGTGTCGGGGGTAAAGTTCTGTGGCTAAAGGTGCAGGGTAAGGGCGAGGTTTAACGTTTTACTAGAACTTTGCCATTGGTTAGAACGTGGGGGATAGAGTCCTGCCCAAAATAAATGGGGTGAGGACTGTGACTAGAGCAGGTAGGATTGGCCGGGTAAACAGTACTACTGGAAATAATTCTCTTAAGATTTCTTAAGAACTGTCCGCTCAAAGTGTTAGGGGAACTCACCATGCCGTTGACTCCGGCTGATGTGCATAATGTGGCTTTCAGCAAGCCTCCGATTGGCAAGCGTGGTTACAACGAGGACGAGGTCGATCAGTTCCTCGACCTCGTAGAGGACGCACTGGGTGAGCTCCAGGATGAAAACGCTGAGCTGCGCCAGCGCGTTGAGGACCTTGAAGGTCAGCTAGAGCAGGGTGGCGGCGCAGACTACGCTGCTTCCGGTGCTGCCGCTGCGGCGCCGGCTGTCGATGAGGACAAGCTGCGCAAGGAAATTGAGCAGGAGCTGCGCGCTGAGTACAACGAGCGCCTGAGCGCTCAGCAGCAGGAGATTGAGGCTCACTACCAGGATCGTCTGGATGCTCTTGAGAAGCGTGCTTCTGAGGCAGAGGCTTCTGCACAGCAGGCTTCCTCCGCAGCTGCGGAGCAGCCGCAGGCAGTTGCAGCAAGCACCGGCACCGAGTCGCAGGAAGTTAGCCTCCGCGCTGCTCGTATCCTGCAGGCTGCTCAGGACACCGCTGATCGCGTCACCACTGACGCCGACGCTGAGGCCAACAAGCTTGTCACCGAGGCTCGTGAAAACGCTGACCGCACCGTGGCAGAGGCCAATGAAGAGGCCGAGCGTACTATCACCAACGCTCGCAATGAGGCAGAAGCAACTTTGGCTGATGCCAAGGAGCGCAGTGAGCAGCTGTTGGCTGATGCCCGCAACGAGTCTGAGTCGACCCTCACTGACGCTCGCCAGCGCAGCGAGCAGATGATCAGCGACGCAGACGCTCGCTCTAACGCCACCATCACCGCAGCGCAGCAGAAGGCAACCGCGCTGCAGGACGATGCAGAGCGCAAGCACCACGAGATCATGACCACCGTCAAGGAGCAGCAGACCGCTCTGGAGGGGCGCATCGAGGAGCTGCACATCTTCGAGCGCGAGTACCGCACCCGCCTGAAGACTTTCCTGGAGTCCCAGCTCGACGACCTGAACTCTCGCGAGTCGGCTGCCCCGGCCGACGGCTACAACAACTAATTACGTAGCCAACGCGTAGAAAACCACCACGCTCGGCTCCCCAGGGAGGGGGCAGGGCGCGGTGGTTTTTGTTATCTTTCCGTGCGAACCAATCGCATTCTTTGTTCCGGTCAGGGTTGTAGTAGTTGCCTGAGACACTGCTATACTGACACCCATACGCGCAATGAGCCGGCCATCACCGGGGAGCGTTTCGGAAGAACAGTCCAGCAGAAAATGGGCCCAGTAGAACCGAACGGTTTGGCACCGTTACAAAGCCTTATTAAATAAGCGGGCTATCGCGTGAAACCGCATGGTTCTTGTTCGCAAGAACCGTCGTAAAGCGTGATGCCAAGCGGGGTGGTACCGCGCGAGACTCCTTTTCAGCGTCACCAGTAACAACGCTGAAGGGGCTAGGCATGCGTCCCCGTGGTGAGTATTAATGATGTTCGACCACGGAAGTGACGTAGAAACGGTGTCTAATTCGAACGATGTAAATGCCTCTGCTGAGGCCACTCCGGCAGGTGGCGCGTATCCGCGCACTGCTGACTTTGGTAAGTACACCTCGAGCCCGAAGTTCCCGGAGCTGGAAGAAAAGGTCCTGGAGTACTGGGGTAAGGACAGCACTTTCCAGGCCTCTATTGATCAGCGTGATGGTGCTGACGAATACGTCTTTTATGATGGCCCGCCGTTCGCCAACGGCCTGCCGCACTACGGTCACCTGCTGACCGGTTACGTCAAGGACATCGTTCCGCGTTACAAGACCATGCGTGGCTACCAGGTTGGTCGTGTCTTTGGCTGGGACTGCCATGGTCTGCCGGCTGAGCTGGAGGCAGAGAAGCAGCTCGGTATTAAGGACAAGGGCCAGATCGAGGAAATGGGTCTGGCTAACTTCAACAAGTACTGCGCTGAGTCGGTGTTGCGGTACGCGGGCGAGTGGAAGGAATATGTCACTCGTCAAGCGCGTTGGGTTGATTTTGACGGCGGATACAAGACCATGGACATGAGTTACATGGAGTCCGTGATTTGGGCCTTCAAGGAGCTCTACAACAAGGGCCTGGTCTACCAGGGATTCCGCGTGCTGCCGTACTCCTGGGCAGAGCACACCCCGCTGTCCAACCAAGAGACCCGCCTGGATGACTCCTACAAGATGCGGCAGGACCCGACCCTGACCGTGACCTTCCCGTTCACCGGCGCCAAGGCAGGCTCGGCAGCGGAGAAGACGCTGGCGGACAACCCGGTGCTCGCTGACACTGCGGCTATCGCTTGGACCACCACGCCGTGGACGCTGCCGTCCAACCTTGGTCTGGCCGTGAACCCGAAGGTCACCTACGCCGTAGTTAAGGTCGGCGAGGATTCCTCCGTGCCGGAGTTTGCAGGTAAGACCTTCCTGCTGGCAGAAGCGCTGATTGGTGCCTACGCCAAGGAATTGGGCAAGGAACACGAGGTCGTGGCTACCTTCGCTGGTGCTGACCTGGAAGGCCTGACCTATCAGCCGATCTTCGACTACTTCGCAAATCACCCGAACGCTTTCCAGATTATGGTGGCCGACTATGTCACCACCGAGGACGGTACTGGTGTGGTCCACCAGGCGCCGGCCTTCGGTGAAGACGATATGAACACCTGTAATGAATACGGCATTGATGTCATCATTCCGGTGGACATGGACGGTAAGTTCACTTCGCAGGTGCCGGAGTACCAGGGCAAGTTGGTCTTTGACGCCAATAAGGACATCATCCGTGACCTGAAGGCCGCTGGCCGCGTCGTCCAGCACCGCACCATCGAGCACTCCTACCCGCACTCCTGGCGTTCGGGCGAGCCGCTGATCTACATGGCACTGCCGAGCTGGTTTGTGTCCGTTACCAAGATCCGCGAGCGCATGGTGGAGCTCAACCACAACGAGATTGAGTGGATGCCGGAGCACGTCCGCGACGGTCAGTTCGGCAAGTGGCTCGAGGGCGCACGTGACTGGAACATCTCCCGTACCCGCTACTGGGGTTCGCCTATTCCAGTGTGGGTTTCCGACAACGACGAGTACCCGCGTGTCGACGTCTACGGTTCCCTCGATGAGCTGGAGGCCGACTTCGGCGTTCGCCCGACCACACTGCACCGCCCGGAGATTGACGAGCTGGTGCGCCCGAACCCGGACGACCCGACCGGTAAGTCCATGATGCGCCGCGTCCCGGATGTCCTGGATGTCTGGTTCGACTCCGGTTCCATGCCGTTTGCGCAGTTCCACTACCCGTTCGAGAACAAGGAGTGGTTCGAGTCCCACGCACCGGCCGACTTCATTGTGGAGTACATCGGCCAGTCCCGCGGCTGGTTCTACCTGCTTCACGTCCTGTCGGTTGCACTGTTCGACCGCCCGGCGTTCAAGAAGGTCGTCGCCCACGGCATCGTGTTGGGCGATGACGGCAACAAGATGAGTAAGTCCAAGCGCAACTACCCGGACGTCAACGAGGTCTTCGACCGTGACGGCTCCGACGCCATGCGCTGGTTCCTCATGTCCAGCCCGATCCTGCGCGGCGGCAACCTGATCGTCACCGAACAAGGCATTCGCGAGGGCGTGCGCCAGGCGCTGCTGCCGATGTGGAACGCATACTCGTTCCTGCAGCTCTACGCCTCCAAGCCGGCCGAGTGGTCGGTAGACTCCGACAACATCCTGGACAAGTACATCCTGGCCAAGCTTGCAGCAACCGTCCGTGCTGTTACTGAGTGCCTGGACAACACTGACATTGCTTCTGCCACCGATGAGGTCCGTCAGTTCTGTGACGCACTGACCAACTGGTACGTGCGCCGCTCCCGCGACCGCTTCTGGGCCGGCGATGTCAAGCACCCAGAGGCCTTCAATACCCTGTACACGGTGCTGGAGGTTCTCACCCGCGTGGCTGCTCCGCTGCTGCCGATGGCCACCGAGGTCATCTGGCGCTCGCTCACTGGCGGCCGCTCGGTGCACCTGGAGGATTGGCCGGACGTCGACAAGCTGCCGACCGATGACGAACTCGTTGAGTCCATGGACATTGTCCGCAATGTCTGCTCGGCAACATCGCGCATCCGCAAGGCCAACCAGCTGCGTAACCGCCTGCCGCTGAAGAAGCTGACCCTGGCATTCCCGGATGCTGAGCGTCTGCGTGAGTACACCGACATCGTTTCCTCCGAGGTCAACGTCGACAAGGTGGAGTTCACCTCCGACGTGGACTCGGTGGGACGATTCGAGGTCTCCGTCAACGCTCGCGTGGCCGGTCCGCGCCTGGGTAAGGACGTCCAGAAGGTCATTAAGGCTGTGAAGTCTGGCAACTACGAGGTTGCCGACGGCACGGTTGTCGCCGATGGTATTCCGCTGCAGGAGGGTGAGTACACCCGCAACCTGGTCGCGATCTCGCCAGATTCCACCGCTGAGGTCGACGGCGTCAATGGCCTGGTTGTGCTCGACACTGAGCTCGACGAGGACCTGGAGTCCCGCGGTTGGGCCGCTGACCGCATCCGTGGTCTGCAGGATGCCCGCAAGAACGCTGGCCTTGAGGTCACCGACCGCATTTCGGTGAAGTTGCAGGTGCCGGCCGAGCGTGAGGAGTGGGCCAACCGCCACGCTGACCTCATCGCCCGCGAGGTTCTCGCAACCGCTTTCGAGGTCGTCGCTGGCGGAGAGTCGCTGAGCTACGACGTGGCGGACGGCTGCTCGGCGGATATTGCCAAGCAGTAGGGGAGAGTAATCTCTATGCCGACTTCCGGGCGGTGGGTTCTGCACATCGACATGGACGCGTTCTTCGCGTCCGTCGAGCAGCTCACCCGCCCGACTCTGCGCGGGCGGCCAGTCCTCGTCGGCGGACTGGGCGGTCGAGGTGTGGTCGCCGGTGCCTCCTATGAGGCCCGCGCGTACGGCGCGCACTCGGCTATGCCGATGGCTCGCGCACGTCGTCTCATGCCACCGACCGCAGTGACGGTCAGCGCGCGCAAGGGCATCTACGGGCCGGTGTCGCGCCGCGTGTTCTCTGTAATCCGCGAGCGCGTGCCCGTGGTCGAGCAGCTCAGCGTCGACGAGGCTTTCATGGAACCCGAAGAGCTTCAGGGAGCCTCGAAGGAGCAGGTCATTGCCTGGGCGGAGCAGCTGCGGGCAGATATCCGGCGGGAGACCGGCTTGGCTTCGTCGATAGGCGCGGGCGCGGGCAAGCAGTTCGCGAAAATTGCGTCAGGCCTGGCGAAACCCGATGGCGTGTACGTGCTGGACCCCGCACGCAATCACGAGCTTCTACACCCATTGCCGGTAGAGAAGCTCTGGGGTATTGGCCCTGTCACCGCTGCGAAACTGCACACGCTGGGTGTGGAGACGATCGGTGATTTTGCCGCCATGTCCCAGCGCGATGTCGAGGTTTCGCTGACATCCAAAACCGGCGTGATGCTGTGGCAGCTGGTGCAGGGGACAGATGATCGGCCGGTTAAGGAGCGCGATGTCGCCAAGTCGGTATCGGCGGAGTACACCTATCCTGAGGATTTGGAGTCGCAGGCCCAGCTCCACGCCGCCGTCGATCGCGCGGGTGAGTCCGCTTTTCGACGACTCAAAAAAGATGGCCGTGGTGCCCGCACCATCACTTGCAAGGTGCGTCTGTCTGACCTGAGCATCCATACCCGATCTGAGACGCTCGCCTACGCCACACAGGATTTCGACACCCTTATGGCAGTGGCGCACCGAATCGCGTTCACGCCCGCGGAGGTCGGCCCAGTGCGACTGGTGGGCGTCGGTTTCTCCGGGCTGGATTCGCACATACAAGAAGTCCTGTTTCCTGAGCTCGACCGCGCAATCACCGTCGAAGATCGAGTACCAGCACCTGCGCTTTCCGACGCTCCCGCCGGCCTGGTCGAGCTATCTGGAACCGGTGCGTTGCCGACCGTTCGGCTTTCCGACTCCAAGTGGGCACCCACCTCGGACGTACACCACAGCGAGTATGGACATGGTTGGGTGCAGGGTTCGGGGCACGGGATTGTGACTGTCCGCTTTGAAAGCCGCACCAGTGGCCCCGGGCGCATGATCACGCTGAAGGAGGACGACCCGGAGCTGCGTCCGTGCTCCGCGGTGTGCAGTTTGGACTGGCCGGAGTGGCTGGCATCCGACGAAGCAGCAGCTCTCGACTTGCCGCAACCTGAACGGGAAAGCGAAGACGAACTCGGCCCCGACGCGGATGCTTGATATGGCTGACTGCCTCAGTGCCGTTCGCGGCTCTCTGTTTATGCGCTGTCCGTAAACTGGGGCACTATGACTACCGCATCCCGCATTGCAGAGCTCGAGGCAGCTCGCCGCGCCTCGTTGCGCAACACCGATCGAGATCCGAATCCGTCGACCACACTTCCCGACGACGGTCTGGATAACCGCCAGCGCATGCTGAACGGTCAGTGGTATATCGCCGATCATCCGGAATCACAGGCTCTGAACGTGCGAATTGGCCAGGTGGCCGCTGAATTTGAGGTCGCATTCCGCGAAGACCAGCAGGCAGCACAGCAAGTGCTAGCACCGGCACTGGGGTCTTTCGGAGAGAGCAGCACCGTTCGCCCGCCGATCTACCTGGACTACGGCGATAACATCCACATCGGCGACAACGTTTTCATCAACTTTGGGCTCACCGCACTTGACGTGGTGAAGGTGACAATCTGCGACTATGCGCAGCTCGGGCCCAACGTACAGCTGCTTCCACCAGTACACCCACTGGGAGCTGAGGCCCGCGCCGCTTATCTAGAGTCTGGAGATGAAATCATCATCGGCCGCAATGCCTGGATCGGTGGCGGAGCCATCATCCTGGGCGGTGTTCACGTCGGCGACAATTCTGTGGTCGCCGCGGGTGCCGTGGTGACTAAGGACGTTCCCGCGGGCGTAGTTGTGGCTGGAAACCCGGCGAAAATCATCCGCATCATCGAGGCGTGAATTAGAACAGCGTCTGCGGATGCACATTCGCAGCCAGCGCGGCGGCGAGAATGATGCGCGCCTGCGGTGCATGCACGCAACCAGCGCTAATCACACCGTGCCGAGCCAGCGTCGCACCGCCACCGGCACCGCCGTAGGCGGCGTGGACATCACCGCGCGGAACGCGCGTTGCCATCACGACGGTCACATCAGCGGCAATGGCCCGGGCAATGGCAGCGGCAAACTCATCGGAGACATTGCCCGACCCCAGGCCTTCTACGACAATGCCGCGTGCACCGGCGGCGACTGCCGAATCCAGCAGTGATCCATCTGCACCCAAGTAGGCGGGGATAATCTCTACCTTCGAGCCCGCCAAAGCCGCCAGAGGCAGCGGATCTGGACGAACCGGCTCCTCCGGTGCATTAGTGGCAAAAGCCAAAGGATCGGTTGTGTGCCACTTCGTCGCACCTCGTACCGGCAAGACTGCGTGGCCAAAGACAATAAGAACGCCAATTCCCTGCGCAGAGGCATCGGAAGCAATGGTCACGGCCTCAAAGAGGTTCCCCGGTCCGTCGGTTTCCGGATGATCATAGGGAAGTTGTGCACCAGTAAAGACAACCGGACGCGAGTCAGCATGGAAAATATCGGCAGCCATGGCCGTTTCCTCCATCGTGTCCGTGCCATGAGTTACGACGACACCGTCCACGGAGTCGTCATCAAGCACTTCGTGAATAGCGGCGAGAACACGGTCAACGTCGGTGAACGCGAGATTCGACGAGTCCAGCATCCCGAGCTCACGAACTTCCAGCTCTAACATGCCCTCTGGATAACGCTGCGCGACCGCTGCGACGAGCTCCGTGCCCGAGATGGTCGGGGTTAGTGCACCGCTGCGATCTGTGGTGCAGGCGATGGTGCCGCCGGTGGTGATGACAACGATTCGGCGAGGGGAGGCCGTGCTAGACGAGGTCGAGCTAGCCGGGGAATGATCCTGAGTCGACATGTCCACCATCTTACCCAGGCGATGTTTTGGCCTTGTGTAGGATTATGGAAGGCGTGAAGCCAGCGAATCTTCATGCAGATTTTATTGGAGTAGTGCACATATGAAAGTCCCCTGCAACCAGCGCGTTAGCGGAATGCGTTGGCGCACAGCGCGTGGTGTGACAGTAGCGGCGATGGTCTCGGTCAGCGCACTTGGGCTAGCTGCCTGCGGTGGTGGCAATACTGCAGCGCCGACGACTGAATCGAAGACATCCAGCTCGGCGGAACCCGTCATCATGCTGCCGACGCGCGCAGAGCTTAACGACGTCCTCGCACGCCTTATCAACCCCGATTTACCTATCGAGGAAAAGGCGCTGACCATTGAGGACGGCGATACTGCCGGCGATTTCTTCGACATTGTCACCAATAGTGCCAATGAGCAGGAAATCAGCTTTGATGTCATTGATCCGATTACGCCCGGCTTCACGACGAAGCAGGCCGTAGCCGGTGTCAATATCCTCCGCCCGGAGGAAGATCCGATGCTCGTGGATCAGGTGGACTTCATTTACAGGGATGGCCGTTGGATGCTGAGCAAGGAATGGGCCTGCAACCTGGCATCGACGCTTGATCCGGAGCACAAGCCTGGGTTCTGCCTCGCGCCGGGCGAAACCCCTCCGCCGCCACCTGAGCCGGAGGAAGAAGCCCCAGTTGAAGAGGCTCCGGTTGAGGAGGCCCCAGCACCGGTCGAGGAGCCAGCCCCGGCTCCGGCGCCCGAACCACCCGCTGAGGAAGTTCCGCCACCCGCGCCTGAACCGCCGGCTGAGGAGGTCCCGCCACCGCCAGCTCCGGCTCCGGCGGAGGACGCGCCTCCTCCACCTCCACCGGCTTAGGTGCCGTTGGCCCAGGCATCACAGCCTAGCCCGGTCGGGTGCACTGGGGCAGACAAAAGAAAGTGTCTAGGTTTATGACAGTTCCGCCCATTTTTTGGGAAGAAAAGTGACATAAACCTAGACACTTTCTCGTCTTCTAACCTTGCGCTGGCCAGAGCTATTTCTTCTGGGCTACTTCTTCGACCCGCTGCCGTCCTTAAACTCCAGCCCGCGGTGCGTCTGCTGAGTGATGCGCACATCGGAGTTGCCGTCGCCGTAGGTCACGGAGGTCACAAAGTCGATGTTGCCCTTCATCGGAAGCGGCTTAGTCAGGTCGATGGTGACGCGGTCGGCAAGCATGTCAGTCGTGGCCTCGACAACCTTCAGTGCACCCTCGCCGCCAGTGTCCAACTCCGTGACGGTCGGCACCTGCTTGACATCGACCTTCAAATTAACAATGTCGCCCGCACGGCTGAGCAGGGTATAGGTCACCTTCTGCGTCATCGTGGTCTGGCCTTCGACCTCGCTTTCGACCGTCCAGGTTGCATCCTTTCCGATGTCCTCGGAGGGGAAGACGATAGGTACGGAATGCAGCTGCTGCAGCGCCATCTCCACACCAGCGCGAGCGGTGTCGGTCGCCTTCTCCGGCGCTCCCAGCTTGAGTTCCTTGACCTCACCAGTGGCCGTTGTTGACCAATCAGAGATAAAGCCCTGTGCGGTAGCGATATCCTCATTCAGCTCATCGTTGGAGCCGTGGGGTTTACCCACCTCTGACGTCACCACACGAGTATCGTTATCGCTGGTAACAGTGCTGGTCAGGGGGATTTCCAGGCGGGTGTCCGGGAACGTCTGGTCGCTATTGGCGTTTCCGCCACGCTGCGCGAAGCCCTGCGTCACCGCCACGGTCGACTCCTGCTCTGCACCGTCGTCCTTCCAGCGCACGCTCGCCAGCTCACCGCTACCAGCACTGGTCAATTCGACCTTGGGTTGTGCAACGTCCACGGGTTGCGTTTCCACCGAGCTTTCCGACGAGCACGCGGCCAATGACACCACAGTGGTAGCGGCAACAACAGCGGTGCCGACCCTCGCCAGCAGGCCACGCTTGGTGTGACCAGGCTGGTCGCTGCGGCTAGGTCGACGGAACCACGAGGAGGTGGTGTCTCCTGCACGTCGTAAAGCAGTGGAGGCCGGAACAAACTGAGATTGGAAACGTCGAGTCACACCGGTTAGCGTACCGGTTTCGCGGTGGATAGGAACCACCCGGGCGGTGTCAGTTGGCTGAATATGGGTTTGTTAGGCCATTATGGGACAGTGACTAAGAAGGAAACGAGGACATATTTCCCGCGGCGGGGGATTCTCGCTGCGGTTATTGTGTCAGTTGCGATTATCGATCAGCTGACCAAGATTATCGCTTTGAAGACTCTCGATGGCCGTCCTGCGGTGCAGGTCATTGGCGATCTCTTCGAGTTGCGGCTCGTTTTTAACCCCGGTGCAGCCTTTTCCTTTGGCACGAACGCCACCTGGGTTTTTACTACGTTGCAGCTGGTTTACATCCTGGCTGTGATGTGCTTTTCCCATTGGTTGCGCAGTCCTATATCGGCGACTGCGGCGGGGCTTATTGCTGGTGGTGCGCTGGGCAACCTCATCGATAGGCTGTTTCGGGAACCCGGTTTCTACGTCGGCCACGTCGTCGATTTCCTGTCGGTTAAGGGTTTTGCCGTATTTAATATCGCGGACTCCGCGATTACAGTGGGCGTTATTATCCTCGTTATCTGGATGGTTTTTTCCAAGGAGCCGGATCTCTTCGCTGATCAGATTGCAGCGGAGAAGAAATCTGCTCAGCAGGATCAGAAGCAGTCGGCGGAGGGAGGACAGCAGTGAACGACAATGCAGTAAATGGTGGTGCAGCACTCGGGGGAGCGCACCAGCCCGACCGAGAAACCCGGCAGATGCCCGTTCCACCGGGCTTGGCTGGTATGCGGGTAGACGCCGGTGTGGCTAAGTTGTTGGGGCTCTCGCGCACAGCGGTGGCTGATTTGGCAGCGGCTGGGGACATCACGGTCGATGGCGTGAGCGTTGGCAAGTCCGACCGATTGGAAGAAAACGCTTTCCTCTCTGTGTTGTTGCCGCCGGTGGAAAAGCCATTGGTTCCCAAAGAGGAACTCGTCGAGGGCATGGACGTGCTCTACCACGACTCCGATTTGGTGGCTGTTCACAAGCCTGTCGGTGTGGCCGCACATCCGTCAGTCGGTTGGGAAGGCCCAACGGTTATCGGCGGACTGGCGGCTGCTGGTTTCCGCATTTCTACCTCCGGTCCGCCCGAGCGAAAAGGCATCGTGCATCGCCTCGATGTTGGCACCTCTGGCGTGATGGTTGTCGCCTGCTCCGAACGGGGCTACTCCGTGCTCAAGCGGGCGTTCAAAAACCGTGAGGTGTCCAAGACCTATCACGCTCTGGTTCAGGGGCATCCGGATCCGCTGTCCGGGACAATTGATGCGCCGATTGGCCGTCATCCGTCGGCGGGTTGGCGCTTTGCCGTCCGCCAGGATGGCAAGCATGCTGTGACGCACTACGAAACGCTTGAGGCCTTCGCCCCAGCAACGCTGCTGAAGGTGAATCTAGAAACTGGGCGTACGCACCAGATTCGCGTGCACTTCTCTGCGCTGAATCACCCATGCTGCGGCGATCCCATGTACGGTTCTGATCCGGCATTGGCCAAGCGGCTGGGGCTCAACCGCCAGTGGCTTCACGCGGTCTCGCTTGGTTTCCACCATCCGGCAGATGGTCGCTGGATGGAAATCGAATGTCCATACCCAGATGATTTGAACCACGCATTGGAAGTTTTGAGGCAGAGCGCATGACGCAGACCCCATCGGGATCCAAGAACCCACCACGCCGTGAAACTCGTGCGAAAAGCACTGGTGACGGCAGTATTTCGCCAGTGATGGCACTGATCTCTGGTTTCTGTGTTGTCATATTGGTGATTGTTTTAGCAGTCGCTTCGACTTCCGATCGGGTAAGCAAGCCGCAAAATCTCAACGGCGATGCGCTCGGCCCGGACCCGTGGGAAGCAACCGAGCAGTACGTAGAGCGTGCCGACGAGTCCCTCGCGAATATGAAGAAAGAGGACTACCGGCTAAAGACCGGCCAGCCAGTCGTGGAGGACCCGAAGTTCTGGGCGATGGTGACTTTTGACCGGCTGCTCGATGCGCAAGAAGCGGCACAGGTCTATGAAAAAGAGCCCTCTCTGCGAGTGTCGACTGCAATCATCGGCGGTGTGAGCACCCGGTATTTGCCGCAGCCGAGTAAAACAGCGAGCGAAGAAAAGCTGCTGCAAGATCAGCTGGAGTTAGCAGCTGCTTACGCAGACGTCGCGATTGACGACGAACGGCTCGGCTTCAACGGGTTACTGGTCTATGGTGACGCTGAATCGTTGATGGATGTCAAGAAAATGCCCGATGTGAAAGCTGTCGAGGCGCTGCCATCAGATGCGGCGCGTGGCCGTTTTGGTATTCGCCCGGTGCTGAGTTCCGGCTTCACGGATAAAGATCCGCTCTTTGCGCCGGGGCTGAGCCAGAACTAAGCGGTCAGAACTAATAGAAGCCAGAACTGAGTGCCCAAATCCAAACGACTAGGATGAAGCGGCTAGAACTCTGCCGCCAGTACGCAGTCAGTTTCAACGAGAACGAAAAGGAGTCAGTCAACAGTGATTCAGGCATTCGGTGCGTACCTTTTGTGGGCGCTGTTTCCGCTCTATTTCCCCTTGCTGGAACCAGCAGGGGCCGTAGAGATTTTGGCGCACCGATTCGTCTGGACCCTTGTCTTTATGGTCATTGCCCTCAGCTTCATGCGCGCATGGCCAGAGCTGAAGGCCGCGAGTGCCAAGACCTGGGGCACTATTTTTATTGCCGCACTGTTGATCTCCGTCAACTGGGGTGTGTACGTCTACCTGGTCAACAATGGGCAGGTGGCGGAGGCCGCGCTCGGCTACTTCATCAACCCGCTGGTCAGCGTTTTGTTGGCGATGATTTTCTTCCGTGAAAGCATCTCGCGGTTGCAGCTCGGCAGTGTCATCCTGGCAACCATTGCGGTCATTGTTCTCACAATCGGTGTGGGACATCCGCCGTTGGGTGCGCTGGCGCTGGCGTTCAGTTTCGGTTTTTACGGACTAATGAAGAAGCGGGTATCGCTTTCCTCTGCAGCTTCGCTGACGGCCGAGTCCGCCGTAATCACACCGATTGCGCTGGCCTACATCCTCTGGTTGACCTACAACGGGCAGAGCACCTTTACCTCCGAAGGAACTGGTCACGTGCTGCTCATGATGAGCGCCGGTGTTGCTACCGCCATTCCGTTGCTTCTCTTCGGCGAAGGTGCCAAGCGCCTGCCGTTGGCCACATTGGGCCTGATGCAGTACCTGACTCCAGTTCTCCAAATCACCCTGGCAGTCACTGTGCTGGGCGAGCAGCTCGAACCGGAGCGCTGGATCGGGTTCTTCATCATCTGGGGTGCCGTCGCGCTGTTCATCTGCGATCTCATCCTGAAGATGCGGCGCCAGAGGCGGGTTCGCCGGGAACTCCGCAAGGCCGGTGTTGAACCGGCCGCGGTTTCCGACGATGCCGCCGACCAGACGGATGGGGCGGTTACCCGGGACGTCGTAAAGCCGGCAGATAATTAGCAGAAAAGTTCGCGCAGGTGCTCGTTGAGGAAGATTCCCTGCGGGTCGACCTTTTCCCGTAGTGCCTGGACCTCGCCGAACAGCGGATAACGTTCCGCGAAATCCTCCGCGCGGAGCGTGTGCAATTTGCCCCAGTGCGGGCGACCTTCGTGGGCCTTGAAAATCGGCTCGATGAGGTTGAAGTACTCTCGATAATTTTCCTTCCAGTAGCGGTGGATGGCGATGTAGGCACTGTCGCGACCGTACGCAGTGGATAGGGCCACATCATCGGCTTTCGCGGAGCGCACCTCGATGGGGAAGGAGACTTTCATCCTCTTGCGGGCAATCGCGTCGCGGATTTCCCCGAGGACATCGGAAGCGGCCTCGAGCGGGACGGAGTACTCCATCTCGGAAAAACGCACTCGGCGCGGCGAGACAAAGACCTTGTGCGCCTCATTGGAGTAGCTGCGCTCTGGCACGGTGTTGGTGGCAATCCGGTTGATGGTATCGGTCGTAGCGGGAATGGCCTTAGCAATCTCGCAGCACGCCAAGAGTCCCATGTTGTTGACGACTTCGTCGTTAAGATACGTACGCGCGCTGCCCAGGCGCTGCTTCAGGCTATTGCGGCTCGGGCGGCGGTGGCGCTGCGGTTCAATGCGAGTATTGTGCTTGACCAGCGTCTCGCGCTGTCCCGGGAACCAGAAAAACTCCAGGTGGTCAGCTTCTTTGCAGCGCTCGGCGAAACTCTTGCGCAGGGAATCAAACTCTTCGCGGTGCTCGTCGGCGTGCAGATCAAACGCTGGCACGACGGACATCGTGACCTCCGTAAGCACGCCGAAGACACCCAGTCCCAGCCGTCCGAGGCGGTAGAGCTCGCCGTCGATTCCCTCAGCGTCCGGATGGCAGTGCCTGACGACGCCATCCGCGGTGACAATCTTGAATCCTTTCACGGTGCCTGCGAAGCCGGTGAATCCAAGCCCGGTGCCGTGTGTGCCAGTAGAGATAGCACCGGCCAGCGACTGCGGATCGACATCGCCCTGGTTGGGAAGTGCCCAACCGAGCGGGCGCAGAATACCTGGAGTGTCGCGCAGGCGAGTGCCGGCACGCAGCGTGGCGGTCTGGTTGGCGGCGTCGAGTTCGACCAGACCAGAGCAGCGGTCGAGTTGAATGCGGTGCCCATCGGTGGTGGCCACGGAAGTAAAAGAATGACCGGCCCCTAGCGGGCGCACCGTAGTTCCTTCGGTCTTCGCCGCTTTAATTACCGAGATAACGCCCTCATCATCGTGCGGCTGATGAGTGTAGGACGGGGTGCACGATTGCGTGTGCGCCCAATTGCTCCAATGAGAGTTGGCGACGGCTTTTGCCTGCGCACGCCGACGTACGCGTGGTACGCGGGACTCAACTGTAGAGACTGTGAAGCGGGCGTTGTTGCGTGAATTGCTCATGTGAAGATCAATCCCTTTCCTCGGTACGTGGGCCAGTGGGCGATGATGGCGCCATCTCGAACTGCAATGACTTCTTGTGTGTGCTCGGCTATTTCGCCGGCCTTGGCGTGGCGGAACCACACGGGATCTCCCAGCGAAATTGCGTCGGCGGTCTTGCCGAGCAGCGGAGTCTGCACCTCACCTGGTCCTTCCTCTGCCGCGTAGCGCAGGCCAGTGGGGTACCAGGGGGTTGGCAGCCGGTCAGCTCCCGCCGGTCCAGAGGCAATTCGACCACCGCCGGACACCGTGACCACGCCCTTCTTAGGGCGTCGCGTCGCCGGCAACACAAACCAGGACGCCGGGCGCAGATTGAATGCGCGATAGTTAGGGTTAAGGGTCAAAAAGTGTGTCCGGAATCGCGGATTTTCACGGATTGACCTGTAGGTTTCCGGAAAGTATATGCTCCGGAAGCATATATCTAG